>JBEIPV010000049.1:0-21711 GCA_040376855.1 Bacteriovorax sp.
CTCCATGAGTCGCAGCTGTAAGCATCAGGCGTGGTTTATTTTCTCCACCTGTTGAAATTTTTAAAACGTAAAGATTGCGACCTTGTTTAGTCACTCCGTAAGTTTCAAGAGTCGCAAGTGATTTATAAGTATTGGCAAAGGTCTTCAAATCTTGCTCAACCTGTGTGTAGTTTCTATAAACCGGAATCGCTTTATCAGAAAACTCTGAGTGAATGTTTTTTTGTAATAAAACAGCATCTGGTGCTAATTTTAAAAACTCGGCCACACGCTCTTCTAAAACGTAAACCTCAAAACCTTTTTCCAACTTTTGAACAACTTCAAATTTTTTAGCAATCTGATTCATCTTCAAAGGATTAACTGAAACCTGATAGCTTCTGATTTGTTCAGCTGCAAAGGATAAGTTAATCGTAAAAAGAAGCGATAAACATAATAGTGTTTTAAACATGAAATCTCCGCCAAAGGCCGTGTGTGACCTTAAGTCTGACAAAGATTCCATGTTTTGAAAACACCTTACGTATTTCTATACATGCGTCTTAATTTCTGCTGGTTTGAAAAGCGTACATCCTTGGGAGTAGTGCCTTTTAATTTATAATGCTTCTCACGATACTTTTTCTTCTCCTTCCACTTTCTTTTGTCATACAGCTTGGTCTTCTTTCTTTCCTGCTCGCGCTTTTTTCTGGATTCGTATAAGCGCTCGATACTGGTGCTGCTTAATGCGCTTCCAGTATCCCTGATTGAGGCCCGCTTGATTTCAAATGTATAAAAACTCAGTAACCCTATGATGAATTTCTTTATGAGCATGGTAACCTTCTCTTGCCTGAATGTGAGTAATAGCGAAAACAAAACAGACTTGAGAAAAATTCATGTTGAACCTCGACGGATAAAAACGTTAATTTTAGATGTGTATTGGGGACAAAAATGGCGGAATTTTAGATATTCATAAAAAGTATTGTGCCACGAAGACCCATTATTTTCAACTTCTAGTTTAACTAGCTTGAATATGGTAAAAAATCTCTTTTCCCCTCTCAAACAAACCCTTCACAACTAACTAAAAAAGATGGAATTTTCGTGCACTTTCTGGCAGATTTCACTTACATTTTCCAAGGGTTCAAACGCATGAAATCATTATTAGCTTCATTGTTATTTGTTGTTCTTATTTCTTCGGGCGCTCACGCTTTCAACACGAAAGATGTCGAGATGTTTGGCTACTTACGTGCTGGTGTTGGTACCAACACATACGGTGGTGACCAGGAATGTTTTTATAATCAAGGTGCCGGTGGCGGCGGTGGAGTTGGAAGAAATGAATTCCGTCTTGCCAACGAATGCTCAAATTATCTTGAACTAGGTTTTAAATTCAATCACATCAAAAGTGACACAAAAAACGTCTATACCCAGTTTCGTATCGCTAATACTCATAAGGGTAATGACTCATTCGAATCCTCAAACCAAGAAACAAACTTTGTAGAGGCCTTCGCAGAAATTCAAGGGATGAACGACATGCCTTACAGCTTCTGGGTTGGAAAGAGATTCTACCGCGACCAAGACGTCTACATTGATGACTACTACTACTTCGGCAGCATGAACGGAAACGGTGCCGGTATGGGCAACGTGGATGTACTAGGTGGAAAATTCTCTTTTGCTTACTTAAAAGAAGTCTCAGATACAAAAACAAATGTCGGAACACAGGCCTTAACCGTTTACGATGCCCGCTTAAAAAATGTTCCATGGACTAATGCTCTTAAACAAAACTTCTGGGCCGCTTACGGGACAGCGCCTGAAGCGACAGACAAAACAACAAATGCTAAATACCTTAAGGCCCGCGGGTTTATCGTTGGGACACTCTTAGATTTTGATTTAAATGGGAACGGCTTTAACCACTTTGCCGTTTTATTCGGACAAGGTCTGATGAACAACTTTAATCTTTATGGTGATTCAACAATCACTCTTGGGAATCAGCAGAGTTCTGAAAAGCGCCTGCGCTTCATCAACCACACAACTTACAATATCAACAGCAAGTGGGCCTTCCACTTATCTCTTAACCACGAACGCTTAATGGCCGACGGGAATACAAAAGAGCAATGGATGGGGCTTGGAATTCGTCCGATTTACCGTGTAACTGAAACCTTCCACCTGGTAACAGAAGCTGGAAGCAGTATCGTGCAAAACAATGGTGCCAAAAGATTATCTCGTGTGACAATTGCTCCTCAATTAGGATTAAGCGAAGACATCTGGGGCCGTCCGGTACTACGTGCTTTTTACACTCACTCATTCTGGAACTCAGCTAACAAAAGCAACGTCGCTCAAAATGCTCCTACATATGCTAACAAAACGGCAGGTGGTGCATATGGATTTCAAATGGAAACTTTCTTCTAAGAAAAGAGAACAAAAATTATGTTACAACTAAAAAATATTAAGAAGAGCTACGACAACAAACTAACGATAATTGAAAACTTCAACCTGGACATCAATCCGGGTGAGTTCGTCGTTATTGTAGGGCCTTCTGGGTGTGGGAAATCAACCCTGCTTAGAATGGTCGCAGGCCTGGAAGAAATCACTTCAGGACAGCTCTTATTAAATGGCAAAGACATCTCAAACTTCGAACCGAGTAAACGTGACGTGGCCATGGTATTCCAGGACTACGCTCTTTACCCGCATATGAATGTTTATGACAATCTCGCCTTTGGTTTAATGATTCAAAAAGTTGATCCAAAAATCATCAAAGAAAAAGTTTTAAAGGCCGCTGAAATCCTGGACCTGACAACTTATCTTGAAAGAAAGCCTTCTGACTTATCCGGTGGACAAAGACAAAGAGTGGCCATGGGAAGAGCGATTGTTAAAGACGCTAAAATCTTCCTTTTTGATGAACCTCTCTCAAACCTTGATGCCAAACTTCGCCACAAGATGAGAGCAGAAATTAAAAAATTCCATATCGACCAAAAAGGAACTTCAGTTTACGTGACTCACGATCAACTTGAGGCCTTAACTCTAGCTGATAAGCTGGTGATCATTAGAGCAGGTGTGATTGAACAGGTGGGGACTCCTCAGGAAGTTTTCAATAACCCTAAAAACTCATTTGTCGGAGAATTCATTGGTACACCGGCGATGAACTTGATTGAAGTGGATCTTGAATACAGAGACGGTGGCGTTTTTGTTTCAGGAAAAAATAAGGCCTTTAACTTTAAGCTTCCAGAAAATAAAACCAAGTTTCATACTGAAAACAAACTCTCTCCTGCAACAGCTGTTCTTGGAATTCGCCCAACAGATATCGTTCTTCATACCAATGAAGAAGCTGGCTGGAATGCAAAGTTTGAAGTGCTCTTCACTGAACTACTTGGACATGAGGCCAATCTTATTTTGAAGTATGGATCGGAAGAATTAACAAGTTTAATTCCAGCGATGCACATGCCAAAGGATTTAAAGTCAGCTGAGTTTTACTTCAAGCTACACTTTGCTCATCTCTTTGACACGATCTCAGGAAACAACTTAAATTTATAATTAACCTTTGACTCCACCGTGAGAAAGACCGTCGACGATGTAGCGGTGGATGGAAAAGAATAAAAGTGAAACAGGCAGAGCTCCCAGAATCGAAGCGGCAGCAAACTGCCCCCAGCGACTGGCAAAAGACTCACTGATAAAGATCTGAATCCCTACTGCAAACGTCATCTGGTCTTGGGACTTTAAAAGGATCGACGGCAGAATAAAATCCGAAAATGTACTGATGAACGTCAGAAGACCAATAACGGCCAGGATAGGCGTACAAAGTGGTAAAACGATCTTATAGAAGGCCTGGAAGTGTGTACATCCATCCATTCTCGCCGACTCTTCAATCGAGCGCGGTAGCGTATCGAAATAACCTTTTAGAAGCCAGATATTAAATGGCGTTCCACCAAGATAAATAAGAATTAATCCCCAATGAGTGTCGATCCCTAAAGCAGGAATCCCCTGTCCGATAAAATCCAACATGAAATAAAATGCAACCATCGCCATCATGTTTGGGAACATTTGCATGACCATTAAAAACATAAGACTCATTTCTTTACCTTTAAATTTAAAGCGAGAAAGTGAGTAAGCAGCTGTCGTTGAAAATAGCAGCATTAAAAAAGCGCTGATAATTGAAACCTTAATACTGTTAAAGAGCCACAGCATAATCGGATAAGGAGAAACGACCGTCTCACCTGTAGAACTCAGATAAGGAATTCCTAAAATGTATTTCCAGTTATCAAAACTAATGGCATCCGGGATCAGACCTGTTTTAAGTGATCCGCCTTTGCTCAAAGAAACCGAGACAACAACAAAAACCGGAAGAAGCACGATAAGCGCAATCGCAATCAACATCAGGTGCGACAACAATTTATCAAGACTTAATTTCTTTCTATTAAAATCGCTCATATTATCTCTTGTATTATTTCTTTAAAAGTTTTGAAACTTTGAAGTTTAAAAAAGTAAGTGCCACGACAATCATAAAGATCAACATTGATACGGCCGCGGCCATAGCAAAATTTTGTCCTTGAGACCCTTCGAAGGCCAGCCTATACGTATAAGAAATTAAAATATCAGTATGACCTATCGGCGTGCTGACATCTGACATCACCGGGCCACCACCAGTCAGAAGATAAATCCCGACGAAGTTATTTAAGTTAAACCCGAACGAACCGATTAAAAGCGGGATCATCGCGCGCAATACAAGTGGAAAAGTTAAGAACCTGAAGTTTTGAAATTTAGTCGCTCCTTCAAGTGAAGACGCCTCGTAAATAGATTTTGGAATCGATTGGATAATCCCCGTGATCACTAAAAGCATATACGGGAATCCAAGCCACAAGTTCACCATCAGAACACTTACACGTGCCCAGATTTTATTTTCCAGCCATGGCACCGGGCTGATGGTGAAATAACCTAAAATCGTATTCACTTCACCAAAGTCTTTATTGAGCATCCCTTTAAAAATAAGCACCGAAATAAAAAAGGGAATTGAATATGGAATGATGAAGATCATTCTATAAATAAGTTTTGATTTCCCTTCCAAATCGTTTAACAAGACCGCAAGAAATGCTCCCAAAGAGAAAGTTAACATGACCGATAAAGCGGCCCACGCAAATGTCCACGACAAAGTTTTGAGAAAAACCATATTAGTCGCCGGATCAAAAAAGAGTTCTTTGTAATTGCTTAGTCCGGTAAAGGTAAAATAACCGGGACCGATACTTTCACCAGCAAGTTTAAACTGACCCTCTGTCTTATCTTCTGTCAGCTCAACTCCTGTTATGTTGTCCTTAAACTTATCATCTCCCAGACTTTCATAACGTGGTTTTATTTGCGCCAGCATATCAGATCTAAAGAATGAATAATTCCCTAATGCTGGATGGATGATCACCATCTCCGGATTTTTCTCGATTAAATCAAGAACATCTCCATTCGACACCTTTACAGCATCGGCCGGAAGCCCAGTCATAGATCCAAGTGTGATCGTTTTATCTGTTTTTTGAAATTTACCAGAAAGATTGTCGACGACTAAAAGAAAATCACTGTCTGTTTTAAAAACCTGAAAATTCAAAAGCTCCGAGTTGGGAACAATCATTTTTTCATTTTCAAAAAGCTCGATCACATTACGGCGCTCAAGTAAGTGACCGGTCTTCAGATTCGTGAATGAAACATAAATACTGTATGAGATAGGAACTAAACTAAACAGTACAAATAAAACAATGGCCGGGTAAAAAAACTTATACGCATCCTTTTTTTGAACGCCATAAATCCAAATACCAATCAAGGCCAATACGACAGCTGAAATGGAAAGCGCATAACTTAACCACATACCTACCCCTTTGTAGCTCCGTCGCGATGACTATCGAGGGTCATTCGTCCCAAGCGCTGCCAGTCGATGTGTTTCGTTTCTTTAAAACTTAACTTCCATGACCAGTTTGACTCTTGAACAGTCCCTGGATAATTAAAACGAGCTTCACTTCCAAGACCTAGTAAATCCTGAACCTGAATAAGAACAATCTTTGCCGGAGTCTTTAATAAGATATCCAAAAGGTCCCAGTGATTGGGAAACTGCAAATGCAATTCTCTGTTTACGGTTTCACGTTCTTCAGCAGATAAATGCTTATACCATCCCATTAAAGTGTCACAGTCGTGTGTCCCTGAATAGGCCACACAGTCGTAGTGATAATTAACAAGCTTATGCGGATTCGATGAATCACCTAGAAGGAATTGAAAAACCTTCATTCCTGGAAAATTAAAATCATCTCTTAATTGATCAACGTCAGGAGTGATGTACCCTAAATCTTCAGCGATAACTTCTGGGTAGTCGCGAAGGTTTTTGAATAAATCAGCTCCAGGCCCTGGGTACCAGTGTCCACCACTCGCATCAGGTGCAGTGACTTCTGAAATCCACGTGGCACAAAAACCTCTAAAATGATCGATTCTGATGATATCAAAGTAGCGCTTTAAAAAGCTTAGGCGCACGTTCCACCATTCATAGTTATCTTTTTTCTGGTATTCCCAATCGTAAATGGGTGTTCCCCATTTTTGTCCGGTTGCTGAGAAGCCATCAGGTGCGGCCCCGGTTTCATACTTCATATCAAGCGTTTCTCTATTTAAGTAGAACTGACTTGGATTTTGCCAGACGTCCATACTGTAATAAGAAACAAAAATAGGAAGATCACCGACTAACTTTATATTTTTTTTATTGGCGTATTTTTTTAGTTCAGCAAGTTGTGTAAAACATGTGTACTGAACAAATAAATGAAACTCATACTTTTCTTTTTCAACTGCTGTCAGTGCTGATTTAGCTTCACTAAACTCCGGCCATTTTTTCCAATCATAGCCGCGCGTTTCAGTGAAAGTTCTAAACATGGCATAAGCTGATATCCAGCTTTCTTCTTCTTTAAGAAAATTATCATACTTCACATTGGGAATAAATTTGGCATAGGCCACATGAAGCATCTTCTGCTTATTGGCCGCCACTATTTTAAAATCCACTCTATCAGTATGAGTAAAATACTTATTAAATTCCTGTGGAGTGATGTCGTATTCTTTGCTTAAAAGATCCGGCGAAATATAATAATCCGCACATCCAAAAGCAGAGTCAGTCGCATAAGGACAGCCCGAATCGTTGGTGTTTCCAATTGGCAGGATCTGCCAATAGCGCTGATGAGCATCTGCCAGGCGGTCGATAAACTCATAAGCAACAGGACCAAAGTCTCCCACTCCATAAGAAGTAGAGAGACTTGTCACGTGGCAGAGAACTCCAGAATTTCTAGGTGCGCCGACATTTTCCATCAATTAGTACCACATCATGTAACCGTACTCGAACGGATGAGCTAAAAACTCATCGTGCCCGTATACTCTGAAGCGAAGTTTTTTAGTTTTAGAGTCAGCAGAATTGAATTTCAATTCAAAGTGACCAACACCGTCTTCCAGTGGACCTTTTAGTGTAAACTTTTGCGTTTCAATCACGTCAGTTTTTGAACTGGCGATAACCGCTTCAATCACCATCGTTTCAGGCTTAATGTCACCAAGGTATAAACCTAAGTGAATATGGGCTTCGGCAGTTTCAAACGCTCTTCCTGGAAGAGTATATTCTGCCGGGTATTCAACGTGGTGAAGTGGCGATTTGAAACTCTTATCAAAGTTCGAAGGAACTTCAACGTGGTTCCCATCAAAATGAACGTAAGAGAAGTATATCGTCTTCCAGTTCATTTTAAAGTAACGACGGTTCTCAACATAAGTTTTAATCAGGTCAGGGTTCTTTGCGAACTTCTCACCGTACTTAATCGCTTCGCTATAAAACTTCGTCATATAGTCCTGGACCATACGGTGAGTTGAATAACGAGAGATGTTTGTAATGAAAGATACTTTTGTCTTTTCAATCCATGCTGCCGACGATCCTCTTTCCCCTTTAGCAATATCTTGGTAGTAAAGCGGAAGAATAGTCTGCTCAAGTGTATTGTAGAAGTCCTGAGCGTCTTCTAAATCCTGGATATCATCGTTTTCGAAGTCTTTTTCTTCTCCAATCGCCCAACCGTTATTTCCATCAAATGCTTCTCTCCACCATCCATCAAGAACAGAGAAGTTCAGACCGAAGTTGATAGGTACTTTCTGTCCAGATGTTCCAGATGCTTCCATCGGGCGACGAGGGTTGTTTAACCAAACGTCAGATCCAGAAACCATGTGACGAGAAATATTCATGTCATAGTTTTCAAGGATAATAATTTTTCCTTTGAACTGTGGCATGCGAGAGAACTTATAAATATCTTGAATGTATTTTTGTCCTGGAACATCTTGAGGGTGAGCTTTTCCTGAGAAGACAAAAGCTACCGGACGATCTGGATTGTTAACAAGAGCTTCAAGCTTCTTTAAATCTTTAAAAATTAAAGTCGCACGCTTGTATGTAGCAAAACGTCTAGCAAAACCAATCACAAGAGTTTTGTCATCAAGGTAATTATCAACAGCATCGATTTCAATTTGTGGTTCATTGTTTGCCGCTAATTGTTTTTTCAATTGAGCGCGAACAAGATTGATCATTTTTGATTTCAACTCGATTTTTGTCGATCTGATTTCTGTATTTGATACATCCCCTACTTTTTTCCAGAATTCGTGATTAGCAAGCTCTTCTTCCCATCCAGATCCAATCGTCTTGTTCAGTAGATTTTTTGTTTCAAGGGCCATCCACGTTTGAACGTGAACTCCGTTCGTGATGAATGACATTGGGTTTTGTACTTCAGGAACATTTGGCCAAGACTCACGCCACATTTTCTGTGCGATCTTTCCGTGAAGTTCAGATACACCGTTAAAAAATCTTGCAACGTTAATAGCAAAAACTGTTAACGAGAAAAATTTATAATCAGATTTTTCCGGAACAAGTCCCAATTCAACAAAACGTCTCCAAGAGATATCGAATCCCTTGATCATTTTGTAGAAATACTTGTGCATTAATGGGAGGCTGAAAGCTTCGTTACCAGCAGGAACCGGAGTGTGAGTTGTAAACAAACAGTTTGCTGCTGCTACAACGCGAGCTTCTTCGAAGTTAAGGTTCTTTTCTTTCATGATATTTTTGATACGCTCAAGTTGGAAAAATCCTGAGTGACCTTCGTTCATGTGGTAAGCTTCCGGCTCGATATTAAGGGCCTTAAGAAGTTTTACTCCACCAATCCCAAGGATGATTTCCTGAGAAATTCTCATCTCTCTGTCACCACCATATAGTTTTGCAGTAAGAAGTCTGTCTGACTCAGAGTTGTCCGGGTGATTAGAATCCAGAAGATATAATTCACTTGTTCCTACTGTTGCTTTGAATGCCTGAACTTTAATCGTTCTATCAGCAAGCTCCAGAGGGAAGACCAGACTTGATCCGTCTTTATTTGTTACCGCTGTTAACGAAAGATTGGCAGGGTCAAATTTACCGTAAAGGTCAACTTGCTTTCCGTCTTCGTTGATTCTTTGAGTGAAGTACCCGTTTGAATAAAATAATCCTACGAATACCATCGGTATTCCAAGGTCTGAAGCAGATTTAACATGGTCTCCTGAAAGAACTCCGAGTCCTCCTGAATAAATAGGAAGAGCTTCGTGAATCCCGTATTCAGCTGAGAAGTACGCGATTGGACCTTTTGTCTTTGGGAAAGTTTTTGCAAACCAAGTCGCCCCTTTTTCTTTTCTTTCAAGATATGAAGTCATTCTTGTATGAAGATTGTTGATTTCTTTTTTTAAGTCTTCGTTCTTTAAAACCTCAGCAAGATTAGCCGTGTTTTTTAAAACTAAAACAGGGTTTCTAGTTTCTGTCCAAACTTCTTTATTGATCGCAGAAAATACATTCCACGCTTCTTGAGTCCAACTCCACCAGTAGTTATAGGCCATGTCTTGTAACTGTTTTTCAGTGTTCATCATAATCATATCTCTCTTTTATAGTTCGTTATCGTTAAAGTTTTTCTAGGCTATAAGCAAAGCTTCTAATGTTAAATTTAAATAGGTATCTTCCAGCTGCAACAGCGGCCTTAATGTTTCCCGAATTCGGGATATAAGTCATGGCCCCATTAAGCAAAGGTTTTGTCGATTTTGAGTCGTATGCTTTTCCAAAATCAGCATCCCAGTTCTTAGTCCCCAGTTTGAAATCAATGGTCTGAGCTTTCGCGAAAGAAAGTTCAATCACTAACTCCTCAGGGTTTACTGGATTTGGTTTTAATTCTGTCGATTCATTGGCCAGCCAGTTAAAGGCCAGAGTTCTGAAGTATAATTTTTTAGAAACTGAAGGTGCCCCCGTTGCTTTAAAAATATAAAAACCCGGGCCTTTAAGTCTTAAAAGATTTTTTCTTCCACCAAGATTTGAAATGATGTTTTGGTACTTTTCATCGTCTCCACCAAACTTGCTCAAACTTGAGTTCATAACCTCAGTCCACCACGTTCTATCGTCACCCGGGAATTGCACCCAGGCGCCGCCGTTATCAACATTGAAGTTCCCCACGACAAAGTAGTTGGCCGTTGATGTTCTAAGCTCGTATGAAAAAGTTTTAGCGTAGTTATCAATGCGTACATTTTGAGCTTCCTGATTGTTGATTTCAGGATTGTTTTTCTTAAACTTGATCATTTCCTTAAAGAAGGCATGGTGACCAGCAAATAAAGCAACATCACTGTCTGTCGTGAAGTTTAAAAGTGGCCCTTTAATTCCTTTTGCAAGATCATGATAGTACCAAGGCATGCGGTGTGAGCGCACATACTTATTGATGTTCACATTTTTGCTTGGGAATCTATTTCCTTTTTGAGCGTCAACATAATCCCATTCATTTTGAATATTCAAATCCTGAGCAAGCTCTTCACCTTGGTAAAATAATGAAGCACCCGGTTTTGTGAACAGGACTCCATAAGCAAGTCTGGTAAGGGCGTGGCTGAACTGGTTGTGAATCGTTTTAAAAGGAATGCGAAGATCCCCGGTCTCTTCCAGTGGGTTTACACGAGAAAAAGTGTTATGGTCTTCTGTTTCACTGCTTCTGTACTTGGAAACAATACGAATAATAGGATCTTTGTTTCCAATGAAGTCGTGGCTTCCCAGATAATTCACTTGTCTGCTTGGATGTCCAAACGGATACCACACACCAGGAGTCATCTCGTGATCACTTAGGCCTTGCATCGAGTGACCTAAAAATGTCAGGTCAATTGAGCGATTGTTTTCAGCATAATGGTCAAACTCAAGTTCAAAAAAGTTTTTGAATCTATCGTTCCACTGAGAATCAAACCCTAGTCCATTTTCAGCAATTGGGTATGTGACCCAAACATTGTTTGGCAGCTGCTCAGCTGAGTTATAAAAGTTGGGTGAATTCTGTCTGATGAGATAAGTTAATTCCTGTAAAAAACGATATCCACCTTTTGTGTTATTAAAAATTGAATCCGTCATATCAAAACGGAAACCATCAAGGTGGTACTCAGTAATTAAATGAATCAAAGAATCTGTGATCCACTTTCTTACCCACACACTCTCAAAACGTGGTTTTGGTCCCCAGGCAGTGTCTCCACCGTAGAACTTAGATGTATTCACTCTTTCGTTGATGGGCTCTCTTAAGAGATTATTATTAACGTGGTTGATAACGACATCAAAAAGAACGCGCATCTTTTTGCCGTGAAGTTCATCCACCAACTTTTTGACATCTGCTTTAGTCCCTAAAGTGTTTTCAATGATGATCAATGAATCAAGTGCGTATCCCCATGAAGCATTGAATCTGTTTTCGTGAATCGGAAGGAGTTCAACTGCGTTGACTCCCAGGTCACTCAGGTAAGGAATTTTTGGAATGATGTCCAGGAACTTCCCTTGAACGTAGGCCCCGTCAATTTCTTTCGGGTTAAACGTTAAAGGCCATAGCTGATAGATAATCCAATTGTTGTAATCAAGGGCCGTCATCCCGTTAAAAGCGGCATCGTTTTTCCAATTGTATTCGTTATCGCGAGCAATCACTCCACGAGGATTAATGTACCCGTTAAAGCGCCCACCTTTAGCATCGTAAACTAACTCTCTGGCCATCGGATCAATTTTGATTGGGCTGAAAGTTTCAAAGTTTGCCACTTCCAAAGTTTCATAGTTTCCGTTTTTTACAAACTGGTAATGGTACTTGTCTTTCAGATTAGCATTTTTAAGAAAAGCGTAATGATAACGACGTTCATCGTTTAATGGATACTCTGAGAATAATCTGATTGGTTTATCGTTATTTAAAAACAGGTGCACTTCATC
Source organism: Bacteriovorax sp. (assembly GCA_040376855.1). Classification (GTDB taxonomy): domain Bacteria; phylum Bdellovibrionota; class Bacteriovoracia; order Bacteriovoracales; family Bacteriovoracaceae; genus Bacteriovorax. The sequence continues at coordinate 12,206 of JBEIPV010000049.1, forward strand.
TGATAACGGCTCCCAGATTTTGAAATACACACCACCACCCACAACAGGTGTGGCACCAAAGGCACCAAGATCAATCCAGGCATCGATGTTCACGTTTTGAGTTAAGCGGTAAAGCGGAATAAGTGAATTTGTAATCCCCTTAAAGAAATAAGGAGCGCCACTGTGATTGTCATCAATCTGGATAACGTATTTTAATCCATTGATGGTTAAAAGATTTCTTGCTTCAACTTCAAACCAACAGTAGTCCTCTGCATTTAACCCATAAATTTTTGGCAGCGTTGGTGTACTTAGCTTTTTAAATTTTGTTGTCGTGTTAAATTTGTTTTTTGATTCGTCTTTTAAAACGATACTGACTTTAGAAATTTGCTGACATGATTCTCTATTAAAACGAAGAAGTTGTTTAAATCCATCCGGGTAAAGAGTTAAATAAACTGAACTGTCGTCGGTATAAAAAGTTTGTGTCCAATCATCTTTAAAAGGTGTTGCTGCGTGGGCCACGCTACCTGCCAACAAACTTATGGTTAAGCATAAAACTTTCCAGTTTAATTTCATCGAGCTTTCCTTAATAGGTAATATAAGTTCACCTTATATACACGTGTATGCACGTTATTTGAAAACAAAAAGCCTATTAGGAAGCGATCGATTGAAAATAACTATTTTATCTGATTAACTACTAGATTTAAGGCCTCTTTAGCTGGCATTTTTTGTTCCAAACTTAGGCTTAACGCCTTGCCCATGGCTGTCCAAACAGAACCCATCTGAGGAATGTTGGGCATAGCAACACCATTTTCAGCACTTTTTCTCAGGATTTCGACTTTTGGATCACTTTTTGAGAGCTCAGAAAGGACATCTAATCTGGCCGGAGCACGATTATCGAATTTATAAAAAGTGGTGATCCCCTTTTTTGAGAGCAGGAATTTTTCAATAAATTCTTTAGCACGCAGTTTATTTTTGCTCGATCTTCTCACCATAAATCCGTGTACACCAACAAATGGTTTTGTGATGCTATTTTTAAATTTTGGAAGAACAGCAATTCCGTAATTCACTCCACTTTCATTGAGGTCTTTAATCGCCCATGGACCGTCGATCATAAAGGCCAATTGGTTCGACTTAAAGTTTTCAAAAGCAATCCCGCGATCGGTTGAAGATGGAATCAGTCCTTTTGTATTTAATCCTTGTAAAAAAGTGAGTCCATCTGCAAAACCGGCGATCCCAATATCTTTTGAATTTAATCCATTTTGATCTTCACCAAAAATATATCCACCAGTGGCATTTAAGATGGGAAACGAAAAGAAAAACGTTTTAAAGTCATAGAGAAATCCATACATTTTTTTTGCAGGATTATTGATCTTAAGAGCGAGTTGCTCCACTTCTTCAAAACTTTGTGGAGGAGTTTTTACCATATTTTTATTGTAAAAAAGTGCCAGTGATTCAACAGCGTATGGATACCCATAAAGTCTTCCTTTATATTTGAAAGCCTTCAAAGATACCGGTAAAAAGTTTTCCGTTAAAAATGGCAATTCATCTAAAGGCTCAACCAGACCTGACTGCGCTAACTCTCCACTAACATCATTGGCCCATAATAAAATATCTGGACCTTTTCCTGTCAAAGCAGCTGTCTTAAAAAGCGACGTTAAGTCTTTGTTTAAAACTTCTACTACAATTTTTTGTTTGTATTCTTTTTCGTAATCTTTTTTGATTTCATTGATGGCCTTAGCTGCTCCTTCATTCGAAGTCCATATAAGCACATCGGAAGCTGTGGCCACCTGAATATGAAGAGCACACAGAAGAATTAGATTAAGACTTAAGAACTTCGCTAGCATAAATCATAGCTCCAAATAACCCAGCACTATCGCCTAAACGGTTTATGTAAATGTCTGGACAGTATTCTTTTGAAAGGAAAATATTTTCTTCCAGATCTGTTTTTAAATCTTCAAATAGAATGTCCTGACCTGATAATCCCCCACCAAAAACAAAGTAGTGTGGGTTAAAAAGGTTATTGATGATGCTCATAAACTGAACCAGGTCCAGTCGGTAATCAATCATCATCTGCAGAACTTCTGGAGCACCCGCACGGGCCTTTTCAAACAACTCTCTTGAATCCATTTTTTTATTAATGGCCGTTCCTGACAAATAAGTTTCTGCGCAACCTTGCTGGCCGCAGTAACATTTATTTCCACCGGAATGAATCACGATGTGGCCAACTTCTAAAGCTGATCCATGGGCTCCACTCAGAATTTTTCCCTGAGTGACAAAACCTCCACCAACACCAGTACCGAGTGTGATACCAACCACGACTTGCTCAGAAAATGGTATGCCTTTAGAGGCAGAGTAATGCTTCCCCGCTCCTCCCCATGCTTCAGCAAGGGCGAAAAGATTGGCATCGTTTTGGGCCACAATAGGAACAGTCGTGTTTAATCTTTTTTGAAGATCACTAATGAACTCAACACCCACTAAAAAGCGTGTGTTCCCGTTTAACATGATTTTAGTTTTTGGATCTAATGTGCCAGGCAGGGCAAGACCTATGGCCTCCAGATTTGAAATAGCTAAAGCTGATTCACTGAGAAGATCTGAGACAAGCTCTACAAGCGATTCTGTAAATTGATTAATTTCTTGAATGCAGGCAATTCTTTTTTTAGCTAAAACTGAAATTGACTGCGTGCCCTTATCTAAAATGGCAATCGCACCTTCAACTTTAGTCCCGCCGACATCAAGTCCTAAATAATACTGTTTTTCCATCAGAAATATTTACTATCTTGGAAGCTCTATGTCTAGGTTCACCAGGGTTTACACCCTGGTGAAAAATGATTTTTTAATGAGCAGTCACTTCTCTATCGTAAGCATCTACTTGATTCCAGTTAACAACATTCCAAATTGACTTTAAGTAATCAGCGCGCATATTTTGGTAATTTAAATAATAAGCATGCTCCCAAACATCGACAGCAAAAATAGGTCTCCCCTTTGTTGTGGCAACGTCCATTAAAGGATTGTCTTGATTGCTTGTAGCTGTGATCGCAAGTTTGCCATTTTCATCTCTGATAAGCCATGCCCATCCTGATCCAAATTGTGCGGCCCCTGCTTTTTGAAATTCTTCTTTAAACTTATCCACAGAACCAAACTGTGCAATGATTTCTTTTGAAAGTCTTTCGGGCATTTTTTGTTGTTCTTTATCACCCGTTAAAACGCTCCAGAAAAATGTGTGATTCCAATGTCCACCAGCATTGTTGCGTACACCGGCCTCTCTACCTTTTAAGTGAGTGAGGATTTGAAGTAAGTCTTTTTTATCTTTTTGTTCGGCCACTAGTTTATTCAAATTATCAATGTAGGCCTTGTGGTGTTTTCCGTGATGGATTTCCATTGTCTTTTGATCAATCGTGGGAACAAGCGCTCCTGTTGCGTAAGGAAGTGCAGCTAATTCGAATGGCGGCTTTAATTTACCAATCTCCGCCAAAGTCATGGCATGCCCTGAAGTGGAAATTGAAATTCCAATCGCTGCAGCTGTTGCTAAAATTGTCGAGTTCATACAAATCTCCTATGAAATATCAAATGTTACGGTGGTCTCATAATCGCCGCTTAATAGGATTCTTTCATGCAAGATCAAATCCTGAAATTGCACAATAATGACCAAATGATTCGTTTTTAATGATAGATTTTTAACTTACTATAATTGATGATTTTTTTCTGGCGTTACTAATAAGTAACAAAGCAACTAAAGAAGCTGAGAAAGTTTTTCGATGTATTCTTCAGGAAGATTATTTTCTACTGCACCTGCAATGATGCCCTGAAGATATTTTAATGAAGGCCTATATTGTCCCGTCACCACTGACTCATAAGTCATGCAACGAACAGTTCTTTCATCAACAACAATGTCGACAAAAACTTCATTGTAATTGTTAAGAGCAGGATCTTGTCCTGGAATGTAGTCTTCATAATCACGCATGACTTCCAGGTCTCTTTCATCGAGATTAAAAAGCACGCCCCACATGTCATTGCCGGGAGAAGATTGATAGCCGGCCATCCCACTATCCCAAGGAGCATAAAAACTTGGAAAGCAAACTTCCGCATCTTTCATAAATCCGATGCCCATTTTTTCAGTATGAGGGCATCGCTCTTTCATCTGAGAAAGATTCATATTCGAGCCGTAAGCAAAATATAGGATTTTAGACATTAATCATCACTCTCACAAAATAAAACACTGCCTATGATACATACTCCTTATCCGACTAATCAACCATGACTTTTTTTGAATAATGCTTGGTGGCATGAGGCTTGCTTATATAGAATCGAACACCACTTCTAATGGTGACTTATTTGGGAGGTATTTAATGTATACATCAAAACAACAGGCCATCAATCACTACTTGGATATCATGACAGACGATATAAACCATACATTTAACAAAGTTGATGATGTGGTCTGGGTGAATGCAGACAAAATAATGGCCGTCTTAAATGAACATGCTTTGTTGAAAGAAACTGTAGCAGTAAAATTGCCGCCTGCCGTTGAGGCAGATTGGGACACTAACGACACAAAGGAATTTGATCGTCTATTACATAAAATTTTATTTGAAGAACGCACGATTCACTAATAAGAAATAATTCTCTCAAGGAGAACGCCGTAGTCGCCTCCACTTGCACCGTTCTTATTGGTAGTTTTTTGAACAGAGCTGTCGATGTACCAACCTTTCCCAAGAGCACGTCGAACACTTGCTGAGTTAAGCCCACTACCTGATCCTTCTACACGAAGAGAATTTTTAGAACCAAGACCGATTTGCGCAGAAACTTCATTTGATTCCGGATCATATCCAATCGACTCGATCGGACTGCCAGCAAAATAATAAAGAACAGCAAGGGATAAAACTCCCTGTGAAATAATTTGATTTGATTTCTGCGCAGCCGTCTTGTCGTCAGCGTCCAATCCGCTTAATGGTCTTCCAAATAATAAGACGGCATAGATATCATCCGCCGGTAAAGGCGGCTGACTTGAGAAGGCCTGACGAGGTTTTGAAGTAGGCCCTTCAAGCTGCAGAGTAATCTTATACTCCGGAAGATGAAACTCTATTGTCGCGATAATTTGCGGCTCAAGAGGAGCATCAAAGATAATACGAAGAGATGGTATGACAATTTTTCTTTTAAAGATGGTTGTCGTCAGCGGAAGAGTTTGCACCCAACCTTTTTGAATTTCCCCATTACTGATTTCTATATCAAAATTTAACCTCAATGTCTGATCGAGTAAATTGGTATTAATATGCAGAGCATTTTCTCCCAGGGCCTGAAGCTTCATGTCGACTTCCACGCCTTTTTTCACTGGAGATTTTTTTATTTTAGCTGGAAGATTTTGCTGATTTTTATTTTCTCTCAATACCACCGTTGAGTTTTTAAATCGTGAATCAGGAATCAACTGTGGTGGCAGGCGATTTTTTGCCAGAGTTGGCAGTAGAAGTTTTACTTTTTTTAACTCCAGTCCAAGAATCACTGGGCCGATTGTTTTATCTTTTAACAAAAACGGCACTTCTGAATTAACAGTAAGTTTTAAATCCTGCTTGGCACTCGTCATATCGAGCCCGGTTTTTATTTTAAAAAGGACAGAGTCTTTTTCAACATACTTTTCAGTTTCCACTGCAATCTTCAACGTCCCTTCCATGACATTTAAAGGTGCCGGTAAAATATTATAAGGGGGTCTGAGTAAGTTTTCGATGGTCGATTTGAGTTTAGTGACTTCTACACTTCCGGTTGTCGCAAGAATAACGTTACTTAAAAACTTAGGTGTAGAGAGATCTTCTTTGAGTGAAGACTTAAGCACACTGGTTTGAATTTTAATAACAGCAGATTCAAGCTTGGCAGACATCACAATAGGAATAGACTTTTCTAAAACATTGGCTTCCAGTTTGATTTCGCTGAAATAAAGTGGATTTCTGGTTTTTAAATCAAATGGTAAAAGCACTCTTTTTGGTGCATAGATATTAATTTTTTTAGGAGTCGCCAGAAGATTAAATCCCAGGGCCTCTGCCGTTAAAGAATTCGGTTTTTTAACCAACGCCAAATCAAACGTTAATGGCGACTCAGGTTTAATGATTTCAATTTTACTAAATTTAAGATCTAAATCCGGAATGAGTGGGCTCCACAACATATCCCAATAACTCATTAAATCTGGCGGTGGAGTTTCTTCTTTATTGTCTTTTGTGGTGACTCTCAGCTTGCTTGACTGAACGATCAGCGGTTCATAAACCACATAACTAAATCCACGGCTCAAAGTCCACTGAAGCTCGACGTTCCAGGATACTTTTTCCAGGCATGTGTCCACATTGGCATCTGGGTTATCATAAACCAGACACAAGTCCTGAAACCCACCATAAAAGCGACGTTGGTTCCATTTAATCCATTCGTGTTTGATCTCTGCATTTTTCCATGACCAACTTTCTAAAACTTTCGTTCTAGAGAGAGCATAATCAAGATTTTTTGGATTAATAAAAACTGTTGGATCATAAAAAAATGTCGCCAGGATTATGGCAACAGTTATAAAAATAAGCGCAATGAAGCCAGTGATAATTAAAAAGAGTCTTTTGAAAATCTGCTTCACAGGAATTTTCATTAGAAAACTCCTCCAAGTCCCAGATAGAAATAATTCCCTTCATCTCTCACACTTTCAGTTGAGAGGCCTCGGGCCACATAACCTTGAACCAAACCGATTGGCGAAAGCCATCTTAAACCGGTCCCAGGCGAATACCACAGTCTGTTGTCCAACTCCCATGGTCTGGAACCAAAAAACACAGTATCGACAAAAGTAAAACTCTCAATCGTCGGGATAAAAACATAGGTTTTTCTAAATTCAAATTTTACACCAAGCTTAGTAAGTGCGCCGAGACCATTACTGTCGGGAAGCGTGCTAAGCTTAAAACCGCGAACATCATCACTTCCTCCTCCGTAGTATTTTACTGAGGGTGGTAATGAGGTCAATGACACTTCATCAGGCACCCATGTCGTCGATGTATTCACTCGAATTCCACCAATAGCACTTCCCTTTCCAAGGTCACCTAATCGCTTAAGTCTTAAGTAAGATAAATCAAGTTTAAGAAGTGGATCGACAAATCCCATGCTGGGATGGCGGAAGTCAAAATTAAACTGCATGAAATCCCCGGCCTCGGGGTGAATATCAAAAATTTCATAAGTGTGACTTTGAGTACGAAGCATCCCTTCTAGAGCTCCTGTCTTAATTCTTTTTGTGTCAGAATCGCTGGAGTTATCAATATACGACCCGATAATAATGGTTGGACCTGTTGTCCAAGTCCATTCTCTTGAGCTCGTATCCCTTGTCCATTTTAAGTGAGGTTTAAGTGAAGCTGTCGTTTCTTGATAAGTTGTTTGATCGTCTCGCTCTACTTCAAAAGTTGTCAGCAGCGATTTTCTTGGAGTCTCTCTCCACATATACCTGTCAGAAGAAAAAATGAAGTATTGATTCTTAAAAGACATTTGCAGATTGGCCTCAATCAGAGATGCCATATTTCCAGATCTTTGATTAGACCACTTCGCTCTCACCATTGGCCCGACTTCCGTACTGGCCCCAATCCCCAAACGCACAGTTTTACTTGTTCCGGGAATAAACTGCTGGTTAAGTGAAAAATTCTTATTCTTTAAATCACATTTTTCCTGAAAATAAGTTCCTTGCACAACTCCCGAACGCAAAAATCTTTTTTCAGTCAATGACAGTTTGCTTTCTGAAAAATAGTCAGTGGCCACAAAGGGATAGAAGCGCTCTAAGGCCTCAGTGTAGACTCCAGGAATTTCTTCTCTGGGAATCACGCCATATTGAAAAGGTTCGAGTCCGTTCAGCGTGACAGTGACTGTTTCAATGCTAGCGTCAACTGTTGATGAAATTTTAGCGCACGGATAAGTGTTATTTCTTAAAAGTGTAAGCGTGTCCTTTTCAATTGCATCCAAAAGTTTTGGCGTGATGATTTCGCCTTCGTACTGTCTCATCACTTCGTCTTCAACCATTTTATTATCTGCTTCATTACCTGAAACGACGATGACATGTTTTAAGTAAGATTTTTTTTCAGTATAAACATGTAGCAGATCCCCCACATACTCAAAACGAGGCTGAGAATAACCACGGGACTGTAAAAGCCCCGTCAACATATAACTGGCCTGATAAGAAGGAATCACTTTATAGGCGTCGACTTCGCTATCTCCACAAATCAATCTGTTTTCTGTTTCACTTAGTTCTATGACATCATCTGAATGGATGTAGATTTTTGGACACAGCTTATCACTCTTAGGCTTGCTGCTGGCGCATGCCTGGAGTAAAAAGAGAAAAATGATTGAGAAAAAGAGATTAGATAAATTCATTTACCAACGCATCAAAAAGGTCGAAAAAAAGTTACCTCTTTATACGTAATACAGCACATTTTTGAAAGTTTAATCATAATATATTTCATAAGATTGGGGCGCAAATCTCGAGTACATTTACCCCATAAGAACAGCTCTCAATGAAAAATCACCTATTTTCAAGCATGAACTCTTGGCATCACAGATGCATCTTATCTAAGTACCAAGAGAGATCTTGGCCATGGAACGCAAGACAAAGGCAAAGATTATTGTGATCGCCATTGTGTAGATGAAAATCTATTTCCACCCATCATCAATAAGAAGCCACCTTCGGGTGGCTTTTTATTTCCAAGGAGGAGAACATGACTGAGGAAAAGAAAAAAACGACTCATACAAAAGAGACTCAAAGAAAGGCCACTCCTGCTTTTTTTAACTCTATCGAAAAAAGTAAAGAGACATCAAGACGCCAAAGTTCTGAAACAGCTGAAGTAGAAAATCACTATGTGAATGGTGCCATGAAACAGACGAATGTAAGTGTTAACAGAGGTAAATAGTCATGACTGCAAAATATCAAGACGTCATCGACTTTTGGTTTAATGAACTCACTACCAATCAATGGTATGAAAAAGACAGTCAACTTGATTTGAAGATGGCCGAGCGCTTTATCGCTCTTCATTCTTCTGTTGTGGCCGGCGAGTGCTCCTCATGGAGAAATGAACCAATGGGAAGACTTGCTGAAGTTTTAGTCATTGATCAATTCTCCCGCAATATTTATCGCGATGATGCAAAATCTTTTATCTATGATCCCATGGCACTGGTGCTTGCCCAAGAGGCCATTAGAGGTGAATACCATAAAAATCTTGAAGCAAAATACAAACAATTTCTTTACATGCCCTACATGCACAGTGAATCCAACATGATTCACAACTCTGCCATGCTACTTTTTTCAGAACCAGGATTAGAAGAGTCATTTGATTTTGAATTGAAACACAAATCCATCATAGAGCGTTTTGGGCGCTACCCTTATCGAAATCAAATACTGGGCAGAACCTCTACACCTGAAGAGGTTGAATTCTTAAAACAGGCAGACCCATTATTTGGCCATAATATGATGAGCTTTGAAAGCATCACTGTTGAACAACGTTTTTCAGTTCAATAAGTTCGCTTCCAATTGATGAGTA
>JBEIPV010000063.1:0-17472 GCA_040376855.1 Bacteriovorax sp.
GCGCACTTAAATGCATCGAATGCTGCCGCAATATTTTTATCTCATATGAGTACTATTTAGGAGTTTTATGGAAGCCCTTGTTAAGTGGAATACAAAGTTAAGTTTTACTGGTCACGTACGTGGACATGAAACTCAAATGGATACAAGTCTTGCTAATGGAAGTTTAAATAGAGGACCCAGTCCAAAAGAAATGCTTTTAAATGCTATTAGCGCGTGTGCAGGAATGGATGTTGCTTCTATTCTTGAGAAGAAAAATAAAAATGCCTTACTTGCTTTAGACATTCATGCAAAAGCAGAAATGACTAAAACTACTCCTTCATATTTTTCAATCATCAATTTAACTTTCAAACTAACAGGTTCAATTGATAAGGATTCTGCAATTAAAGCATGTGAAGCTTCAATGACAAAATACTGTGGTGTCAGTTACATGTTAAGCAAAGCATGCCCGATTCATTACGATGTTCTTCTCAATGGAGAGAGCATTTTTACCGGCGAATCTAAATTCTAATTAGCACAGGGGCTTTCGGCCCCTTTTTTATTTTATTTACCTACTATTGACAAAAATCTAAACACCATTTATTCTGAAAAAAGTTATTACCATTTTCACAAGGGAGGTACATTCATGATTCTAATTAACAAAATGATTTGTACTGATCTTAGTGTTTCCGATTGCAGCACCGTCTACTAAAGACACACTTTTAAAATCATTACATTCATCTAATTAATTAAAACAACTACGTCGTTTTTCGATTTTATAGTTTTTTGTTTTTGTAATTTTATTAGTTCACTTATTTATGGAGTTTTTTATGGAACAAATGTTTCACAGGCATCTTTTTGCCTTTTTTCTAGAATTTAAACAGTTCAGCTTTTATTTCAGTAAGGCAGTTACAAGTTTTCTGAAGTTAAGTTGGGATATCGTACGCCTAGGTGTTTTTGTAACTCGTTCATTAAGCCACATAGTATTTGTCGGCCCATCACTAGTTATAAGGCATTCGCCAACTCAAGTGATTCCAGTTGAAAGGAATTCATTTGAGCACTTTCCAAGGAAGTTCTAATTTATGGAAGCATTTTTAGGCAAAAAAAAAGGGAGCCCGAAAGCTCCCTTCTTTTTATCTTTTATATTCTTGCGAATTAAAATTACACAAGGAAAGTAGAGATAAGAGCGAAAATTACAAGTGATTCCATAAGTGCAAGACCTAGAATCATTGGAGTTTGGATCTTATCAGCAGCAGCTGGGTTACGAGCGATACCTTCTAGAGCAACTGAAGCAGCTTTTGATTGTGCTTGAGTTCCACCGAAAACAGCGATCCCTAGAGCGAAGAAGTAAGAGATGTACTTAATAGCTACATCTGACATACCTGTAGCAGCAGGTCCACCTTGAGCGAATGCTTGAGAAGCTACTAGAGAGAAGAAAAGGATGAAAGCTAAAATTACTGGAAGTTTCTTTGACATGATAATCTCCTGGTCAAAAAGTTTAATAGTTTGGTTTTCTCTTAGTGGTGCGCGTGCTCAGCATGATCGTGATGAGCAGTAGCTAAACTAACATAAACCATTGATAACATCGTAAATACGTAAGCTTGAATAAATGAAACCAGGATCCCAAGAACCATGAACACGATTGGTACTAACAACGGTGCAAGGTTAGAGAACGTTCCAAGTACCATGTGATCCCCGTACATGTTTCCATATAGACGAAGAGCTAGAGATACTGGACGAATACAAGTCGAGATGATCTCGATTGGGAAAATTAGAATTGCCATGTACCAAAGTGGACCAGCAAAGTGTTTTAGATAATTAAGAGTTCCAAGTTCTTTACAACCTTTGAAGTTGAAATAGATGAACGAGAACACACCAACAGCAAGAGTTGTGTTGATTGATTCAGTTGGAGGTAAGAACCCTGGAATTAATCCGATCATGTTTGAAAGGAAAATAACAATGAACATAGTCGCAACGAATTGGTAGTATTTCGGAGCTGATTTTTCTCCAAGTACTGCGCGTGCTTGTGTGTAAATGAATGAACCGTAAAGTTCAACGATGTTTCTGTAAGTCGTTCCACGATCTGGAATAACTGCTGCATCGATGTTCTTAGTTTTAGCACGGTAGTAAAGACCAGTTAAAACTAGAACTAAAAGTACTAATAGAAAAGTAGGAATGTGTTCATAGTGGTGAAGACCAGCATGGTGAACTTGCTCTTCAAGACCTGTTACTTTCCCTAATTGAGTCATCCAAGTAAATCCACCCGCTGCTTGAGCGTTTGAAGTAATTAGAGCAAGAAGAGCGACTAGTGAAAAATTTCTCATTTATTAGACCCTTGTTCTTCCCCAGATTTATTAATACTGAGGTAGAGGACAACTATTTGTAATACATAAATTAACACTGGAATTATTATCCGTTTTCCCATAATTTGTACACCGAAAATTAGCGCGACAAGCAGCACAATTACTTTCCCGATGAACAATAAAATAAGGTTGGTTTTATCGGCCTCTTCTTTACCACTAGCTGCATTTGTAATCTGCATTACACCACGAACTAGCATCCATTGATTTAGGCATGCTGCAAGAAAGATAGTCAGCATCACTTTAAGTTCTGCCATATCACGAGCAAAAAAGTAGTCAGCAGCCAAGAGAACTGTCGATAACAATGCGTATTTTTTAAGATTAATTTTTTCGGCTATAAGCATAATAAACCATGAGGAAGAGTAATCCGCCAATTATTGCGAGAAATGAAAGCACAGCTTGTGTCTGGGTTAGTACCCCGATTTTCGCGAGATGCATAGCCCCCCAGACGGCCATAAAAATGGTTGATGGAAGACTCATAGCAAGACCCATGATTTGTAACCATTTTTTATTTTTCATTATTTTTCCCCAGATTAGCGTCTTCTAGAAACTCGTCTCTGATAAAGCGAGTTCAATCTGTTTTGGATAACGTCCGGATTCGGATAGTCGTTGGCAATCGAATAATAAATATCGTAGGCCATTTTTAAGTTTTCGGTCGATTCATAAGCATTCGCGACCATGAACTTCGCCTGAACGATGGATTCTTTTTTCGTCTCACGTTTTAAATATTCCTGCCAAACATAAAGCGCTTTATTAAATTCTTTCTGCTCAAAATAAATCAATCCTGAGTAATAAAAAGATCTAATGAAGTATTCATGGTTGGGATCAGCTTGAATTTTAGTCAGCTGAGTTAAGGCCGCATCCTTATCATTCAAATAAAAATACGAAAGTGCGATCTGTAACTCAAAGAAATCGAAATTTTTAAGTTTCGGTGTAAACTGTGAAAGGCGAGTGTAGTTCTTAATCGCATCTTTATAGTTCTTCACATAGTTAAAGTTCACATCAGCAAGTTTCTCTTCAGTCTTAATTAACCAAAGTGGATCTTCTGTTAGTTCTTTAACTTCATTGTAATAATAAACGGCCTTTTTATACTGGCCTAGATAAATAGAGTAGAGCTCACCCAACTGATAACAAATCTTAAGTCTCAAATCCTCAGATGGATTACTCTTTAAAATATCTTCGTAGAGATAAGCGGCCTTAGCGTACTTTTGTTCTGTAATGTAGTTTTGAGCGTCGATAATTCTGCGGTTAATTGGTGGGGTAAAATCACAAGACGCAAGAACAACCAGAGCAGTTAAAACCACTGTGAAAGTCATAAGAGGAAATTTGCGTATCCCTTTTTTCATGAAACTTCCTAGTAATTAAAGCCTTCTGATTTCTTCGTAACCGCAAATTCTGTGATTCTAAATTCTGAAATTCCTTCAGTGAAAAATGGATCGAGAGCGATGATCTCATCAAGCTTTGATCTTTCCATTTCACGGGCCAGGATCACTCCACCGTCTCTAGGATTCTTAGGCCCTGAAGCAATAAAGGTCCCATTAGCATACTGATTATCTAAAAAATCGCGATGAGCTTGCATGAATTTATCTGCTTCGCTCATCGCTTTTTTATATGTCAGTTCAATTACAAACACTATTCTTCTTCAGTCTCTGGAGCATCATCAACTTCAGGAGCTGATGTTTCAACTGGAGCCGCTGCAGGAGTAGGAGTTGATCCTTCCGCGCTAGCTGCTACTGCTTCTACATCTTCATCTGGGTCAACAATCTTCTCAACTGCTACAACTGCTTCGCCATCTTTTAGCTTAATCAGACGTACACCTTGAGTTGTTCTACCCATTAGAGAAATACCAGAAATTTTCGTTCTGATTACTTGTCCTTTATCAGAGATGATCATTAGATCGTCTTTATCTGTAACTGGTTTAATGTCGATGATTTCACCGTTTTTCTCAGTTAATCTCATCGCTAGAATCCCTTTACCACCACGAGTTTGCTTACGGTATTCAGATACCGAAGTACGTTTACCGTAACCTTGTGATGTAACAGATAAGATCTCTACAGAGTCATCGATAATTTCCATACCGATAATTTTTTCGTCGTCGTTTAACTCAATCCCTTTTACACCTTGAGAAACACGTCCTAGTGGACGAGCATCTGTCTCAGCGAAACGAATGATTTTTCCTGAAGAAGAGCATAGAAGAACATCTTTTGTTCCATCTGTGATTCTTACAGATAGAAGATTATCTCCTTCTACAATCTTAATAGCTGTCAGACCTGATTGACGGATGTTTTTATATTCTGAAAGCTCAGACTTTTTAACAATCCCTTTCTCAGTCGCAATCATTAAGAATTTATTTTCGATATTGTCTGGAAGGATCATGATCTTCTTAACAGATTCACCAGCTGGAATCTGAATTAAGTTAACAATGTTTCTTCCTTTCGTCGTACGGTTACCTTCTGGGATGTTGTAAACCTTAATCGAGAACACTTGACCTTTATTCGTGAAAATAAATAGAGTCGAGTGAGTATTCGCCGTGAAGATAGATGTGTAGAAGTCGTCGTCCGCTCCATCAGCACCTTTAACCCCAGTACCACCACGTTTTTGCGTACGGTATGTGTCCATCGCCATACGTTTTACATATCCTTTGTGAGTGATAGTAACGATAACGTCTTCTTGTTTTACTAGATCTTCCATGTGGATTTCGTCAGCTTTAGCTACGATTTCCGTTCTTCTCTTATCACCAAAGTTCTCAAGAACTTCCTGGCATTCAGTTTTAATAATACCTGTGATTTCTTCATCACTTCCAAGGATCATCTCTAAACGAGCGATCTCTTTCATGATGTCGTTGTAGTCTTTAATAATCTTATCGCGCTCAAGACCAGTTAAGCGTTGTAATCTCATATCTAGAATAGCTTGCGCCTGGATTTCAGATAGAGAGTAGTTGCTCATTAACTTAGTTTTAGCTTGAAGAGGCCCTTCAGATTTCTTAACAAGTTCTACGATTTCGTCGATGTTATCAACGGCAACTTTTAAACCTTCTAAAATATGAGCACGCTCTTTTGCTTTCTTTAATTCATAAACAGTTCTTCTGATTACAACTTCTCTTCTGTGATCTAAGAAAAATAGAAGTTGTTCTTTAATGTTCAGAACTCTTGGCTGACCGTTAACAATTGATAAGAAAATAATACCAAATGAAGTTTGTAGCGGAGTCGACTTATAAAGTTTGTTGATGATAACTGTCGCGATTTCACCTTTTTTAAGATCGATTACAACACGGATACCTTCTCTTGAAGACTCATCGCGAAGATCTGAAATTCCAGTGATTTCTTTTTCGTTAACAAGTTCAGCAATTCTCTCGATAAGCTTAGCTTTGTTAACCTGGTAAGGAAGTTCAGTGATAACAATTGAATCACGGTCTTTCTTAGCATTGTGTTCAACATCCATTTTCGCACGGATTTGAAGAACACCTTTACCAGTGTGATATGCAGAACGAATACCTTCTGTACCGTGGATCGCTCCAGCAGTAGGGAAGTCAGGTCCTGGAATAATTCTCATTAATTCATCAATTGTCGTAGCTGGGTTTTCAATTAAAGCTAACAATCCATTCATAACTTCAGAAAGGTTATGTGGAGGAATGTTTGTTGCCATACCAACGGCAATACCAGATGAACCGTTAATTAAAAGGTTCGGGATTTTTGTTGGAAGAACTTTTGGTTCAATTAAAGAGTCATCGTAGTTGGGTTGCCAGTCTACAGTTTCTTTATCAAGATCGGCCATCATTGCTTCTGATAGCTTTCTCATTCTGATCTCTGTATACCTCATCGCCGCGGCGTTATCACCGTCGATCGACCCGAAGTTCCCTTGACCATCTACCAGAGGGTATCTCATTGAGAAATCCTGAGCTAGACGAACGATTGCTCCGTAAACTGCAGAGTCACCGTGTGGGTGATACTTACCGATAATATCACCAACAACTCTCGCTGATTTCAGGAAAGGTTTGTTGTGATAGTTATTAAGAGAGTCCATTGCGTAAAGTACACGGCGGTGAACTGGTTTCATCCCGTCGCGAACATCTGGAAGAGCACGTCCAACGATTACCGACATTGCATAGTCAAGGTAACAGTTTTTCATTTCATCCTGGATTACTACCGGAGTAATATTCCCGTGATTAATTGGTGTGTTGTTGTTGTCGTCAGCCATTTTATAAATTCCTTAAACTTTCTTTTAAATTAAACGTCTAGATTTCTTGCATTCAATGCGTTTTCTTCAACGAACTTTCTACGTGGTTCAACCTGGTCTCCCATTAGGACAGTAAAGACTTGGTCGGCCTCAAGAGTATCTTCAATTTTTACCTGAAGAAGAGTTCTGTTAGCAGGGTTCATAGTAGTTTCCCAAAGTTGCTCTGGGTTCATTTCTCCTAGTCCCTTATAACGTTGAATGTATGCACCTTGCTTTCCATCCGCGATAACAAATTCAGAAAATTCTGTAAGTGAGTTAAACTCTCTCGTGTCTTTTTCACGCTCAATTTTGAAAGCAGCTTTTGCGTATTTTTTAATACCTTCGAAGCTGTTAACAAGGTCAGCGTATTCCGGAGAACGAAGGAATCCTGCACTGATTTTGAATTTTTTAATTCTTGAAGCAGTTTTAATATGCAGGCGAAGAGAGTGAACTTTCGTATCAACATCTTCTTCAACAGTGATTGTGTATTGTTTTAGCGTTTGAGTTTCAAGCGGCTTGAAGTATGCGCTAAGTGATTTAGCAGCAGCTTCAGTTTTTGCTTTATCCATTAAATCGTCAGCTTTTAGACCAGTGTCTTCAACTAATTTCTTTAATAGATCTGTATCGTAGTGAGTGTCATAGTAAGAAAGAGTTTTTCTATACATGCTTTCTTTGTTGATTAAAAGCTTAGCATCTTCACCACTGATAGCAGCACCATCAATTGTAATTTTTGAATCTTGAGTAGCATTGTTAACCAGGTATTCTTCCAGACGTTTGTCGTCTTTTAGATATGTCTCCATCTTACCTTTTTTATATTTATAAAGAGGTGGTTGAGCGATGTAGATATACCCTTGTTCAATCAATTGCGGGAATTGACGGTAAAGTAGGGTAAGGATCAGCGTTCTAATGTGCGACCCATCGACGTCGGCATCGGTCATGATAACGATTTTGTGGTATCTAAGTTTAGCAATGTTGAAAGTATCTTTACCAACACCAGTACCAAACGCTTGAATTAAGTTTTTAATCTCGTCAGAAGCTAACATTTTTTCATAACGAGCTTTTTCAACGTTAAGAATCTTACCTTTTAGCGGAAGAACAGCTTGTACTCTACGGTCGCGACCTTGTTTTGCAGATCCGCCCGCAGAGTCCCCTTCTACGATATAAAGTTCACACTGAGCAGGATCTGATTCCTGACAGTCTGCCATTTTCCCTGGGAGACCAGAGAATTCTAAAACGTTTTTACGACGAGTAAGTTCACGAGCACGACGAGCAGCTTCTCTTGCAGCAGCAGCATCAACCGATTTTTTGATAACCATTTTTCCGATTTCCGGATTTTCTTCCAGGAAAGTTTTGAATGATTCCCCAACCAGAGAGTTAACAATACCTTCAACTTCAGAGTTACCCAGTTTAGATTTTGTCTGACCTTCGAATTGTGGTTCTTTTAGTTTTACCGAAACAACAGCTGTTAAACCTTCTCTCATATCATCACCCGTTAGAGCGATTTTGATATTTTTAAGGAGGTTGTTATCTTTTGCGTAGTTGTTAAGTACACGCGTAAGTGCCGTCTTAAATCCAGAAACGTGAGTTCCACCTTCTGGAGTAGAGATGTTGTTAGCGTATGAAGTGATAACTTCGTTATATGAATCAGTCCATTGCATTGCAATTTCTGCTTCGTAATCATCTTTTGTCTGAACGAAGTAAATCACTTTTTTATGAATCGCTGCTTTTGCACGGTTTAAGTAATTTACGAATTCAGAAATCCCGCCTTCGAAGAAAAATAAATCAGATTTTTCTGATCTTTCATCTTTCAGGGAAATTTTTAGTCCGCGATTAAGGAAGGCCATCTCGCGGAATCTGTTTGCCAACGTATCGTAGTTGAATTCAAAGAATTCAAAAATTTCGTTATCTGGTTTGAAAGTAACTTTCGTTCCAGTTTCTTTTGGATTTTCAAGAACACCAATTTCTTTAATAACAGCAGTTGCCTTACCGTGATCAAAATTTAGTTCGTGAATTTTTCCGTATTTTTTAATTTCTAGTTTTACCCATTTTGAAAGGGCGTTAACTACAGCGGCACCTACACCGTGAAGACCACCGGAAACTTTATAAGCTCCACCGTCTTCGTTGAACTTTCCACCGGCGTGAAGTTTCGTGTAAGCAAGTTCTGCTCCTGAAATTCCTTCTGTCGGGTGAATATCAGTGGGAATACCACGGCCGTTATCCACAACTGTAACTGAGTTATCAATGTGAATAATGACGTTAATATCCGTACAGTAACCAGCTAAGGCTTCATCAACCGAGTTATCAACAATTTCATAAACACAGTGGTGGAGTCCTCTGACACCAGTATCACCGATATACATACCAGGACGTTTTCTAACCGCATCTAGTCCTTCAAGAACTTTGATTTGATTAGAACCATATTCAGTATTAACTTTTGAAATTGATTCGTGGGCCGGTTGCGTGGCCTGATCTTTGTTTTCTTCCAAGACGGTACTCCTCTTAAGATAAATCAGATAAATTCTTTTTGTCGTGTGAGAAGTTTTAGTGAACTAGGGAACCATTCTTGATGTGAATGTTGTTGGCCCCGCTAATGCGATCTAATTCTTCCTTAAATTTTTCGTTGGCCGTAGTTATCAAAACTTGGAATTCGCGTTTTTCTAAATACTCAACAAGTCTTCTCCATCTGTGCTGATCTAGCTCGCCAGAAACGTCATCAATTAGCACGATTGGATAGGACATATATTTATACCGAAAAAGCTCTATATAGGCAAATAACAGGCTTAAATAACTCATCTTTTGCTGACCTAATGAACAGAAATCAAAAGAATTTAAACCGTCGAAGAGAAGCACGTAGTCATCCTTGTGAGGGCCGTAAGAAGTATGGCCTCTGTCACAGTCTGTTTCTAGGTTGTTGGCGAATAATTTTTGAATGTTTTCCACAGACATTCCAATAATTCGTGAATCAAGATTGATTTTCAAATTATGCTTTTCTGAAAAGAGTGACTGAAACGTTTCACCGATCAATGGTTCTAACGCTTCGAGAAACTCAACGCGTTTTTTTGTGAGATGGAAAGAAAGTTGTGCGAGCTCGACGTCGGAGGCGCTAATTTGCTCTTTAAAACGGCTTGGTTTCTTGTTTAAGAGCGTATTTCGAAATCTTAAGGCCAAGGTATACTTCGCCAGATTTTTCTTATATTGGTCGTCTAATTGGCTCAAAAAATAATCCAGCCATTCACGGCGATCACTTGCGCTGTTATGAAATCCATATGAATCAAACGGATTGATGAAGACAACTTTGATATCAAGCTTGCGCTTAACAGGTGTTCCATCTAAAAACCAAAGCACATTTTCATTTGTCATTTTAGAAGTGTAACTAACGGGACCGTTGTCATCGTTTTCCACAACAGACGAAAATATTATTTCAGGTTTTCCACCATCAATGGACAAAAATTGTGGAAAACTCGTATTTTTACGAAAGGATTTTTTGGTAGCGAGTACATTGATCGCTTCTAAGATATTTGTCTTTCCATTACCGTTCTCTCCGATGATGCAATTAATGCCGGAAGAGAAGGTAATGATATCGGGATTTAAATTTCTAAAGTTCGTAACTTGTAGCTTAGAAATTTTGTAGTTGTTCATGGCCTATAACTTTAATGGCATGACAATGCATAGGTAGTTTTGATTTTTAGTCGATCTAATAACCGCTGGTGAAAGCTCATTATTAAATTCCATTCTAATATCTTCATCACCAAAGATTGATAAAATATCCATTAAGAATTTAGCGTTGAAACCAATTTCAAATTCTTTACCAGAATAATTGATTGGGAACTTTTCAAATGCATCCCCAAGAGAAGGGTGATTTGCAGCGACAGTCATTTCGCCTTCTTTCATAATCAGCTTTACACCATTAGATCTTTCGTTTGCCATAATCTTGATACGTCTTACAGCATTTAAAAAAGAGTTCTTATCAATGTCAGCATGGTTATTTGTTTTCTTAGGAATGATCGCTTGATACTTCAAGTATTCTTTTGCAATCAATCTAATTGCTAATAAATAAGTATTATTAGCGTTCAAATAAATGAATGATTCATCAACTGAAATTCCAATCTGATGATCAGGATAAGCTTCAGCGATTTTCTTAAGTTCAGCTACACCTTTCTTTGGAATGATAATTCCATTAATCAGCGCTTCAATCTTATTGTTTGATAATTCAGTTTCTACTAATGAAAGTCTGAAACCGTCTGTAGCTACAGCTCTAAGCTTGCCTTCAATTTCTTGAAGGTAAATACCACTTAGGAATAATCTCGTTTCATCATTTGAGATAGCGTGTGATGTTTTGTTAATCATTTCTAAAATTTGAAATGTATTTAACTTAAACTCATTAGCATTCGTTCCAAATTGAAGGTGAGGGAATTCTTCGCTTGTATAAATGAGAAGTGTGAAGTTAATTGATCCACACGTTAGTTTTAAATTATTTGAACCTTCTGGAAGTTCAATTGTTAATTCTTTTTCTGGAAGTTCTTTTACGATATCAAATATATTTTTAGCATTTACACAAAATACACCTGGCTTTTCCACAATACAGTTAGCAGTTACTTTTGCTGATACTTCTAGATCTGTTGCAGTCATTTCAATCTTATTACCAGATGCTTGGATCTGGATGAAGTTTAAAATCAAACGAGTATTTTTCTTATCTACTACAGATAAGATTTTATTTAATGTTTCTTTTAATTCATGAACTGAAATTTTAATTAGCATATAGGTCATTTTCCAAAATTTTGTATATTAAGTTTTTATCAACAATGGAACATTGATTCAAGCTTCATTGGGTCTAAATGAAGATTCTAAAAGCTAACAAAATAATAAATTTAAAATTGTGAAACTATGGATTCAAATGTGGATCTGTCGAAGTCGTCTTTGTCTTATATATATTTATATTATTAATACTTTTATTATTACACTGTGGATAAGTGGAAAAGATATAAAAGCTTTTTGATTTCATAGATTTAGTTAAAGGCCTTACCTTGATATTTTGGGATAACTTTCCCACATTTCTAAAATGCTAACGGATATTCTTTTTAATCGCGCTTTATTTTGATTTTTATCCACAAGTTATCCACGGCCTTCTCACATTACTTCATAGATAACCTGTAGGGGCAGTATTGGGCCTCGTTTCATAAAAGTTTTCCACGGCCTTTTCCACAATGTTGATAACTTTTTGTGGATAAGTGAGGCCCCGAAGTTGTCATTTGGCCCAGGGCCACAAATTGCTAATTTTCGCATGGCCGTGCGCCATAATCTCGGCCGTTATGTGAATAAGGCCGTGGAAAGGCCGTTGATAGGCCGTGGATAACTTTTGTTAATAAGACGCAGTTATGCACATACATATTCACATATGTTCATAACTTCGAATTATATTTTAGAATTTTTTAAAGATTAGATTCGATGGCGTTGATGTCTTTTGACAGCGATGAATCAGTTTTAACTTTATCTGAGATCGTATTAACAGCATGGATAACAGAAGAGTGATCACGGCCACCGAAGTAGGCTCCAATTTCCTGTTGTTTTGCATTTACAACTTTTCTAGCAAGATACATGGCCACGTGACGTGCCTTTGTAATGTCTTGGTTTCTACCCTTAGATTTTAGATCTGCTAGTGGAAGTCTGAAATATTGTGCCGTAGCTTTGGCCACAGACTCAATTGTAATTTCTTTTTCGTTCTCGCTATTAGGAAGCATTAATTGCTCTTTTACGAGGTCGACTTCAATTTCTACATTCATCAACTCGCTTACGGCCTTTAAACGCACTAGTGAACCCTCAAGCTCTCTAATATTAGTTTTAATACGTGAAGCAATCAAAGTTAGAACGTCTTCATTAATATAAAGATCCAGAGCTTCCATTTTACGGCGTAAAATAGCAATTCTCGTTTCAAGATCAGGTGGTTGAATATCAACAACTAGACCCCATTGAAGGCGTGACTTAATTCTCTCTGAAATCCCGGTAATCTCTTTCGGGTTTTTATCAGACGTGAAGATCAGCTGCTTTCCTTTATTATGCATTTCATTGAACACATGGAAAAACTGATCCTGAGTTCCTTCTTTGTTTTTTAACTCGTGAATATCATCGATCATAAGAACATCGACTCTTTCCGTATATTTTTTGAAGAAATCATTAATCTTGTTAATTTTCATTAATCCAATCATCTCTTCCATGAAGTCACGTGTAGTGATCAGGCAGATGTTGTAGCTTGGATGTTTCTCAGCAATCTCGTTGGCAACTGCATGCAGAAGGTGAGTTTTTCCAAGACCAGAATTACTGTGGATATATAAAGAAGGGTATTTCCCATCTTTACCTGGATTAAGTGCTACTGCTTTAGAAGCAGCTTGAGCGATGTTGTTTGTCGGGCCCACGATAAAGTTATCAAAGGTCTTAGATCTATCAACTCTGATTCCTGATTTATTAGGATTCATGTGCTCGATGTATTCCGCATCCACGCGTGATTTTAAATCGTCGCGAGTAGGGGTTAGATCCAGGGTGAATTTTGCAGCCCCTGTTGTCTTTGGTCTTTCATTCGTTTCTTTAATATGAAAGTTTGCTGAGCTGAAGTTTGGAGTCGAGTCCTGAGACTGATCCTTGGCGTTAATTACGATATCATACTGAGTTCCCAGTACATTATAGATAGATTTCGCAATCTCTTCTTTATATAGCTCTGCTGATTTTTTAATGAAAGCCGTTCTCACTTCAAAGGTAGCACTTTGATTAGAGATCGATTTAAGCTCTAATGAGTTTTCAAAATAAGTGCTGAACTTTAATTCAGGCACAATCGTTCTCAGGTGGTTTAAAACTTCCTGATTAATAATACTTAGCTCGTCCTCAGACTCGCTATTTGTAGTTTCTGTGCTCTTGTTTGAAGAGGCCTGTTCATTAGAGAATTGACCAAAAAAGTGATCATTAGGCTTAGTTTCATTTCCGATAGAGAAAAAATGTTTAATCAATTGAGATGGAAACTCTTGCGCCATTATTAACCCCGAAATATCTTCTGCCCGAAATGTGAGAGCATTTTGTAGCATGGCCCAAAAGTTATGAGCAAGAAAACAGATTTTTACATTTTCTTACATGTAACGCGCGTCGTTTGTCATTGACCTTTCATAAAAGAAAATATAGTTCTATCAGTTCAAATTATTATTGATCTAGAAAGGATAGCTGTATGAGCAAAAGAACTTGGCAACCAAAGAAACTAAAAAGATTAAGAGTACACGGATTTCTTAAGAGAATGGCTAGTCCTGGTGGGAAAAACGTTATCAGAGCACGTAGAGCTAAAGGTCGCGCGCGTTTAACGGTATCTGCAAGCACTAAGTAATACTTGTGGCCGACTGTAAGTTTGAAAAAAACTTTCGACTTCTGTCGGCCCGAGACTTCGATGAATTAAAGGTCGGATCTTCTTCTTATAAAAAAGCCGCACTGATAGTTTACTATAAAAAGAATTCTTATAATCAATCAAGAATAGGTCTTTCTGTACCCAAAAAAATAGGTAAGTCACACGACCGCAATAGATTAAAACGTCTTATGCGTGAATTCTTCCGCACATCTCCTTATAAATTTTTAGGCTACGATATTTTACTAGTTGTTTCATGGTCGAGAAATCTCGTGCCCGAATCATCTACTGTTAAAGAAGCTACGTTGCTAAAAAATCTCAATGAGTATTTTCATTTCTTAGAAGATTTAAAGTTGCGGAACAATCCATGAAGTTTATTTTTATTGGGATTATTCGCTTCTACAGATATTTTATTTCCCCGCTATTTGGCCCTAAATGTCGCTTTTATCCGAGCTGCTCACAATATTCAAAAGAATGCTTCGAGCGGTTTCCCATCGGACGAGCAGTGTGGTATTCATGTCGGAGAATTTGTAGATGTCATCCCTTCTGCGAAGGTGGGCATGACCCAGTTCCTGAAGAGTAATTAATTAAAATAATTTAACGTTATTTTTGGAGTCCATTTCATGTTTAATACAGATCAAAAACGCGCTTTCATCGCTGTCCTATTATCAGGATTAGTTCTTTTTGGATGGCAGTATTATTTCGCACCAAAAACACCAGTAGCTACTGCAACAACAGCAGCGACAACAACTGCTCCTGGAACTCCTGTTGATTTAACTGCAAAACCTGCAGCTAGCGATGCAACTTTAGCCGCTGGAACAGCAACTGCTGAAACTGTACCAACTACAATTCAAGCTTTCACTCTTAAAAAAGACCAATATGAATTCACAATCAACAATGATTTATCAATCGTTGATATGAAAAACCCGAATTCAGTTTTTGATTTTAAGTCTCTTTCTGATTCAGCAAAACCTTTAAAGATTCAAGTTGTAACTGATTACGGTGCACTTGATTTATTCTTTAATATGACTCAAGAAGGGCCGAATAAAATCGTAGGAACAAATCCTAATTATGGTGTAAATTTCGAAGCTTTCATTAAGGATAACGGACGTGTTCACGTTTCAATGAGCTCAGATAAAGCTTACAAATACCGCTTACTTTTCGATGCAAAAAATAAGAAATTAGATAACGGTCAAATCCGTCACTACTCTGTTTTAACTAAAGATGTAAAAACAATTGAAGTTGGAGACGACAAAGAAGTTGATGGAAATATTAACTGGGTTGGAACTGATTTTAACTTCCACTTATTTGCATTAGTTTTCCCGAAAGAAACTCCAGCTCGTTATAAAACAACTGAAGCAGGACAAATGTATGTAGAAATTCCAAATGCAGCTAATACATTTGCAGCTGATTTAGTATTCACAAAGAAAAACTACGATGAGCTAATTTCATTGGGAGATAACCTACATTTATCAGTAGACTTCGGATTTTTTGCGATCCTTGCTGTGCCTACTTTAAGAGCACTTCAATTCGTTTATAAATTTATTCCAAACTACGGAATTGCAATTATTCTTGTTACGATTCTTATTCGTTTAATTACTTTCCCTCTTCAGTACAAATCATTCAAGTCGATGAAGAAGATGCAAGGTATTCAACCAGAACTTGCAAAGATTAAAGAAAAGTACAAAGATGAACCGCAAAAAATGCAAAAAGAAACTATGGATCTATTCAAGAAAGCTGGAGCGAATCCACTTTCTGGATGTCTTCCATTACTTCTGCAAATGCCATTTTTCTTCGCAATTTATAAAGTTCTTTATAGTTCAGTTGAACTAGTAGGCGCTCCATTCTACGGATGGATTCACGACCTAAGTATCCACGATCCATTCTACATCTTACCAGTGTTAATGGCCGTTGCGATGTTCGCTCAACAGAAGATGACTCCAACAACAACTATGGATCCTACACAAGCTAAGATCATGCTGTTTATGCCGGTAATTTTCGCTTTCATTATGAAGAGCTTACCAGCAGGACTTGTTCTTTATATTCTTGTTTCTACAGTAGTAGGCGTTCTTCAGCAGATGATCGTTTACAAAATGGCTGACTAAGGTTTATTACATGCCTTATGAATTTTTATACAGATGATCAAACTATAATTGCATGCAGTACTGGAACTAGTTCCAATACTGCAATTGCAGTCATCAGAATTTCTGGATTTAAAAATCTTCAAGACCTTCAAAAATTTTTCTCATTCAATTTATCTAAAACAGAAAATCGCAAATCACATCTCACAAATATTATTTTTGAGAACAAAGTTTACGACAATGGACTCTTGGTTTTCTTCCCTGAAGGGGGAAGTTATACAGGTGAAAATGTTTTAGAACTATCTGTGCATGGGAATCAGCTCAATATTCAAAGAATTCTAGAACTTTTCACAAAATTTGGTGAAATGAGAGCAGCAGCTCCTGGTGAATTCACATACCGAGCTCTAAAAAATAAGAAACTAAGCCTTTCTCAAGTAGAAGGCCTGGATATGCTTTTAAACGCGAACTCAAGTTTGATGCTGTCTCAAGGCCTAGACATCCTGCAAGGTGACCTTCATGCCCAATACTTGGCCCTTTATGACGCTTATTTGAAACTTAAAGCGGCCGTCGAGATCTCAATCGACTTTTCTGAAGATGTTGGGGTGGAAGAAACCCAAAAACTTTTCGAAGATTCGTTTAAAAAATTCTTCAAACTTATCTCGGCCCTAAAAACTAGGACCGAAGGAAATATCTCGTCTTTGCTTTCTCCGGAAATTGTCCTGGTAGGGCAGACCAACGCAGGTAAGAGTTCTTTGTTTAATATCCTTTTGAAACATGACCGATCAATTGTTTCAAATATTGCGGGGACCACTCGTGATTATGTCTCGGAAGTGATCCACATTGATGGGACCAATTTCAAGCTGGTCGATACGGCCGGGATTCGTGAATCGAGTGACGTTATTGAAAATATCGGAATCGATAGGGCAATGAATATTTTATCGAGATCTTTCTATAAGATTTTGATCGTAAATCCTTATGAAACAAACGCTGAATATTTAGCAAAATTCTCTGATGTAGATTTCGACTTTTTAGTCGTTTCTCATAGTGATAAATCGGATTTTGATTCTCAAGTTTCTACTGTAGATTTCTCAAAAATTAAGACAAAAAATAGTGCGAAAGCTAACTTCAATTCTATTGAAGGTGGTTCTATAGAACCACTAGTAATTTCTGGTCCTATGGGACCACTTTTACAAACTGGTTCTATAGGACCGGGTGAAAAAAGTGGCGGTCCTATAGAACCATTTGGTTCGAAGTTGGGATGCGGTCCTACCGGACCTGGTCCTATAGAACCAGCTGAAAAAATGATTTCTCCAATGAGAAATGAAAAAGAGAGTAGTGTAGATACAAAAAAATCAGCAGAAATTTTAAAGAGTGGTTCTATAGAACCATCTTCAAAAAACTCTGCCCCTATAGAACCAAAACACGAAAAAAGTGATTCGATTTCACAAAGTGGTCCCATAGGACC
>JBEIPV010000064.1:0-17243 GCA_040376855.1 Bacteriovorax sp.
ACCTGATGGTGCTTTCCCATCAGAAACTGTTGCGGCCGATGAAGCTTCGATCGAATTGTCTTTAGCTGCTGAAGCGATAATCGATCCTACTGGTGCTACACTTGTTCTTTTTGTAGAATCAGTTCCGGTATCAGTGATAGCGCCAGGATTGATACCATTGCTGTTACCATAGCTTGTTCCCGTTCCACCTTCACCAAAAGTAATGATGTTATCGTTTAAAGTATCAAACGTTCTTGATAAATCTTGGGTTAAACATTTTTCAACACCAGGATTTAATTTACAGTAAGTTGTTAGTGCATCTTCTTCTGTTATTAGAGTAGGGTCAGTAGGTTTGAAGTCATCAATTTGGGCAATGGCATCTTTAACGTCATCGGCTCTTTTTCCCAGAAGGTTTGCTAAAATAGCGTTACTACCAGCGGAAGTTGCAATGGTAATAAGTTTACTTTTCATGGCATCACGTTGTGATTGATTTTGTGCTAGAGCGAAGCCACCTTGTCCAGCTCTAACGGCCTTAAGACAAACATTTTTGTCAATTTTCCCTAGACCTGTTGTATCACCACTGATTGAACCAATGTTATCGCATTTAGCAACGATGTCTTCAGTTTTAGGCATGTCATTGTAGATACTGTACATATAAGCAAGCTTGGTAGCATCAACTGCTGTTCTTTGTTGATACATGTCTTGTTGTTTTTCAAGTGATTCACCGGTTGCTTTCAGGGCACCCGTTGCAGAGTTTTCTTCTTTAGCATACTTTGCAGAAGCATCCATCATTTTGTCGGCATAAACTAATTCCTGCGCACCTTGTGCTGCTGTTTGAACTGCATCGATGATATCAAGTTGTGTCGCAAATTTTTTACAGGCCACATAATCGAGAGTTTCAATTCCTTCTGATTTACATTTAATTGCTGAAGAAGAGGCGATGGCCGCAGCTCCATTTTGTTGTTGTTGTTGTGCTTGTCCCTGGGCCGGAGCAGACGCTGATACTTTTTGAATCTGTTCTTCATCATTCCAATCTCTATCGTAGTAACTCATGACATAGATTACAGATTCACAGGCACGTGCTTTTTCAGTTGTCGTATCTTTACATTTTTGAAATTCTTCTTTTTTATCACATACATCAGCACAAGCAGCAGCGATATACTTAGTCCAGTTGAAATTTGGATTTCTTGAACCAGCAGATTTATAAAGATCTTTGAAGTGACCACGTGCCATTTTATCGCAGTTATAAAAATTTTCAGAACCAGGATAAGCTCCATCTCTACCTTGTGTGCTGGCATATCCGGCCTCTTCTTTTAACTTAGCAGAACACTGACCTGAAGTTGCTGGATCGGCCTTAACATTAAAGCTCATCATCAGGGCCGAAATTAAAAAAATGTTTTTCATATTTTTCACCATATGTGGTCTTTAGGAAATTATACGTCTCTTTATCGGTCAATCCCTGTAGTTTCTTGAGTTTAATACTCAGGTAGCGGTATAGTCTAAATAACCCCTTGGAATGTAGTACAAAATCTTTTAAAGTAGAGTTCAATCAGATTAAAAATATGCCCGATTTTGTAGGCATTCTCCCTATAGGAATCTATTTATGGCCAATCCTGTTTATGAGTACGAACTCACCATTTTAGAACATCATTTGGATACCTTTGGACACGTCAACAACGCCGTCTATTTAGAGTTGTATGAAGAAGCACGTTGGGATTTCATCACTAAAAATAATCTGGGGATGAAAGAGATCTTAGAAACAAAAATCGGCCCGGTTTTATTAGATTTAAATTTAACTTTTAAGAGCGAACTAAAAAATCGCGAGAAAATTAAAATCATCTCACAGGCCCGTCCTGAAATGAGAAATAAGTTCGTCATGATCCTCGATCAAAAGATGATCAGAGAAGACGGCAAGGTTGCTTCTACATTAACAATCTCTGTGGGAATGATGGATCTTAGCGCGAGAAAATTAATTGCTCCAAACGAGCAATGGCTTAAGGCCCTAGGTCTGGAAGAGCACGTAGAGCCTTAGTTCTCAAATAATCTTCTTAAACCAGATTGAACATAACGATTCGAGATGATTTCAAAAATAGAAGCACTTTCATTGGTGCTGATATCACTATTTTTATACTTATAGTTTTTTGCACCTTCTTCAGGAAAACTTTGAATCACCTGGCCGGCACTAACACTTCCAGAGTTGTCGCTAAAATTTAGACTTAAATTCTTTTTAGTTGATTTTTTAGCATCGAGACCTTTACCACCGGAAATTTCCAAACCGGCCTTGGCCTGAGCTGTTTTTAAAATATTTTCGACAGCGGGGTTGTCTGATCTTGAGCTTCCAATATTCATCGCTCCTGAACCGGACTTCATGGCGTTATCAATATTGTTTTGTCCGATTAAAGCAGCGGCATATTTACCAGCATTTTTTTCATCAATTTCAGGCAGCTTTATATTTTGTTCTTTTTCAATTTTGGCAGCTAATTGCGTTTTAATTTGTCTGGCCTTAAGTGCATTAGCGTTTAAATTTCCTGTTCCAAGAAGATCGAAGCGGGGATTTCCATTAATTGAATTGGCCGTGTATTTTAAAATTTCATTCACACCTGTACCTGTCGCCAGACCAGTGCTGAAAGCATCGTTTGGTAAAGTGATAGACGTTCCTTTTTGACAAGCGTTTGATCCTTTAGCATCAACGAATTTTTTACATTTACATGTTTCATCAAACTCGCCATTCAGGTTTACACAGCCAACAGGTTCGACAGCGATACCGATTCCATAGTTATTAGCATCACCGGTAATTTTGTAAGATGTTTTCGCCCAAAGATCGATACAGGTCTTTGAGTTGGTTCTAGCCGTATTCTTTTTGCCATCGTCAGTGTAACAGTAACAAGCAGGATCAGTAAGAACTTCTCTTCCGTTAGGGCAGTAACCAGAATAAGAGTCTTTAAACGACGCAATCATTTTATCAATTTTTTTGATATTTTCCTTGGACTCTTCTTCTTGTTTAGCGGCACCCTTATAAAGAATTCCTGAGAAGACAGTGGCAATACCAGCGATGGTTAAAACACCAACTGAGCTGTTCATGAAATTTTCAACTTTGGCCATTGAACCAGTTTCAGCTGCTGGAGCAGTCGCCTTTGCAGCTGTCGTCACAGCATCAGCATAACTTTGATTTAAAGTTACCATCATAAACGTCAATAAGATGAGTGTTGTTTTTATCATTGTTTCACACTCTTCATGGCGGCCTCAACTTGTTCTGAAGCATTTCCGGCACCAAGCTCACTTGCTTTAGAGGGTGGTGATTTATTGGCCTCTATTTTTGGGCCATCGTTTTGTTTCGTTGGATCATTGCATGGCCCACTGGCCGGAGGAAAAGCAATTTCATAAGCTGCAAAAGCAGCCGCTGCTCCATAACCTGCCATCAAGGCCATATTTCTTTTTTTCTCAAGAGAAGAAATTTTGACAACAGTTTCCTGTTCTTCTTTTAAGTACTCAAGTGCCTTAACCTGAGCTTCATAAGCAGAAGAGGTTTTATCCAAAGCATACTTATCTTCAAGCTCTTTAACTTTTTTCTTTGCGCTCATTTTTAAATAGGCATCAGAGGCGAGACCTGCAACTGAAGTGACACCCAGAATTTTTTTTGATGTGCATCCGCTGGTCAAACCGCTTATGCCTTTTTCACTGATAAGAGCAATGATCGCGTAGGCCGCGGCAATGGACCCGTTTAGCAACATAGATCCTGTTGTTCCACCTTGATTTAATTTTTCTGGATCAGCAGAAAGCCCAGTGCTTTTTTCAGCAATGGCCAGATGACATTTTTCTTTAGCAGCAACATCGGTAAGCTCATTACATGCTTTTGATTCATTTCGAACTGCACGAGCGGCCACTTTTCCTACGCAACGATTAAGTTTTGAACTCCACTCCATTGCAGAGTTTGCCGAACATGCCGACATTTGAGCTGCCATATTAGCTTCGGCCTTGGAGTCGGGATCAGCGTAAGCATGAAACGGAGTCACGGCCAAAGTTAGAAGAATTAGTAAACAATTAAATTGATACATATTTTCCATTATACGGTTTAAATAATTTCGCTCTTGTCTTTTCGGTTTTAAGAAGAGAAAACCTTAAATTTTAATAGGATAAAGATTATAAAAAATGCAGGTAGCTGACAGAAAAAGTAGGCAATAAAGTAGAGATTATGTTAGGTTGCGCCCATGAAAACACTTATTCTTTCTTTATTTGTATTACTATCCTTCAACTCATTTGCTTTAACCGTGAATGACCTTCAGACAGGTGACGTGGTTCTTTTATCACTGAACTGTATGGAGTGCCGTGTGATTGAATCAGAGACCAATTCTCTTTTTTCACACTCAGGTATCGTGGTCATTGATCAGGATAAAAAAATCACGATTGCTCAGTCATTAGGAAGCGTGGCCCTTTATTCTTTTGCCGATTTTACCCGCAACATTACGCCTAAAACATTTGTTCACGTTTACAGAGCTCGTGAATTAAAAAAGTTGTCAGCTGGACAAAAAAACTTGCTAGAAAAAAAGATGCTGGAAGTTTTCAATGAAAACTATAAAGGCGCTCCGTTTGATTCAAAATACATTTGGGACAATTACAATGCGAAAGGGCAGGAGATGTTGTATTGCTCAGAGTTTATTGCAAAATTTATTGATAATTTCCTGACAGAAAAAACGATTCCACAAATTATCAGCTATAATAAGCACTACGATTACTGGTTTAAATATTTCAAGGGCAGTGTTCCTGAAAATGAACTAGGTAATTCACCGGCCGCTTTTTCAAGAGATGATAGATTTGAATTCGTTGGAACTATTTAATCAGGTTTATACCAATGAGAGTGAGCGTACTTACTCTGTAAGCCTATTGAATTTTTTTAAAACAGAAGTCAAAAAACGCTTACCTAAAAAAGCTCAAATTCTCGATTTAGGTTCAGGTTCAAAGTCTCTTTTTGAAGAAGAATTAGGTCTGGATAAAACGATCATTACGGCAGTGGATTTTTCTTCGGTGGCCATAAAAAAGGCCCAGGTACATTCAGCGATTAACTATCTTGAAATGGATATCACTAAACCTGATTGCTTGGAGAGTGAAGGTTACGACCTTGTTTTTGACTCCCACTGTCTTCACTGTATTACCGATAAAGATGAAAGAAGAAATGCTTTTAAAAATATTTTAAGCGCAATTAGACCTGATGGTATCGGTGCTTTTGAGATGATGGTTGCACCTTCCGGAAATCCTGTGAATCTTCCAGGTAAGTACGTTGTAGCAGCAAGAGATCTCGAAGAAGAAATTCTAGCTTACGGTTTTAAGATTATTTATTTTATGATTGTAAGAGATTTGATTTTTGAAAATGAAGATTCTAGATGCGATTTAGTAAGAGTGATTATCAGAAAATAAAAAGCCCGCTTTCGCGGGCCCTTCACACAACAACAAACACTATCCTTTCGGAGGATTTTAGGGTTGGCGCCCTAAAAATTAATTATAATCATTCTGATTCGGTCTTTTCTCAGTAATTTGAACATTTGTCAATTTGCTCAAAACCACCTCTGAAACTTCTTCAGGGTAGATGATTTCATCGCGAAGTTCGATGTTCTCATCAGCTTCCAATGATTCTAGCACCTTAGTACTTTCTTGCAAGCTCAAATTACGAATAGTTTTTCCCGAGTGCGTCTTAAGAGCCGCGATGCGCTGTGGCATGATTTCCATAGATGCCTGAGCTCCAAGTGATAGAAAACATAATGCGAATACGATGAATCCCTTCATAATTGACCTCCTGATTAATTCGATCAATCCATGACCGTTGTTTCTTGATCGTATATATACAGGATTTGTGCCAACTGTTTTGCTCGGATATTGGGGCAAAACCGACTCTTTTGGTGTCAAAAGTACAATTCGTGGCCCATCCCGTTAGTGTCATTCATGAAAATGGGCCAGTTTGATACTAGTTAATGATTGAAAGGCACAGGTCTTCGCCATGGATCTTATCCGCGATTTCCTGTTGAGATAGTTTTGAAAAAGACTCTGCCAGCACATCAAAGAGCTTAGAGTCCTCATGGTGGAAGCGATCCAGCTCAGTTTTGATGTTAAAGACATCTGTAAAGCGCACCCAGAACTTTTCTTCGACCGCCGCCAGTGCAACATACTTTTTGTCCTTGGTCTGGTAGAGCGAGTAACAAGGGTAGACTCCATTGTGTAGGAATTTGCTCTTGCCAAGTTTTCTATCGGCCTCGGGCCAGAAGATCCCAAGGATTTCTTCTGTCACTTGATCCATATAAGTTTTAACAAACTGAGTTTGATTCACTTTAGTTGCTTTGATAAAACCTGCAAGTAAATCTGTCGCACCTTTGTGGCCGAAGCTGATTCCTGCAATTGGTAAAAAGGGTGGATCAATAATTTTTTCACTTCTACCAGAAACATATAGTGAAAGTAATCCTGTCATCGCCATGGCATTTAGATCATGCATTGATTTTTTCTCGCTCGCACTAGCAAGGAGTTCAATCGCTACAAAAGGTTTAGCTAACTTTAAATCTGCATCAGTGACTTTTAATTTCTCACGTGTCTTTCCTGGAATTCCTAAAATAACAGCGTCAGCATTCACTACTAGCTTATGAATTTTTTCCTGATCGGCAGGACTGTTGAAATCAAATCTCTCGATTTTTTTTCCACTGTTTAAGTTGGCATACCAAGATAAAAAACTCGTATCAAATTTGGCAAACAATCCCGAATTAAACGGATCCTGAAAAACATGGTCTTCAATTTTAATCACGTTAGCTCCCAGGTCTGTAAGGATCTTTCCACACAGAGGGCCTGGTAGCCTGTGACTTAAATCAATAATTGTCATTCCATCTAAAGGTCTAAAGCTCATATTCATTATTCCTGCGCCGGTGTTAAAACTTTCATGAACTCTTCAAGGCCTTCGCCTTTTAATTCACAAGCATTCATCGTACAGATTTCGTAAGTTTCATTGCTGTCATTGTGATAATCAAGCACAAATCTTGGCAGGAAAAATGGAATGAATTTAATAAACTCTTCTCTTTGTGCCCATGATTTTGGCAGCTTCATCACTCTGTAAGCTTCTGCCGGATAAGTAAGAGCGCGCAGCGATTCACCGGCACTTACCGGGTTCACTTTTAAAACAGTATTCGTCACCAGGTCTTTAAGATTAGTGATCGTGTCAGTATAGTCGCGGTCAGAAAATAAAACCGCAGCTCTTCTCATTAAAGAAACATAAGTTGCTACCGGAGACTTAAATGAAGCATCAAAAACGGTATAGTCTTGATTTGGATAAAGTTCCATATGCTCAGCAAATTTTGCTCTCGTCGACATATTGTTGTCGTTTAAGAATTCTTTCGTACAGAATCCTAGTGCATCTTTAAAGTTTTGTTTGAAAACTTCGTTGGCAGAAATTTCATAAAGTCTTAGCTGTGATTCAGCAAAGAAGACGAAGTCTTCAAGGTATGGATGAGAGAATTCAACAGTTGTTGTGTGTCTCATTTTCATTCCTTCGTTCGATACAACCAGGAATGTTTTAAAGATTCCTTCAATCGTTGTATTGATCAGGTTTGAGGCCATTCTCTTAATAACATCAATTTGTGAATACTGAACAACGTCTACTAGTGCTGTAATCAGCATGAAGTTCCAGCTTGCAACACCTTTGTTATCAGTTGCCGGCGGCATACGGTCTTTTCTTTCATTTAGAATGGCACGACGAACTTTTCTAACGATGTCCCAGTTCGCTTGTTGGTAGTATTCTTCTTTTAAGTCTGGGTTTAGTGAAATGACATTAAGATTGTGTTCAAAATTTCCTTTTTCAGTAATCTGGAACCACTTCTTAATTTTCTCAACATTTTTACCCAGAGTTTCCTCAGCATCATCGTGAGCATTTAATAAATCTTCAAACTCAGTTTCTGAGAACGTGAAGTAGAGTCCTTCAACTCCTTCACTGTCAGCATCCTGAGCAGAGAAGAAGTGTCTCATTCCATCTTTATCATCTGAGAGCATTTCATTTTCAAGGTAATCAAGAGTGTTGATCATACTGTCGAAAACTAATGGCGATGGATAAACTAAACTTAGTTTTGTCATCGCTTTCAAAAAACCTGCCTGATCATAAAGCATTTTTTCAAAGTGAGGCACTAACCATTTCTCATCAGTAGAGTAGCGGTGAACTCCACCACGAGCGTGGTCATTCATAGCACCCATTAACATTTTTTCCAGAGAGTTGACGATGAATTCGCCTTGCTCTTTAGCAACCATTCCTTCCAACATTTGCTCTAATGCCCACTCATAATAAGCGTACATTGGAAATTTGGGAGCTGTTCCGTATCCACCCCATGTCTCATCTCTGAATTCTTTAACGGCATCAAGAACAGCATTTGGTGGAGGGAAGTGTCCATCGAACTGAACATCACCCGGAGGAGTGTTTCCTTTTCTAATCGACTCAGTCACCTGAACAGCATTATTTAAAACTTGTTCTTGTTCCTGATCGTAAGCGCGTTTCAATTCTCTGATTAACCCTGGAAAATTAGGGGCATCATTTTTAGAAACTAGTGGAAAGTATGTTCCAACATAATAAGGTCTTGTGTCTGGAAGTAAAAAGGCAGATAGCGGCCATCCGCCATTGCTACCAAAAAGTTGTGCGGCCTTTTGATAATAGTTATCGATATCCGGAAATTCTTCGCGGTCTACTTTGATACAAGTGAAGTGCTCATTTAAAAAATCAGCAACGCCTTGGTCGCTAAAAGATTCATGGGCCATAACGTGGCACCAGTGACAAGAAGAGTATCCAATCGATAAAAAGATCGGCTTATTGGTTTTCTGAGCATAGTCTAAGGCCTCTGGACCGTATGACCACCAGTGAATGGGGTTATCTTTGTGTTGTCTCAAATAAAGTGATTGTGATGATTTCAAACGATTAAAGTTTAGTGATGAACTCATATGTTGGCCTTTGTGATAAAAAAGTAAGACCTTAATTATAGGCGCAGCCTTTCGATAAAGGGAAGTAATTATTGATAATGCAGTGACGCCTTCCCCAATGAAAATATTTCCCGATGACATCTAATGTCTAGACTTGGTTCAGACCTTTTGGGTAGATATGGCCCATGAAGTTTTTAAAAGGCCTATGCATCTCTATCGTTTTGGGTAGTCTCTGGGGAGTCGCCGGATACGTTGCGGATGTACGCATTGAAAGATTAGAAAAAGTTGGGCTGCTTCCTTATGGCCCACTGCCGGCCGTTGCGCCTGCTAGCTATTCTTACGAAGGGCTCCCTCAGGCCTTCGATGCCACTCTTCCTTTAAAGAGAGCGAGCGAACTGCCTAAAAAAGAATTTGAAGAGCTGTTGATGTCTTCATTAACTCCAGAGGCCCAGGGACAAATTAAGCCTTATCTGGGTGCGCTTTTAAATCTCTCTGTTGAATATCAAATGGACCCATTTTGGATTGTTTCCATCATTATGGTTGAGAGTAATTTTAAACTGACGGCCGTGAGTCCAAAAAATGCTCGTGGTTTGATGCAGATTAAGCCTGATACGGCACAACATCTTTATCAATTAATGCAAATAACGTTAACTGAAGACCAGGTTTCAGAAAATCTTTATCATCCTGAAAAAAATATTGAAGTCGGCGTTTTTTATTTAAAAAAGCTACTGCAAAACTTTCGTATGAATTATCGTTTTGCGACAGTTGCGTATAACATCGGACCTCAGAAGCTAAGAAACCGTCTGAATGAAAATAGTCTAGATGTGAATAACTTCTCTTATCTAGTTAAAGTTAAAGACAGATACACGGCACTTTCACAAAATTTTTCAAAAATAATTAAACTTCGTCCGCATCCTTATGAAGGTACATACGTGTATTCTGAGCAAGGTTTAAGAATGGAAGAGAAGTTAATTTCTTTATTTCCTCAATCTACTTCAGAGAATCTGGCCGCAAAATTCTAGTTTGATCTCTTTTAATTCCTTACAAGTACTTCACAGCGTCTTTTTTTATCATGCTGGTCTGCTAGATTTATACGATTGAATTTTTTCATGGATATTTTACCCTATGTCTCAAACTATAAATTTAGAGTCCTCTGAGTATTCTCAGGTTATTGCCATTGATGGACCTTCCGGATCTGGTAAATCAACTGTTGCTAAAGAATTAGCTCGCGCACTTAACGTTTTGTATATCGATACAGGCGCTATGTTTCGCGCACTGGGTTTTTTTGCTGATCAACAAAAAATCGAATTAGTAGAAGGAGAAGGGCTTACTCGTTTTCTTGATTCTATTAAAATGGATTACGGTGTTTCACCTACAGTTCTTATCCGTATTAATGGATTAGACTTAACTGAAAAAATTCGCGAGCACCATGTTTCAAAACTGGCCTCAATCATTTCTCAACTTCCTTCAGTGAGAAAATACCTTCTGGATTTCCAGAGGGCCTTGGCATTGGATAAAATCTGTGTGATGGAAGGACGTGACATTGGAACAGTGGTTTTTCCTAATTCATTCTGCAAATTTTTTATCACGGCCTCTGTTGATATCCGTGCCATTAGAAGATTAAAACAACTTCAAGAAGGCGGGGATAACAGTATCACTCTCGAGCAAATTAAGGCCGATGTACGAAAGCGTGATGAAACAGATATGAATAGAGTTGTGGCACCATTAAAAAAAGCAGACGATGCTATGTTGCTTGATACAACCGATCTTAATCTGGCCGACACCATAAATATTCTTTCAAACGAAGTTAAATTCAGAGCAGCTCATCTCGGTTTTAAATTATGAAAGTATTGATCAATAGATCAGATGCCATAGGGGACTCAATTCTCACGTCAGGAATGGCGAAGATGATTAAAGATAAACACCCTGACGCAAAAATTATCTTTTTGATCGCTGCTAAGTCTGCTGATGTTTTCAAAAATCATCCCTACATAGACGAAGTCAGAATTTATCACCGCAATGCCCGCTTCTATTTAAAGATCAGAGAAATCTTAAAACTTTTTCGCGAAATAAAACCGACACATTTTTTTTATGTTGGCGGTGGATACCTTCCCAATTTTGTAGCATGGCTTACCAGAGTTCCTTTTAGAGGTGGACTTAAATCCCGCTGGCATACTTATTTATTCTTAAATAAAGGTACCAGACAAAAGCGCTCGATGGTCTCTATGCATGAGATGGAGTATAATCTAAATCTTCTGGCCCCGATGGGGATCGAATATAACTATCTCGATAAAAACAAATACTCACCGGATATCGTTTTAACTCCGGAAGAAATTACTGCAGGATTGGAGCAATTCAATCTTGATTTAAAAGATGCAGGAATTACTCCTGGTAGAAAAATGATCTTCATTCATCCGGGAATGACAGGCCACACATTAAACTGGTCATCTCGAAATTACGGAAGATTGATTTTAAAGCTGGAACAAAAATTTCCAGAACAATTTCTGTTTGTCGTTTCTCACACACCGAGTGATAAATTGTACCTACAAGGAATGAAAGAAATCCTTGATCAAAAAACGAATGAGTTCTTAAAGGATAGAATTTTCTATTTTAACGGAATTAAAAATGGCCTTCGCCAGTACATGACTGTTTTAAGTCAGGCCTCTTTATTTGTAGGGCCAAGTACGGGAACGACTCACATTGCGGCCGCTCTTGGTGTGCCGGTAGTCGGGCTTTATTCACCAATTAAGATTCAGTCGGCCCTGCGCTGGGGACCGATTTCAAAAAACACTGATAAAACAAAAATACTGGTTCCTGACGTTATTTGCGGCGAAGTAAAAAAATGCGCTGAAAGGGCCTGTCCATATTATGAATGTATGGGTAAGATTGAAGTGGAAGATGTGGTTAAGCAGGCCACAGCAATTATGGAATTATAATGAAAAACTTAATTACTCTAAAACGTTTCACAGATATTACAAATAAATTTAGTTCTATTGATCCTATCGTTGTCGTAGGCGATGTTGGGATTGATAAATACACTTTTGGTGAAGTAAAAAGAATTTCTCCTGAAGCACCAGTGCCTGTTTTAGAAGTGACAAAAGAATGGTTGAAGCTAGGCCTTGCGGCCAATATCTCTCACAATTTAAAAACGCTGGGAGTCCAGTCAACTTTGTGTGGAGTGGTTGGTGAAGATAGCAACGCCAATGTCTTTGATACATTACTAGAAGATGAAAAGCTTAATACGTGGGGAATTGTCAGAACGAATTCTCGTCCTACAATTTTTAAAGAGCGAGTGACAACGAACACTCAGCAAATCTGTCGTATTGATTACGAATCATCTGATTACATTAACGAAGAAACTGAAAAAAAATTAATCGCGCGCTTTGATGAGTTTGCTAAAACTCACGCTGCTGTCATCATTGAAGATTACGCGAAAGGGTCACTGACTCAAAATGTAATTGCTTATTTAATTGCAAAATTTAAAGAAGAAAAAAAGTTAGTCGCTGTCGATCCGGGGAAATCAACTCCTCCGCTGTTCTATAAAGGAGCTAATCTTTTAAAGCCTAATTTATTAGAAGCAAAGGCCATGGTGGCAAGCCTTGGTTACAAAGAAAATAATCTTGAAAAGATGGCAGAAATCCTGGTTGATAAACTGTCTCTCGATATGCTGGTTATTACTTTAGGTGCTGATGGTATGGCGCTTTTAGATGTTAAAAATCAACCTAAGATGAAAATTATCCCAACTGTGGCCAACGAAGTCTTCGACGTTTCCGGAGCAGGTGATACGGCCATCAGTGCACTGACATCATCACTGCTTGCAGGGGCATCTCTGGAAGAAGCAGCTTGGATTGGAAACTGTGCTTCAGGTGTTGTTGTCGCCAAGAAGGGAACTGCTACTGTAGACCTAAAAGAGCTTCACCATTTCTATGATCAGCTTGCTAAAAAGATGAATCATTAGGGTTTCATTGGGGCCCTACAAAAGTTTCTCAAACCTGTAAAAAATACTTGACATTCTTAGTGCAGTGCGCTATTCTCTGGTTGTCTTACGGCTTATGGGCCCTAAGATAAACCCGTGGAAAAGGGCGATGATTTTCGAAAGGGGATCAGAGCAAAGCTTAAGACCTAAGGGACATTATCATGGTGTTCTAGTGGTTTATTAGGTTGCCGAAACGGTAAAAGATCGCTTTCTTCGTTAGACGAACGGGTCGGTGGTTGTGTGGCGAGCACAGTCATTGGGAGAAGGTATCAGATCTTTGGGAGGAGTCTTTGGGTCCGTAACGTATCTCAAAATTGTCCGGCTAACTAAAACGACATTCATTTGTGAGTTTTGTACAGACACCTCGGGAGGACTTGTTCAAACAGTAGGAGTTAGAGGCTTACTCAAAATAGCTCTCAAAAAAAGTTAATCCAATTAAACTTTAATATTTAGATCAAAATTATCATATAAGAGAAGGGCAGATGTGTAATCTGCCCTTTTTTATTTCTGCCGTTTGCCTTGCCAAATTCATGGCGTCATGAAAAAATTTTGTCTTAAAAATTCCACCAATTTTCAAAGGTAAAATTTCATGAGTCACGATCTGGAAAAAGTAAAACAGGACTTTCTTGGAAAGCTCGCAGCGCTTAACAAAGAAGCCGATATATTAAATCTCAAATCAGAGTTCGTTGGTAAAACCGGCGTTGTTTCTGAAATGTTAAAATCTCTTAAGGATATGAACCCTGAAGAGCGTAAAGCTTTCGGCCCTAAAGCAAATGAGTTGAAAGATTTCATCAACGACCAAGCTGCTCTTCAACTTTCAAAAATCGAAATAGAAGAAATTAACAAGAAACTGGCCGCTGACAGAATCGATATCAGCTTAACAGATAACATCCAAACAAAAACTATTAAGAGTGGTGGTTTCCACCCAAGAACTATCATCCAGCAAGAAATTGAGGATATTTTTCTTTCAATGGGATTTGATGTTCTAGATGGGCCACATATCGAAGACGAATTCCACAACTTCGAAGCACTAAATATCCCTGCTGATCACCCAGCTCGCGATATGCAGGATACTTTCTGGTTCCACGACCCACAAAATACTCCAGCAGATACAAAAAAATTCTTACTTAGAACTCACACAAGTAATATCCAGGTTCGCGGAATGCTTTCTCGTAAACCTCCATTCAGATTTATCGCTCCGGGAGTTGTTTTCCGTTCTGAGAGAACAGATGCTTCTCACGAAATGGTCTTCACTCAACTTGAAGGGATGATGGTTGGAAAAGACATCTCTGTTGCTAACCTGATTTATTTTATGAAAACAATCCTTAGAGAAATCTTCAAAAAAGACGTTGAGGTTCGCCTTCGTCCAGGTTTCTTCCCGTTCGTAGAGCCTGGTTTTGAATTAGATATCAGCTGCCTTATTTGCGGCGGAAAAGGATGTTCAGTTTGTAAGCAAGTGGGATGGGTCGAATTACTTCCATGCGGGATGATTCATCCAAACGTTCTTCGTGCAGGTGGCATTGATCCAAACGAATACAACGGATTCGCTTTTGGTCTGGGTCTTGATCGCTTAGTTATGATGAGATACGGAATCGATGATATCCGCCATCTTCAAAGCGGCGACCTACGTTTTAACTCACAATTTAAATTATTTTAACTTTTAGGAACTATATATGCTTATCTCAATTGATTGGATCCGCGATTTCACAGATGTCCCAAACTTGCCAGCGAAAGACATCTACACCCGCTTCACACTCGCAACTGCTGAAGTGGAAGACGTTATCACTGTAGGCGAACACTTAGAAAAAATCGTGATCGCTGAAATCATCTCTTTCGAAAAACACCCGGAAGCAGACAAGTTAAATTTAGTTACGTTTAAAATCTCAGACACAGACATCAGAAAAGTCGTTTGTGGCGCCAGCAACGTAAAAGTGGGAATCAGAATCCCATATGCACCATTAGGGGTTAAACTTCCAAACGGTCTTTTATTAGAAGCTAAAAAAATCCGCGGAGTTTTATCTGAAGGAATGCTTTGTTCTGAAGAAGAATTAGGTTTCGCTGAAGAATCAGAAGGAATCATGGAATTAGGCCCGGACGCTCCATTAGGAATGAACATGCTGACTTTCTTCAAAATGAAGAAAGATACGATCCTAGATATCGACAATAAGTCACTAACTCACAGACCAGACCTATGGGGTCACTTTGGCCTGTCTCGCGAATTTTCAGCGATTTTCGAAACTCCACTAAAAAACCGTTTCACAAAAGAGTGGAGTGATAACTTAAAGAAAAACTACACTGCAGATAAATCTCCAGTTTCAGTACGCTTCGACGGCGATAGCGCCGGACTTTCATACTTCGGTCTATCAATGAACAATGTGACAGTCGGAGAGTCTCCAGAATGGATGAAGGCCCGCCTAAAAGCATGTGGTCTTCGCTCAATCAATAACGTAGTCGACGTTTCAAACTACGTGATGCTTGAACTGGGAATGCCATTACACATTTTCGACCGCGACTTAATCGCAGGATCTGAAGTGGTAATTAGCAAACTATCATCAGACAAAATGTTCAAAACTCTAGATGAAGTAGATCGCAAGTTAGTTGCAGGTGACACTGTTATCTCTGATAGCAATGGCCCGCTGGTATTAGCTGGTATCATGGGTGGATTAAATTCAGGTGTTAGCGAAAAAACAAAAAACATCTTCATCGAAGTTGCTAACTGGAAAGCGGCGATGGTCCGCCGTACTTCAACTCGTTTAGGTCTAAGAACAGATTCATCTCAACGTTTCGAAAAAACTCTGGATTCAATGCTTACAGAGCGCACGCTTCTAAGAACTCTAGAACTAATCCAGGAAATTTGCCCGGGAGCTAAGGTTGTCGGAAAAGCAGAGTACGCAGGCGCAAATCT
The DNA here is from genome assembly GCA_040376855.1 of Bacteriovorax sp. GTDB lineage: Bacteria > Bdellovibrionota > Bacteriovoracia > Bacteriovoracales > Bacteriovoracaceae > Bacteriovorax. The sequence goes on from JBEIPV010000064.1 coordinate 15,789, forward strand.
AGCAGAAACAAAAGTTTTAAAAGTGGAAACATCTCTAAAGAAAATTAAAACCGTATTAGGTTACGATTTAACTGAAGAGCGTCTACTATCAATTCTAAGTGCCCTTGATTTCCACACTGAAAAGAAAGGTGAGAGCTTAATTGTAACAGTACCAAGCTACCGTTCAACTAAAGACGTAGAACAAGAAGCAGATCTTATCGAAGAAGTAGGAAGAATTATCGGTTATGATAACATCTCTCCAAAATCTCCATTAGATGGAATTTCTCCAGTGAAGTTAACTGAACTACAAAAAGTTCAACGTAGAGTGCGTGACTTCATGACTCTTCAAGGGAAAGCTTTCGAAGTTATGTCGTACCCACTTATCGGGGAGTCACTTCTAAAGCGCGTTTCATGGCCTACAACAACTCCATTGAAGCTAATTAATTCATTATCTCAAGACCACGACCTAATGAGACCAAGTCTTATTCCAAGTCTTCTAGAAGTATGTGAAGTGAACACGAAAAATTTCGAACGCTTTAGATTTTTCGAACTAGGAAGAGCGTACACTGCAGACGAAAAAACTTTCTCAAAAGAAGCTCTTCACTTAGGTGCAGTCTTCGTTGATAAAGATAAAAACCCATATGTAGATATGATCAACGTTGTAACTAATCTTCTAAGTGGATTAAACGTTACTCCTGAATTCGTAGAGAGAAACGCTAAGTTTGAAAACCCTCTAATCCCTACAGAGTGGATTGGTAATCACCCTTTCGAATACCAAAATATCAGAGTGATGGGAAAATTCCACGGAGTGGTTTTCTCTGTACACCCATTGGTATTACGTAACCTAAAAATCAAAGGACACGTGACAATCGCTCTATTTGATCTATCTATGTTTGAGAATTTCTCTGCAAAAGATAAAACTAAATACAAACCTCTTAGCAAATTCCCAAGTTCTACTTTTGATTGGACTGTTGTTGCTAATATAGAGACACTAGCTTCTGAGGTTCTGAATTCTTGCAAAAAAGTTAAGCTGAAAGAGCTTAAAAACGTGGAGATTTTAGATATTTTTACCAATGAAAATAAGAAATTTGTAACGATTCGCGCGACACTTGCCGATGAAGCACAAACTTTAACGTCAGAGTTCTTAAAACAAGCAGAAATCGCACTAATTGACGCGACTTCAAAGGCAGGTTTTAATTTAAAATAATTTTTTTTAAAAAAAAGATGAGAAAAAGAAAAAAAGTTATTGACGAGTTAATTCGGGTTCTATATTATCGCCTCTCACCAGCCAAGCAAACGAGCTTCTAGAGCGAACGAAACATTTCGCTGTTGGTAAAAAATTTGTTCTTTAAAATTCTAATATAGATAAAAGATTTTGAGTCCTTCGGGATTCAATTCAAGATGAGAAAGGTCCTAAACAAAAAATATCTGACGTAAGTATTCAGTCACGCTGTTAAAAGCTCAAGTTGTAATAAA
>JBEIPV010000203.1:0-3168 GCA_040376855.1 Bacteriovorax sp.
TATTAAGTTTAAAGAACTCTCAAGTAAGTTTCAGACCATGGGATTTACCCGTGCTCGCCTTGATGGTGAAATGGTTTCTCTAGAAGATGGAATCAAAGCACCAAAAGGAAAGTACCAATTAGATATCATTGTCGATCGTATCATCATCAAAGAAGACATTGAAAAGCGCTTGGCTGATTCAATTGAATACGCTCTAAAACTTGCTGAAGGAAATGTTCAGATTTTAGTCGACGACAAAAAAGTCCTGAATTTCTCCGAACACAATAAATCAACAAATGGGGATAAGGTTTATCCCGAGCTTGAGCCAAGACTCTTTTCGTTCAACTCACCAATTGGTGCGTGTGAAGTGTGTAATGGCTTAGGTGAAACAAAAATATTTGATTTAGATTTAATGATTTTTGATGAAAACCTTCCCTTATTAGAAGGGGCCATCACTCCATTATCAAAAAGAAATTCATTTCTTTATAAGATGGTTGAATCTATTGCCGATGCTGAAGGAGTAGATGTTTCCGTTCCTTTTAAAAAACTGCCAAAGAAGATGACCAACATTCTCTTTAATGGTTCTGATAAAGTTTACCGTTACTCTTTTACTTCTGAAAACTCGCACTTCGAATTCTCAAAAGCTTTCCCTGGTTTATCTGCCTGGTTAGAAAAGAAGTACTTAGAATCAGGATCAGATAAGGTTCGCATTGAACTAGAAAAGTACATGAACATTAAATGTTGTCCAAGCTGTAAGGGACTTCGCTTAAACCGCGTTGCTCTTTCAACTAAGATTGGCGACAAAAACATCATGGAAATTTGTACTCTTTCAATCGCTGAATGTTTTGCTTACTTAAATGCCATTAAACTTGATGGTGAAAAGAAAATCATCGCTGATAAACTCCTTAAAGAAATTATCTCACGTTTAAGATTCTTAGTTGATGTAGGTTTAAATTACTTAACATTAAATCGTGGTGCCATGACTTTATCTGGTGGTGAATCTCAACGTATCCGCCTTGCCACTCAAATCGGATCAGCACTATCTGGTGTTTTATACGTTCTTGATGAGCCAAGTATCGGTCTTCACCAAAGAGACAATGACCGCTTAATTAAAACTCTAAAAATTCTTCGCGACCTGGGCAACACTGTTTTAGTTGTTGAACACGACGAAGATACCATGAATGCTTGTGACTATCTCATTGATATGGGACCTGGTGCCGGTATCCACGGTGGGACAATTGTTGCTCACGGAACCCTTGAAAAGCTTTTAGGGGATAAAAAGTCTCTTACTGCGAGATTCTTAAATGGAACTGACCGTATTCCTGTTCCTACAACAAGAAAGAAAGCTACGAAGTTTTTAAAACTGACTGGTGCTACTGAACACAACATTAAAAAGCTTAACGTCGACATTCCACTTGGTGGATTAGTTTGCGTAACAGGTGTCTCTGGATCTGGTAAATCAACTCTGATTCATAAGATCCTTGTTCCGGCCGTTAAAACTTATTTAACCAACACTCACAAAACACTTTATTCAAAAGCTAACTACAACGCTCTTGCTGGTGTGGGTGAAATCAAAACAATTATCGAGCTCGACCAATCACCAATTGGTAGAACTCCTCATTCTAACCCGGCAACTTACACTGGTCTATTTGATGAAATCAGAGAAATCTATGCTTCAACAAATGAATCTCAAATCAGAGGTTATAAAATCGGACGCTTCAGCTTCAACGTAAAAGGTGGACGATGCGAAGAATGTGAAGGAAACGGAGTGAAGAAAATCGAAATGCACTTCCTGCCAGATGTTTACATCACTTGTACTGAATGTAAGGGGAGACGCTATAACGCTGAAACTCTTTCAGTTCTTTATAAAGGAAAAAATATTTCTGAAGTTTTAGAAATGTCGATTGAAGAAGGTTTCGAGTTCTTTAAGAATCACACTAAGATTAATCGTGTTCTTGGAACACTGACTTCAGTTGGTCTTGGTTATATGAAGCTAGGTCAACCTGCAACAACACTATCTGGTGGTGAGGCTCAAAGACTAAAACTCTCTCGCGAACTTTCTAAGAGGACAAAAGGTCATTGTTTGTACGTTCTCGATGAACCAACAACGGGACTTCACTTTCAAGATATCAAAGTTCTTCTAGGAGCTCTTCAACAGCTAGTTGAACAAGGTCACACATTACTTGTTATCGAACACAATCTTGATGTTATCAAGACTGCCGATCACGTTATCGACCTCGGGCCTGAAGGTGGATCTGGTGGTGGAGAAGTTGTAGCAATCGGTACACCTGAAGAAATAGCAAAAAACCCAAAATCTATTACCGGTAAATATTTAAAGAAAGTACTTAAAGCATGATTAAGATAACAGAAAGTAACGATCCAAGGATCGCTGAGTTTATTTCTATTAGAGACCACGTATTAAATTCGAATGATCTCATAGTCGCTGAATCAGAAAAACTATTCCTACAATTTAGAGCAAGTGGCAGGACTATTCACAAAGTCCTGGCCACTCCTGCTTTTATCGAAAGACATCAGCTTACTGGAGAAAATATCTTCGCTGCTGATAAAAATATTCTTGAGAGTGTCGCAGGATTTAAAATCCACTTCGAAGTGCTTCTATTGGCCGAAAAACCAAAAGACGTTCCTTTAAACGAACTTGATAACAGAATCATTTTATTAAATGGCTTGAGCTCTCCTGAAAACGTAGGAAGTATCGTCAGATCAAGTGCTGCTTTCGGTATTAAATCAATGATCACTGATGAACAAACTTGTTCACCTTTTTTACGTCGTTGTATCCGCGTCTCTATGGGAAATATTTTTGCCATGAAAACTCACCACGCGATTAACGTAAGAGGGGATTTAAAAAAGCTTAAAGACTTAGGTTATACAATTCTCACGACTGCCAATGTTCCAGGATCAATTGATCTTGCGACTTACACTTTCCCTGAAAAATGTGTTCTTATTATTGGCAGTGAAGGCCATGGCGTAAGCCAGGATATTTTAGATAATTCAGATCACATTCTTCGCATTAACATCGATCCACAAGTTGCGCACTTAAATGCATCGAATGCTGCCGCAATATTTTTATCTCATATGAGTACTATTTAGGAGTTTTATGGAAGCCCTTGTTAAGTGGAATACAAAGTTAAGTTTTACTGGTCACGTACGTGGACATGAAACTCAAATGGA
>JBEIPV010000069.1:0-16058 GCA_040376855.1 Bacteriovorax sp.
AGTTTTGTGAGGGATGAGAGGCCTGGTAGCTGTAACTGCTCCATAATTCCCAGAGTACGTTTTTTTCTAAAATATTTTTTTCATTGATATCAAGAGGTGAGGCCAGTTTTAAGTAAAAAAGTTTATCGTAAAACAGGCAATGAATAAGTGGCGGACAGTCGAATTCCTGAGGCCCGTTTTGTAACTGCATTTGTTTATAGTAGTCTTTTCTGAATTGGTCTTGATCGACCCCGAGCATGGAGCTTAAATCATCTACTAAATCGAGAAAAGGTCTATTGGGAGTTAGTCCGATTTGTTCCGCAATATAATTTACTTTTTCAGGCCTTACCTTATCAATGTTGTCATGAGGCCAGTTAGCGAAGAGAAATTTATGCAGAAAAATGATTTTTTCATAATGATCAGCCTTTCTTTCAATAGCATATTTATCAACTAGAAATGGATCGCGATGCAGTTCTAAAGTATTGATACATTCCAAAATAGGAGCTTTTCGATCTTCACTGAAAATGACCATATCGCCAATTAAAGGAAGAAAACGTTTTACAATAGAATGGGTATAACTAAGCTCTTTAATAATTTTTTTATTGTATTTCTCCAGAACAATCGTAATGTCGATATCGCTCTTTAGAAACTTCCAATAATCAAAGCAGAATGAGTTTCTGTACCAAAGAGCTTTCACCTCAGGATGGCTAAGTTTTACAATGATTTTGTAAGTGAGGTAACAGAGGTAATAGATTATTTTTTGAATTAATCTCATAACTCATTTAACTCCATTCTACTCGATAAGAAAATTGCTCCGAAACTCAATAGGTTAGCCTCGTAATACTTGAAGGAAATAATTTCCTTATATCAGAGCTTATTCCCAATATAGTAATATTTAATATGGTCTATTTTTATGAATAGACTGACGAGGAGGAATCAAACCATGTCTCAAGGTTCAAAGCTGATTCTAGATGCTAATTTACAGGCATTTTTCTATGAGCATCTTCAGGATTTTAACAGTCGTTCATTAACACCACTTCCAACTGAAACTATTTTTTACTCCAGCCAGGTAATGGATAACTTTGGAAATTCAGAAAAGTTTTTTGATCAGGTCAATGGGCGTGCCCGTGAGAAAATTCTTGGAATAAAGCTTATGGAATCCTCACAATACCCTCGCGAGATGCAAAAAACTATTCTCAAAGATATTGCGGAAATGTCTCTGCTTATTTGCGGGTATTTTTATGATTCGTTAAATAAAAAAATTATTGATGTCAGATACTACGAAGACGTAGGGAGAATTGCTTATTCAAAGCTTAATACCTACTGCCCAAGTGCTTATGATGTACCGTCTTTTTATCATAAGATGGCTTCAAATTTTTCAGATGTAACGATGCTGATGAGTTTAGTGTCTAAAAAGTATTCTGCTGATAGTGACCCGGCAATGCCGTGGCTTATTTTAAAAGACAGGAAAGTCTCTTAAGACTTTCCTGTTAGTGATTTTTTTAAACTGATCGACCTACAACGACAGTGTTCCATTTTTTAGAAAGCACAGCTTTGATGTTTTTTTGGAAAACAGCATAACTTAAGTTTTCAATTTCTTTGTTTCCTTCGTGGTAGTAATTCAGACCTTGGGCCTGAAGAACTGGCACTGAGTATACACTTGCAAAGTCTTCGTTGGTTTGAACATTGATCAGGTTTTGTCCTTTGATCATGTTTTTAATTCTATTGAAGTCTTCTTCTGGTAATCCGTCTTTTTTAATTCTTTCAATGATGTCTTTAATCGCAGCAATCGCTGGATTTACTTTATCAAATCCAGAGGCCATGTAGATCCCAAAGTATCCACCCTCGATAGCTGCAAAGTGAACAGGTTGAGCTGAGTAACATAATCCCTGACGGTCACGTACTTCAACAAAAAGTTCTGAAGACTGTCCTGAAAGGTGAGTTGTTAACATTTTTAAGTATAAATTTTCAGGAGTTCCCATTTTTCCACAAGGGATACCGTAGAAAATTTGAGTTTGTTCACGGTCAAACTTAATAAATCTCTCAACACCCATTGTAGAAGTGTATTTTTTGAAATTTAGTTTTTGTGACTTTCTCGTTGGAAGTTTATCAAAAAGAACTTTAAGAGTGCTTAATACTTCCGGGAGATCAGCGTCTCCACAGTAAGTAAGCACAATTTCTTTTGTTTTTAAATTCTTCTTGTGAGTGTCTAAAAGTGATTTTTGAGTAATCGTCTTGAGAGTTTTCTCAGTTCCAATTGGACTTAAAGAGTAAGGGTGAGTTCCAAAGAATAGTTTTTGAACTTCTTTAAAACACTGCTTAACTGGATCTTCTTTTTGATTTAATAGTGCTCTTTGAGCTAGTTGCTTTTCGTGAGTTAAAAACTTCGTTGGCATATCCGGCGAAGTGAAAGCTCCTTCAAAATGTGGGAACAGGTCCTGGAAGTTGTCGCTTAGTCCGTGCATTAGAAGACCGTAAGCATTTTTTCCAGAGAATCCTGAAATACTTGAAGACTTCTCTTCAAGAGACTTTTTGATTTTATCGTAGCTGATCTTGTTGTGACCTTTAGTCAGCATAGAGCTTAGCAAATGATAAGATCCATTGTTTTTCACCGTTTCTTCGGTGATCCCACCGCGAAGGTAAGCTTGAAGAACAAAAGTCGGAGTCATTTTGTTTTGACGATAAATTAACGAAACACCCGGCTTAATAGTAATAAGCTGCACTTGTTGATCGTATTTAGATTTTTCAATTTTAAGTTTTGTTTTTGAATCACCGCTTAAATTTGTTTTTAGTGTCTTTAGTTGTTTTTGGAAAGCAACCAGTTCCGCTTTTGCTTTTTTTGCATCAGCTTCTTTTGGTAACTGCATACTGATGTGAATATCTTTAGAAAATATATTCTTTAAAGACTGGTTAACCGCATTTGATGAAGTTCCTTTGATTCTCTCAATGAATTCTTCTTCACACTTGATGTCACCATTTTGAGCGTAACTATGGCCTAGTGAGAACGCAAACGATTCAATAGATTCCATTTCATAAATTTTAGATGAAAGGTATTGGTTTTTAATTTTTGCGATTTCTTCTGAGCTAAGCCCGTCTTTTAGCGCTTCATTGATTGTAGAAAGAAACTTCTTTAAAAGTTCTTTCATGTTTTTATGAGGGAACACCAGGCGAATGAAGTGTGCTCCACCTTTGGCCATAAACATGGTTGAAGCCGAAGCTACGTTTGCTAAAGACTTATCTAAAACAAGGGCATCGTATAATCTTGAAGTTTCTCCAAAGCCTAGACAGTTAATAGCAAGGTCTTCACTAGCTGCTTCTTTTTCAGAATAAGTAGGAGACTTGATCACCATTGTTAAAGTGGCCATACCAACTTCTTTCTGGTGAACGTCTACTGTTGCTGATTTTTTTAATTCGAAATCAGGAAAAGTACTTTCAGGACCTGAAGGTAGTTTATAACCTTCAATAGTTTTAACAATCGGAGCTTTTTCAGTTAAGTCACCCGCAACAATTAAAAGTGCGTTTGAAAGGTTGTAGAAGTTTTCTCTGAAAAAGTTTAACTGTTCACGAGAAAAATTCTTGATGGTATCTTCGCGCCCTAAGATCTGGTGAGCATAAGCCCCACTGAAAGCAGAGTTTTGAAGTTTGGCAAAAGCAAACTGGCTCGGGCTATCAATGGATCTTCTGTATTCTTCAAAAACAACATTGCGCTCAGGAATCAGGTCTTCTTGTTTGAAAAGAGGATTAGAAACCATGTCTAAAAGAATGTTGATTGAGTCGGCCAGTTTAATATTTGGAGTGTTGATGTAGTAACAAGTGTAATCAAAAGATGTAAAGGCATTGATCTCTCCACCGAAAGTTTCTACTTCGTGAGCGATTTTTGCTCCTGGTCTAGTTTCTGTTCCTTTGAAGAACATATGTTCTAAAAAGTGAGCAATTCCTTCATGGTCGTGTTTTTCAAGGGCGCTACCAGCACGAAACCAAATTTGTACAGTTCCGGCCGTTGAGCCTGGAGAGTGAACAAACAGAGTTTTTAGTTTATTTTGTAACGTGGACATTTCATATTGCATAATCATTCCTTTAAACTTTTATTCTAGACGCAAACACCTTATTATAATCCCTAAAGGAAGGCATCTCCTAATAGAATTTCTCTATAAACTGGAAGTAATCTTTAATGTCTAAGTTAATTCAATCACTGTATCTGCATTTTCCGTTCTGCAGACATTTATGTAACTATTGCGACTTTTATAAAAAAGTTCCAAAAAATAGTGCACTGGAGATTGAAGAGTTTCATTCATATATGAAGGCTGCCATTCTTGAACATGAAAACCTGATGAAAATGAACGGGTGTTCTTGGGGGCCTTTGAAGACACTTTATATTGGAGGAGGAACTCCTTCTTTATGGGGTGAAGCTGGAAGTTTATTTTTAAAAAACCTATTAGCAGAATACAAAATTGAACTGGCCCCAGATTGCGAGTTTACTCTAGAAGTGAACCCGGGAAGCTGGACAGTTGAGAGCTTAAATAGTTGGGAAGCGATCGGAGTGAATCGTTATTCTTTGGGCATTCAATCACTCAATGGCCATTCAATTAAATACCTAGATAGGGTACACAGTTTAGAAGATGTTTTTGAAACATTAGAGTATTTCAATAAGAAGAAAGTGAATTATTCGATGGATTTCATGCTGGGATTACCTTATTCAAAAGAAACCAGCCGTGACGTTATCGATGAACTTGAGCGGGCCCTTAAGTATAATCCAAGACATTTTAGTGTTTATATCCTCACTGTAAAAGATAACTACACTCATTACGCTCATCTTCCAAATGAAGAGTGGATTGAAAAAGAGTATATGCAGGTTGCAGATTTCTTAAAATCACAGGGCTTTTTACATTATGAAGTTTCAAACTTTGCTCTTCCTGGATTTGAATCCAAGCACAATTTGAATTACTGGAAGTCGGAATCAGTGGCGGCTATTGGGCCTTCTGCGACAGGTTTTTATTCTGAAAGTCGAGTTCGTTATAAGTGGAAAACGAAAGAGGCAAAAGTTGAACTGGAAAATCTCGACGAGGAGGCCTTTAAGTTAGAAAAAATTTACATGGCGATGCGATCATCAGAAGGGTTATCCCCAGAGCTTTTTGGTGGTAAAACCAGTTATCTTGAGTTAACTCAAAAATGGCAAACCAACGGTTATGTTGAAATTAATAATGTTGGGCATGTGCATTTAACCAGCAAAGGTTACTTGCTTTTAGATTCTTTAATGAGTGATTTATTCTCTCTTAAATTGCTATAAAGAATCGGATAGTACTTCCAAAATCCTATAACAAGTCCAATTGAATAGGATCCCAGTATAAAATAATGAAGAAGAATGTATCTAAGGCTGAAGCCTTTGTGTTTGACCATGTAATAGAGAGCAATCAAGGCCGTATAGATAATAAAGCCATTTCCTAAAATACTTTGAGGGTGAAAGATGATCCAACATAGGAGTACTAACCAGATCAAAGGTAAAAGATAGATTGTATCTTTCTTTTGTGGCATCAAGGCCAGGTTTTGCATGCGCGATTCACCATTGTGAATAATCTCAGTTCCCAGACCTTCAAGATTGTTTTTTCTTTGGTGAAAGACAAACATCGCAGGAGAGTAGTGAAGTATCTTACCTTTATTTTTAAGTTCTTTTAAAAGTAGGGTTTCTTCATTTCTAAAAAGCTTAGGAAGAAATTGAAAACGCTCTTGAGTAAACAATGAAGTTTTAAACCATAAGTTGCATAAAGTTAAAGACGAGTCAGAAGCATTTTTCTGGTAACCGTTTCGAGGCGTGTGTCTCTTATAAGTTGGGCCCATGCAAAGTGGAGAAGACAGAGCTTTTCCGATAGCGTGTTGAAGTGGAGTTGACTGCGTCGGAGTCTGATCCGGTCCACCTAAAACATCCCAGTTATTTTCAAAATTAACTAATGAAAAGTAATCAGATGGAAGCGTGCACTCGTCATCAAGGAAAAAAATATACTCACCCTTTGCTTTGCTAACCCCAAAATTTCTAGCGCTGGCCGGAGTCGATTTGTGGATAAAATGCAAAGAGAAATTTCTGAAGGTTTGAGAGCACTTCTCCATGTAAGTGCGGTCACCATTAAAAATCACGATTACTTCAAAAGGGTGCTGTGACTGGCAACGAGTGATGGACTCGAGGCAGTTGAACAACTCCTTATGTCTGTTATAGGTAACAATGATAATACTAAACTTCATGTCGTTAGATTATGTAAATAAGTGAAGGAAGTCATTGGGAAATTTTTAAATAATGGCAGGAGAGAACATAATTTTTTCTACAGTTCTGAGTCCTTATTAAAATTTTTTTTGACTCTCATTTTCATTTTTTATACCGGACATAATGAGGTTCTATGATTGTGAGAGGAATGGCCAGCTGGAGTGGAGAGGGCCACAGAGGGGTTGCCACGTCGCGCATCTTGTTAAAAGAAGTGATAGATAAGTGCCCGAAAAGATATATTTTATCCTTTCTGTAAAGGGTTTTTTTGAGCATCAACATTGACACTTACTCAGGTGTTCCCATCTTAAAGTTTGAAAGAATTAATCGTGAAATAAAGGATAAATGTAATGGCGGAAAACACTAACGAAACGGGCACAGAAGAAATTCTTAATGCCGATGGTGATCAAGTAGAAACAGACAATGTTGAAACGATTGCTCCTAAGGCAAAAGAAGAAGATTTCAAAGCTAAGTATTATTACCTGGCCGCTGAAATGGACAACATGAAAAGAAGATTTGATCGTGAAAAAGAGAATCTTTTAAAGTTCGGGAATGAAAAACTTCTTTCAAGCCTGGTTGGTGTTGTAGATAACTTCGACTTAACTGTAACCGCTTTAAAAAATGACAATGATGATAAGGTTCAAAATATTGTAAAAGGTATTGATATGATCCGCACGCAACTTTTAGACACTTTAAAGCAAAATGGACTGACTCAGGTTGAAGCAATGGGGAAAACTTTTGATCCAAACTTCCACGAAGCTGTTGCACAGGCACCTGCTCCAGGGAAAGAAGATCAAGAGATTGTTACAGAGTACCAACGTGGGTATATCTTGAATGGTCGTCTGCTTAGAGCTTCTAAAGTTGTAGTGGCAAATAATAACTAGTTTAAGTTTCAGATTTAATTATAAGGAGAATTTATGGGAAAGATTATTGGTATTGACTTAGGGACAACAAACTCATGTGTGGCCGTTTTAGAAAACGGAACTTACAAAATTATTGCAAACGCTGAAGGGCATAATACAACTCCATCAGTTGTTGGTTTTGCTAACAATGGTGAAATTCTTGTTGGTCAGGTTGCTAGAAGACAATCTGTTACAAACCCTAAGAAAACACTTTTTGGTATTAAAAGACTAATCGGTAGAAAGGCAGACGCTCCAGAAGTTAAAAAGTTCATGGAAGTAGCTCCATTCGAAATCATCGCTAACAAAAATGGTGATGCTTGGGTAAAAGTTGACGGTAAAGAAATGTCACCTCAAGAAGTTTCAGCAAAAGTTTTAGAAAAACTAAAAAAAGCTGCTGAAGACTATTTAGGACAACCGGTAACTGAAGCTGTTATTACAGTTCCTGCTTACTTTAACGATGCTCAAAGACAAGCAACAAAAGATGCTGGTCGTATCGCTGGTCTAGACGTTAAGCGTATTATTAACGAGCCAACAGCTGCTGCTCTTGCATACGGACTAGATTCTAAGAAAGATCAAAACATCGCTGTATTCGACTTAGGTGGTGGTACATTCGATATTTCGATTCTTGAAATTACATCTGATGGTGTATTTGAAGTAAAAGCAACTAACGGGGATACATTCCTTGGTGGGGAAGACTTCGACTACAGAATCATCAACTTCCTTGCTGAAGAGTTCAAAAAAGAACACGGTGTAGATCTAAGAAACGATACAATGGCGCTTCAAAGATTAAAAGAAGCTGCTGAAAAAGCGAAACATGAACTTTCGAACGTTAACCAAACAGACGTTAACCTTCCGTTCATTACAGCTGACGCTACAGGGCCAAAGCACTTAAACGTAATGATCACGAGAGCGAAGTTCGAACAATTAATTGGTGACCTAATTGAGAAATTAGTAGCTCCATGTAAGACATGTATTAAAGATTCAGGATTATCACTTTCTGAAATTCATGAAGTAGTACTTGTTGGTGGTGCGATCCGTACTCCATTAGTTCAAGCTAAAGTAAAAGAAATCTTCGGAAAAGAGCCTTCTAAAGGTGTAAACCCGGATGAAGTTGTAGCTGCTGGTGCGGCTATCCAAGGTGGGGTACTAGCTGGTGACGTTAAAGACGTTCTTCTTCTAGACGTAACTCCATTATCTCTAGGTATCGAAACTCTTGGTGGTGTATCTACAAAGATTATCGAGAAAAACACTACGATTCCAACTAAGAAATCGCAGACTTTCTCGACAGCTCAAGATAACCAACCAGCTGTATCGATCCACGTTCTTCAAGGAGAAAGAGAATTTGCTAAAGACAACAAAACTTTAGGTAGATTCGATTTATCTGGAATCGCTCCAGCTCCACGTGGTGTTCCACAAATTGAAGTAACGTTCGACATCGATGCTAACGGTATCGTACACGTATCAGCTTTAGATAAAGCGACTGGAAAATCTCAGGAAATCAGAATTACTGGTGGATCTGGATTAACAGAAGAAGAAATCCAAAGAATGGTAAAAGATGCTGAAGCAAACAGATCTGCTGACCAGGAAAGACGTCAAGTTGTAGACACTCATAACCAACTTGATGGAATGATCTTCGCAACTGAAAAAATGATTAAAGATGGTGAAGGAAAAATTTCTGCACAATCTAAATCAGAACTTGAAGCTGCAGTAGCTGAAGCTAAAACTAAACTTTCTAGCGAATCAATTGACGAGCTAAAAGCTGCAGTTGAAAGACTACAAAACGTATCTCACAAAGTGGCTACAGAAATGTACCAAGCTGGTGGAGCTCCGGGAGCTGAAGGTGAAGCTCATGGAAACCCAGGTGCGGGAGCATCTGATGCTGGTGCATCTTCTAAGAAGAACGATGACGATGTAGTAGACGCTGACTATAAAGAAGTTTAATCTAAGTTCACTAAATTATTTTAAAAAAGAAGGTCTCTCCTAATGGAGAGACCTTTTTCGTAAAGGCTGACATACATGAGCACTAAACGCGATTATTACGAAATCTTGGGCGTACAAAAAAGCACACCTAAAGATGAAATTAAAAAAGCATACCGTAAAATGGCGATGCAATTTCACCCTGATAAAAATCCAGGAAATGCAGAAGCAGAAGCAAAGTTTAAAGAAGCTTCAGAAGCTGCTGAGGTTTTACTCGATGACGAGAAAAAAGCTCGTTACGATCAATTCGGTCATGCCGGTGTAAACGGGCAAGGCGGATTTGGTGGTGGCGGTGGTGGATTCCAAAACGGCGACTTCGGGGACTTCGGCGATATTTTCGGCGACATCTTTGGAGATATGCTTGGTGGTGGAAGAGGACGCGGTCGCGGTGGTGCACGAAGATCTACAGGACGTCCAGGTGACGATCTGCAAATGGGAATCGATATTGATTTCTCAGAAGCGGCCTTTGGAACTGAAAAAACAATCTCTCTTACTAAAAACGTAAAATGCGATACATGCAGCGGATCGGGAGCAAAGGCAGGTTCGAGTCCTACGACTTGTGATTACTGTAATGGCCATGGTGAAGTACGTCGTCAGCAAGGATTTTTTACTGTTTCATCAACTTGTCCAAAATGTAATGGTTCTGGACAAATGATTAAAGACCCGTGTGGAACTTGTCACGGAGCTGGTAAGAAGAAAAAGAAAGTAGACCTACAAGTAAAAATCCCAGCGGGTATCGATCAAGGTCAGCGTTTAAAACTTTCTAACGAAGGTGATGCTGGTGCTAACGGTGGGCCGAATGGAGATCTTTACGTTGTTATCAATATTCGTCCTCATGATATTTTTGAGCGCGATGAATTTGATGTTCATTGTACTGTTCCTATTAGTTTTTCTCAGGCAGCGCTTGGTGCCGAGATGGAAGTGCCGACACTTTCTGGAAAAGTGGCGCTTAAAATTCCAGCTGGAACTCAGTCTGGTGTTAAGATGCGCTTGAAAGGAAAAGGGATTCAGAGATTAGGTGGATACGGAACGGGCGATCAGATCGTAACTGTTCATGTTGAAACTCCTACGAAGCTGACGAGTGAACAAAAAGAACTGTTCCAGAGATTGGTGGAGATTGATGAGAATTCAAATCCTATGAGTCGTGGGTTCTTTGATAAGGTGAAGGACCTGTTTCAGTAGCTCAGAAAAATGCTCCATTGGAGCATTTTTACTTCGCAATGAAAAAATAAAAAGGCGTACGATTTTTTCAAGAGTCTGAGCTACCAAAAAGCTATTCATACTAAAAGGCCGGTTCATCCGGCCTTTTTTATGACTCAAATCCATTCTCCGATAATTCCACTCCAGTTATTTTACTCATATCACCGCTTTTATTAAGTGGGTTCACTTGTTAGAATAGACCCATCGAAATTTTTATCAAGGCCATAAGAATGAAAAGTTTATTAGTATTAAGTTTGTTTTTGTCAGTTACATCTTGCTCGGGTGTGAGCATGATCACTCCAGACAGAAAAGTTGCAGATAATGTTGATACATCGAAATTATATCGTCAGGATTTCCTGCAGAAAATTAATGCTGCTAAAGAAAAAGTTCGTCAGGGTAAAAATGATGTTGCTTTAAAAGATTTAGGAGCGATGAAAGAGGCCAATCTTTCAACTGCAGAAAAAGCAACTCGCAAAAACCTTATTGGTGTTATCAATTTTTCATCTAAGAAGTTTGATGTAGCTTCGAAAAACTTTGAAGAAGCACTATTATTAGCAAAAGAAGATCCTGCTCTAGAAGCACAGATTTACCTGAACCTTGGTAGTGCTTATTATAAAATGAATCAGAATGAAAAAGCGCTAGCGACTTTATCGCAGGCCAATTATAAAAATCTGCAAGATGGAGAAGCAAAAAAATTCCACCAACTGCACGCTTTACTTTCGCAACAGTTAGGTAAAAAAGAGCAAAGCCTTTCATCACTTATTCGCTCTCTTGAAGATAAAAAAACGATTACAGAATTAACTACAGAAGCAAGATACACTCAGGCCGAAGAGTTGTTCATGAAGTTATCAACAAGTGAACGTGTAAGACTTCTGGAAGAGTTTGATCATGAGAAAAACCTGGCCGTGCCATACCTTGCTTATAAAGAAGCAGAAGTGGCATTCCGTGAAGGTGATCAGGATCGCGTGAAAGATTACACTGATTGGATTGAAAAACGTTACGGCGATAACTCGGAAGTAATGACGCTTGTCAGAAGTTTAGGAGTAAGAAATCAGAACAATACGACGAAAATCGACGTCCGTTATATCGGGGTTGCCCTTCCATTGTCAGGTGACTTAAAAGGGCTAGGAGAGCGTGCTCTGGCCGGAATTGATATCGCATTAGAAGATATGTCTCAGGATCCAAGTAAGAAGTACCGCCTGGAGATCAAAGATACTAAAGGAAATCCAGCTACAGGTGCTTTTGCGGTAAAAGATTTGATTGAAGTGAATAACGTTGCGGCCATTATCGGTGGATTGAATTCAGGTGAAGCCACTAAAGAATATTTAGAAGCAAAAAAATATGGCGTTGTGTATATTTCGCTTTCAAAAGTTCTTCTTCCAAAAGAAGAAAAAAACCATTTGTTAATTGAAATTCCAGGTTCAATTGAGTCTCAAGTGAGTTTGCTTTTCTCAGAAAAAATGATGGCAAAAATCGGTAAACGCCCGGCCATTTTATATCCTAGAAATGATATTGGTGAAGCTTACGCCAATGAATTTTGGAGACAATCAAAGAAAAATAACCTGGATATCACAGGCCTTCTTTCATTTGATACCAATCAAACTGATTACCGCGATCCGATCAAAAATATTTTGGGAATTAAGTTTAATCGTGAACGTGAAGAAGAACTTTCAATCGTAAATGACATTGCTCACTTAGAAAGCAAGAAGAGTATTAAACGTCTTCAAAACCTTCAACCACAAGTGGATTTTGACTGGGTTTTTGTTCCGGCCCTTCCTCGTGAAGCCGTTCAGCTTCTGCCAAACTTTAACTATTTTGATGCTTTCAATTTAAGTTATGTTGGTGTTCCAAGTTGGAGATCAGAGTTAATGTCTAATGAAGGTTACAGATACGGGAATGTTTTCTTCATGGATGAGTCGATGGGAACAAATGAGACTCCATTTACTCAAAAATTCTTTGCAAAATTTAAGAAACAACCGAACTTTGTAGAAACTATTGCCTATGACTCGCTGAAGATTTTAAGTGAAGTCATCGAAGAAGACAGTTCTTATGAAACACGTCAGGATCTAGATCTGGCCCTAACTAAAAAGGGAAGTCTTCAAAGTGAAAGTGGTGCATGGAAGCTTCAAGACGATGTTTGGATCAAAGACATGAGTACGTTTAGAATTAAAAGAGAAGGAATTGAACAAGTAATTAACTAGATTTTTCAATAGCTTGAGTCGATTACTTGAACATTGAAGTCAAGTAATCGACATTCTAAAACTATTTTTTAGCAGCTGCGATTTTCTTAGCAATTCTGCCTTTTTTCTTAGCTTGTGCTGCTCTTCTTTTCATTTTTAGTGCGATTTGTTTTCTACCTTGGCCCATCTTATTCATCCTTTTTGGTCGGTTAATTAATCATAATTTTGATCGTCATATACTATTAAAAACAAGAAGGGAAATCTAGTATTTAATTGTTGTATACAACCCAGTGAAATGATAAATTTTATTATAAACGATTTAGTTTATTAGAATGAATTCGGAAAATAACGATGGTTGTTAAAAAAAGCACGCAAAAAAAAGCAGTGCAAAAAAAATCTAGCAGTACACCTGCGAAGTCAAAAAAGGCCGTAAAAGCTAAAACTGTGAAAGCAGTGAAGGCCAAAACGACTAAAGATATCAAAGCTGCAAAAATTACAAATGCTGAAGCCGTGATAAATGGTGAAGCTGCACAGACTTTGAATACTCAAGAAAGACGTGAAGTTCTTCATGAGATCAGTGATCTTAAAGAAAAACTTCGTCATAGAAGAATTCACGGTAACGAAGATAAGAAAAAAATCGCACGTGATATGCTTGAGAGATACACTGGTCATGAGATCAAAGATTTTCAAAAGCAAATTATTCTTACAAACTTTCACTACTACGTAGAACGCTTCAACGTTCTTCTTCCAGATGCTCACTACACTCAAGGTTCAGCGTTCAAAGCTTCTTCTTCGAAGAAAGCTCAAGTAACGATTATTGAATTTGGTGTTGGTTCAGCAATGGCTGCTCTTATTGGAGAGTTGTTAGCAGTTATCGAACCTAAGGCAGTTTTATTTTTAGGACTTGCTGGTGGTGTTCACCCTTCTCTTGATGTTGGTGATTTCGTACTTCCGATTGCATCGGTAAGAGGCGAAGGTGTTACTCAACATTTTCTTCCAGAACAAGTTCCAGCTCTTCCAACTTTCAAAGTACAAAAATTTGTTTCGCAAATTTTAGTTGAGCATGGATTGGAGTATCGTACAGGAACGATTCACTCAACGGATTACCGTTTTTGGGAATTCGATGACAGATTTAAATTAAACTTATTAGAGCAAAGAGTTCTCGCTGTAGAAATGGAAACAGCGGCACTATTTGTTTCTTGTTTCGTGAGTAAAGTAAATATCGGAGCTCTTCTTCTCATTTCAGATTGCCCACTAAAAGAAGGTGGTATTAAAACTAAGCAATCGGCAAAAGCGGTCTTTAGGAAATTTACCGATGTTCATATAGAATTAGGTATCGAAGCTATGGCCGATATTGCAGAGAGAGGCGAAGCCATCCGTCACTATCAATGGTAAAAACTTATTAAGGAATATGGACAATGTTTAAAAGAGCGTTAGACTGGTTTTCAAATGATCTGGCCATCGACTTAGGTACGGCCAATACTTTGGTTTACGCAAAAGACAGAGGGATCATTGTTAATGAGCCTTCAGTAGTTGCTGTTCACCAAGGTGCTAAAGGACAAAGTAGAGTTTTAGCTGTCGGTAAAGAAGCAAAAGATATGTTAGGAAGAACTCCTGGATCTATCAAAGCAATTAGACCAGTTAAAGACGGTGTTATCGCTGACTTCGAAGTCACTCAAGCGATGATTAGATATTTCATTACAAAATCTCTTAGTGGTTCAAAGCTAATTAAGCCAAGAATCGTTATTTGTATCCCTTTCGGAATCACTCAAGTAGAAAAACGCGCAGTAAAAGAATCAGCTGAACAAGCTGGTGCTCGCGAAGTTTATCTAATTGAAGAGCCAATGGCTGCAGCGATCGGAGCAGGTCTTCCAATCACTGAACCATCGGGGAATATGATCGTTGATATCGGTGGTGGTACAACTGAAGTTGCGGTTATCTCTCTTGGAGGTATCGTCTACTCTAAATCAGTTCGTGTTGCTGGTGATAAATTCGATGAAGCTATCGCTTCATACATCAAGAAAAAATACTCTCTTCTTATTGGGGAGCGCACTGCTGAAGCAATCAAGATTGCTATCGGTAATGCTTATCCATTCGATGATGAAGTTAAAACTTACGAAGTAAAAGGACGCGACCTAATTGCTGGTGCTCCAAAAATTATCGAAGTGACGAGTGACGAAATCAGAGATGCTCTTGCAGATCCTGTTTCAGAAGTTGTTGAAGCAATTAAAATTTCACTTGAAAAAACTCCTCCTGAACTAGCAGCTGATATCGTTGATAACGGAATCATCCTTGCTGGTGGTGGTGCTCTTTTAGCTAATCTTGACGTTCTAATCAAAGAAAAGACAGGTCTTCCGGTATCAATTGCTGAAGATCCTCTTACTTGTGTTGTTAGAGGTTGCGGAAAAGTATTAGAGTCTCTGGAACTTTTAAGACAAGTAACAATTTCTTAACTTAGAGAGAGAGGCTAGGATGGCTTCAAATTCGCCGCGCGCGAAAATTAACTTCATTAAATTAAATCAAGAAGAGCTATCGGCCAAGATAGCTCTTTTAGTTTCTGAACATTCAAGAGTCATATTCTGGAAAGCGGCCCCTCGTTATTACGAAGGGAAAGCGACAGCATTTGAACTTCGCCAGAGAAAAACTTATTTAACAATCGGTGACTGCAATATTCATTTACGCTTAGTAGGTGAACGCATCTGTTTTAATTTCGCTGTCAATGACATTGAGTACTTCCTTCGCGGAAAAGTCATGGAGCAGTTAGAAGATAATATGCAGATGATTGTTGAGCTTGAAGAGCATTGTTTTAGAGTGGAAAAGAGAAGCAGGGAAAGACTTGTTACTTATCCAGTTTATGAGGTTTATGCTTATTTAAAATATCAGAAAGCTCCAAACTCTAATGTGGTCTTTTTTAACAAAAAAGAGCAAAAGAGCCGTGATTTTTTTTCAGAGATAGATAATCTTCAAAAAAACAAACTAAGAGCACTTTCAGATGAATTGCATGTTGAAGACACGGAAGATCTGATTGGTTTTAGAGTTGAAGATATTTCGTCATCAGGATTGAGTTTTTTTGCCAGCACCAAAGAAAAGGAAAACATCCTTGATGCTCTTTTAGAGAATAGTTTTTCATTAATGCTTAATTTTGAAATGCAGGTCTTTAATCTTGAAGAGGCCCATGTGGTCTACAAGATCAGCTATATCAATTCTCAGTTTTCCGGTATTCCTATGTATAAAATAGGAATTACGTTTAAACCAAGTCCAAGCTTAAAGAGAAAGATTGAAGATATCTCTGGTATCACTGTCGACTTGGTAGATTATCAAAAAGAATTTGAAGAGTTTATTAAAAATGAATAAATGCCTTGCCGCTTTATTATTAACAATGACCTTAGCGTCTTGTGCAAGAATGACTCAGAAAAGTCCTAAGGAAATGCTGGGCAATCACGACGAACAATTCAATTACTCAGATAAAAATGGCCAGTACAGCATGAAGATTTCTTCTGGTCTGGATAAAACGGGTAAATCATTTTTTACTAAAAGAATTATGGAGCTTCCTGGCCGTCAGAAAGATAA
>JBEIPV010000164.1:0-5757 GCA_040376855.1 Bacteriovorax sp.
CCTTTAATTTTAAGCTCGCCCTTAACGTGGTTACTCCACTCATTGTACTCAGCTTCAGTAACAAACTTTTTGCCTTCTGCTTTCGCTTTAGCAATCTCACCTTTTAGGTAAGCTTGAATCTGAGGAGTCGTCTCCCAGCTTCTTGCTTCAACGTAATCAGCTTCAGTTGAAACTTCAGACCCGAAGTATAAATCCAGCAGAGGGATAATATCGCTGTAGAAGTTCATTTTTTCTTTACTTAAAGTCACACAACGAACTTTCCAGTCATGGTCCATTTTTACAAACGGGTGACCTGCTGGAAGAACTTTTTCAACTTCAGCAATCAGGGTGTCTGTTGGAAGTAAACGAAGGTGCTCACCATTGATGTGGTTAAGTTTTACAATGTCATAAATAGCCGCTGATTTTGTGAAGCGGTCAAGATTGAACATAGTCCCTAGCGTGTGAATATCAAAAATATCTTTTTCTTCTGGGTGAGACCAACCTAAAAGAAGAAGGTAGTTTAACATCGCCGATGGAAGGTAGTTTTGTTCCTGGTATAAACGCACAGAAGTTGCCCCGTGACGTTTTGAAAGTTTTTGTCTGTCTTCACCAATTAATAAAGACACGTGAGTGAACTCAGGAGGAGTTTCTCCGAATGCTTCATAAAGCATCAACTGTCTAAGTGTATTTGGTAAATGCTCTTCAGCGCGGATAACGTGAGTGATTTTCATAGCAGCATCGTCTACCACTACAGCGTAGTTATAAACTGGAATACCGTTAGCTCTCATGATAACGAAATCACCAACCATTCCTTCCGGAAACACAACGTGCCCGCGAACGTGATCGTTGAACTCGTAAGCTTTTTCTGGTGCTTTAAATCTGATAACTGATTCTTCACCTGCTTGCATTTTTGCAGCTACTTCAGCATCAGTTAGGCTTCTGCATTTTCCATCGTAGTGAGGAGCAAGTTTTGCTGCTACTGCGATTTCTTTTTTGGCCGTCAGTTCTGCTTCAGTACAAAAGCAGTGATAAGCTTTTTTTGCCGTTAATAATTTATCGGCCCATGCTTTATAAATGTGCAGGCGTTCAGATTGTCTGTACGGCCCGTAATCTCCACCAACATCCGGTCCTTCTTGGTGTGGAAGTCCTAACCATTTTAGATCTTCAATCTGAGCTTCCTCAAATTTACGTTCTGATCTATCAGTATCAGTGTCTTCAATACGAAGAACATATGTTCCACCCATCGCTTTAGCGAAAAGGTAGTTGTACATAGCAGTTCTAGCTCCTCCAATGTGAAGGTATCCAGTTGGTGACGGGGCAAAACGTACGCGAACAGTCATGGCGAATTCTCCAATGAGATTTAATGAAAATCTAATGTAACAGATTAAATGTGATTAGTACACGAGAAGGCGCGGCTCTAACATATCTGTCATAGCGTAACGAATCCCCTCTCGGCCCATTCCTGAATCCTTGACTCCACCATACGGCATTGAGTCGATTCTAAAGCCCGGGACGCTATTAATGATTAAGGCCCCTACTTCTAGGTTTTCATGAGCGTATTTCATTTGAGAGATCTGGTTTGTAAACAATCCTGCTTGAAGTCCGTAACGAGAACGATTGACCTCGCGGATCACTTCATCGAAGTACTGAACTTTTTCAATAATGGCCACTGGCCCAAAAACTTCTTCAGACACGATTTTCATATCAGGTTGAGTGTTAGTTAAAAGAGTTGGTGCATAAAGATTGTTTTCTAAATCGACAACGTGGCCACCGATTAAAACTTCAGCTCCACCCATCTTCGCTTCTGTCACCCATCCATCAATTCTGTTGAGGTGAATGCGGTCAATGAGCGGCCCAATAACCGTTCCATCTTCAGCAGGATTTCCGATTTTTAATTCGCTGACTTCATGTTTAAATTTTTCTAAAAATTGATCAAAGACCGAATGGTCTACATAAATTCTTTGAACAGAAATGCAAACTTGTCCAGCGTAGTTGTAGGCACCCATGGCGATGGCCTTCGCGGCCTCATCAAGATTAGCAGAACGGTCTACAATCACAGCAGCGTTTCCACCTAACTCTAGAACAACTTTTTTCTTTCCTGATTGTGCTTTTAACTGCCAGCCTACTTCTGCTGATCCAGTGAATGAAAGCATCTTCACACGGTCATCTTTTAAAATCAGTGAAGCTTCTTCATTCTGACAAATAACAACGTTTAACACTCCTGCAGGAATTCCTACACGTTTAGCTAATGAGCCCAATGCCAGTGCCGTCAGTGGAGTAAAAGGAGAAGGTTTTAAAATAACCGAGCAGCCCGTTGCCAGAGCTGGAGCGATCTTATGCATAGCTAAGTTTAATGGAAAATTAAATGGTGAGATCGCAAGGATCGGACCGATTGGAAAATTCTTAGTCTGGGCCACTCTGCCTTTGCCTAAACCAAAATCCATGGGAACAACTTCTCCACCAACTCGCAAAGCTTCGTCAGCAGCAATTTGTAATTGTAAAAGTGCTCTCTCAACTTCCTGGCGGGCATAATTCAGAGGTTTCCCTCCTTCCGAAATAATCAGGTTAATGAATTTATCTTTTTCCTGATGAAGCCCCTCACGAAGCTTTAAAATCATGTCTCTTCTTTCGGCCGCAGATAACTTAGAAAAACTCTGGAAGGCCTGAACTGAATTGGCGATAGCAAACTGAACTTCGGAAGCATCAGCATATGACACTGTCGCCAGCGGAGTTTGATCGAACTTATTTTTCACCATTAAAACATTAGTGGTTGAGTGTCCGAGCCATTCATTGTTAATAAAACTTTTTGCTTGTAATACGTCTCTATTTTCCATGGAGCTATTTTAGCTCTCGTATGGACTAAAAGCCAAATGGAGACTCGCTCGCTGACGATAATTTTTTTGACCGCGTAGCTAACGCTCTTGCGAATGATAAATGCTCGCGAAGAAATCTGGTTTCTCCGATCATGAAAAGTTCGATACCGTGCAGGTAACATAAACGCACTGGGGCAACTGAGTTTTTATAAACTTTGTAGAGCTGTTGAGTTGTCAGGAAGTCTTTTTGCCCATTTAAAAAACGGTAATCTTTCCCTTCTGATTTACAAATTTCACACATACCAATACCTCACAATAGATTTTATCGTCATCAGGCGTATATTCTTAAGGGTTTTATAGGTTTTTGAACCAATCTTAGTAGATTCGGGGGGTATCCCTTAAGTTTTAGGCCCTAAGCATAATAAAACTTAGGAAAATAATTCTAAAAAATGCCACAAAGTTTTGCTATGCTTGTAAAAATTTTTGCCAAACACACCAGGAGATCACGATGATTAAGGCGCTTAACTTAAAAAACAAACTTGCACCCACTCCTATTCAATCTCCAAAATATGCCCTTACGATTAAAGACGCTAAAGGATCAGACGTTATCGTTGGTGACCCTCGCGCCACTCGCGCACTAGTTGCGCTAATGAATCAACACGCAACAATTGGCGGAGCTGCTTGCCACTGGGGAGGCCCTGCTGCTTTCGCAGAAATCATGTCAGCAACTCATGCCTTAATGTTCAAAGATACAAGCAAACAATGGCATGAGAATTTTCATTTCGTAAACGATGCTGGTCACACTGAAAATGGTGTCTACGCTCTTCGTGCGAATTATGGATTTGATAATTTAACTTTTGAAGACCTTAGAAAATTCAGAAGCATCGAAAGTAAATTAACTGGTCACGGTGAAGCTCACTTAAACCCGGAAGGTGTTTTCATTTCTAACGGGCCACTTGGATCTGGTGTTCCTCAAGCACAAGGTCTTGCGATGGCCGATAAAATTGTTGGAAACAACCGCGTGACGATCTGTACTCTATCAGATGGTGGAGCGATGGAAGGAGAAGCAAAAGAATCTTTCGCTGCGATTCCTGGTCTTGCTCTTAAAAATAAAATGAACCCATTCGTTCTTATCATTTCTGATAACAACACAAAACTTGGTGGAAGAATTGATGCTGACTCTTTTTCAATGGAGCCGACATTTAACTCTCTTGAAACTCTTGGATGGAAACTTGTTAAAGTTCAAGAAGGACAAGACATTCAAAAAGTTTATTCTGCAATTGAAAAAGCCGTTAGTGATGCTAAAGCAGACCCAACAAAACCTATCGCACTAGTTTTCAAAACAACAAAAGGTTTCGGAAACAAAGCAACTGTTGAATCAGCAAGTGGAGGTCACGGTTACCCACTTTCAGCTTACGACGATAAGTTTGTAGCTTTCGTAAAAGAAATTTATAACGGTGAAGCTCCTGCTGAATTTGTTAACTGGGCAGAAGAAATCATGAAATCTAAACCAGCTCCAAAAGAAGCAGGCGTTGCAGGACCTAAGTCTGAAAAAGTTCAGGATGGTTTTGCTCGTGCAGTTATTAAAGCTGCAAAAGAAGGCTTCCCGGTTTTCTCAATTTCTTCAGATCTACAAAGCTCAACAGGTATCAAAGCTTTCCATAAAGAATTCCCTGATCACTATATCGATATCGGTATCGCTGAATCAAACATGGTCTCAACGGCCATCGGTCTATCAAAAGTAGGATTAATTCCTATCGTTGATACATTCGCTCAGTTTGGTATCACAAAAGGAAATCTTCCATTCATTATGGCAGGATTATCTGAAGGGCCGGTTATCGCGCTATTTTCTCACACTGGATTCCAGGATGCTGCTGATGGAGCTTCTCATCAGGCGACAACATACTTTGCAGCACTATCATCTATCCCGCACGTCAACGTTGTGAACTGCTCTTCATCAAGTGAAGCAGAAGCTCTTATGTACGAAGCGATTACGACTTTTGCCAAAGACCGCGAAGCTGGAAGAACTCCAAACTCAACAGTGTTCTTTTTAGGAAGAGAAAACCACCCGGTAAGTTATGTTGAAGGTGTAAAATACACTTGGAACAAAGCTAACGTATTAACTGAAGGATCTGACGTAACAATCGTTGCAGCAGGACCTATGATTGGTAAAGCTCTTGCTGCTGCAAAAGAATTAGAAACGACTGGTATAAAAGCAACTGTCATCAACCACTCTCACGTTAACCACGTAGACGTTGAAACACTAAAAGCATCATTAGCTAAAACAAAAGGTAAATTAATTACAATCGAAGACCACCAGGTTCTAAACGGAATGGGATCAATGATCGTTCATGCACTAAAGATGAATAATGTAGATTTCAAAGTTAAGAGTTTAGGAATTGGCGGAGAGTTCGGCCAGTCTGCTTATAAAGCAGACCAGCTTTATGCTCGTTTTGATCTAAGTGCTTCTGGAATCGTTAAGGCGTACCACTCACTTTCTTAAAAAGAAGTGAGTGCCGATACCCAAGTTTGTTTCACTGATGAGTAGTCTTTTGAATTTGGACAAGTTGTATTTCTAATACGTACTTTTTCTACTCCAAGAAACTTCTCATCAGCTTGAGACTTTTGAGTCACAACTGAAATAGCTTCTGTACTTACAAGATTATAATTTCCTGCTGCATCTTTTGATCTCTTTAATACATCAAAACGATCATACCCTTCACTAATTAATAAATTCACTGTCAGGTATGAACTTCCACTAAGCATGGTATTTGAAACTGTATCTGACTTTGTCAGGTTGTCACAAAGCATTCTCATCGCACCATTTTGATCAGTGACAACATCTTTAAAATAGTTTGCTCTATTTACCGTTGCCACATATTCAAAATCAGTTGAGCTGACGTTTGAAATTGCCACTGTAAATTCTGAAATATTATATGGGTTTGGATTATCGCAAGCTTTAGTC
>JBEIPV010000212.1:0-2677 GCA_040376855.1 Bacteriovorax sp.
CGAAAAAGCTTCTCAGTATAAAGTCACAAGTCTGGATCAACAGGAAAACATTCAATGGGCGCTAGTTTGGAATAAGTATCTTGTTAAAAGATACGAAGATGTTGTGGCCGATGCAGATCGCTTTATCAAAAAATCTAGTAATCCAATTTTTTCGAATAAACTTAGTTTCTGGAAAGGTCGTGCTCTAGCTAAACTTGATAGAGCAGATGAAGCTAAGGAAGTATTTAGCACGACAGCTGCCAACGATGCTTTCGGGTACTATGGATTAATTTCAGCAATGGAGAGCAAAACTCCTCTATCACCTCTTCCACCAAGTACAATCAACACTGATCCTATTGGTAACATGTTGTTAGACTGGTTGATTGCAATGGATGAAAAAGTTTTTGCAACGAAAGTGCTAAAAGAAATCAACTCACAATTTAAGACAATCGCAGAAAGAGAAAGAGCAATGTCTCTATACGCGCAAAGCGGATGGTATCAAGGCGGGATGATTCAGATCTACAATTTCCCAATGAAAATGAGAGATGAATTAACTAAAAAACATATCTCTGTTGTCTTCCCTACTCCTTATCAGGATATTTTTACGAAGTACTCTGAGAAGTACAAACTTCCTAAAGCACTTGCTTATGGAATCACAAGACAAGAGTCTGCTTTTAATCCTAACGTCAGGTCATGGGCCGATGCTTTTGGATTAATGCAAATGATTCCGGAGAAAGCGACTGAGCTTTCGAAAAGATACAATATCCCTTATAAAGACTTTAACGATCTTTATAAACCTGATCCAAATGTTGAAATGGGAGTAGCACTCTTAGCTGAACTTAAGGACATGTATAAAGGGAAATTTGCTCAAAACGTAGCAGCTTACAATGCGAGTACAGCAGCTATCGCGGTATGGGAAAGAGAGCGTTTTAACGGTGATTACTTAGAGTTTATCGAGATGATTCCCTATGAAGAAACTAGAAATTACATCAAATTAGTTTTTAGAAATTACATGACTTACAAGAGAATCATGGCGAACGAAGAAATCATCATTCCTGAAGACTTCTTCGCTCATCCGTATAATTAATTTGTCTTTTTAGTATTGGCCGGCGGAGTAAAATTAAATCTGTCGGCCCCCATCCCTGGATTCACCTTCAAATCAACAAACTTTAACTTCGAATTCTTTCCATCTGCAAATACCAGATTGATAGCTTGAAGATCTTCGAATTTCTGGCTTCCTTTGCTCTTAAAATACAACATTGATTCTTTGATTCCCAATTCTTTTGCAGTCTTTGGTTTGAATACAATTGTCGCTGGCTCGCCCTTTTTTACATCGTAGTAATCGTTTGAAACCAATCCATTTTTTAATGAATCAAAAAACTTGATATAGATTGTTGAGCCTTCAGAAGCCTTTGACTCTGTAACTTCCCCTTGCTCGCCTTCAATGAAAGGTGCACGGTAGTACCAGGCCTTTACGCCGTTACTTACAAAGATTACAGTGCTTGGAGTATTCGTTTCAAAACGAATTTGTCCTGGGTATTTGTATTCGATAGTCCCGTTACCTTTTTTGGTTTTTCCCTTAAGGGTACTTACGTACTCTTGTTCGAATTTTGATGAGAACGATTGAGGCATAAATTCAGCAAAAGCTGGCGCTGAGCTCAGCAATATAATAGCTATGGGAAATAAAATTTTCTTCATTTTGAGATCTCCTTCTCTAAGTTCCTATTTATAATGCAGTAAAATCTGTCAAAGCTCAATTCTCCTGGTGCCAATTTGACCTCATTCTGGCCTATGTATATGTAAATTGCACATGATTACGCTCGAAGGATTGACTTAAATCGTAAAGATTTACTATAAAGAGGTGCTATTCAATTTTTTGAGGAGACACCTATGAAATCTTTAATGCTCGCACTGGCCCTAATCGCAGGATTCAATGCTCATGCATCTACTACTGATGGATATTCACTTCCAATCAATGGACAACAATCAGTTGAAAACTTTACTTTAAACACGGTTCAAACAAGAACTGAGTACAGACAAGAAACTGTGGCCAACACTTGCTGGAGAACGGTTTTTGCTGGATACAGACAAGTTTGTAGACAAGAACCAATCACTCAATGCTGGATTGGACGTGATGGAAGACAAATTTGTAACACGACTTGGGTCACGCAATGTCACCAGGAACCTCAATACAGACAAGAAGCTTATACTTGTTACCAAACAGTATCTGTTCCATATGAAGTTTTTAACAACTACGTAAAAGCTCTAGTAAGCGTAAAACTACCAAACGTTCCAGCTGGATCTAATCTTCCTCAACAAACATGTGATATCAACTTCACACTTGAAGGTGGAAATTTCAGTTCACTGGCAAACTGCCCTGAGTTCATCGTTATCGCTCAAAGATCTTCTTCTGAGTCTCGCGAAGGTCAAACAGTTATCCAAGACCGTAAGTTCGACGTAACTTTACTAGATGCTAAAGTGGTTGCTGCTCCAGTTAAAGGTGGGATTGGTGAAATGAGAATGGAAGGTCAAACTCTAGTTTTCAGAACTGGTGACCTAACTAAGAACAAAAACTTCTCATTAAAACTTTTTGTTGAAAGAAGAAAACTTCTAAAAGGTGACGAAACTTTAATTAACCGTAACCTTGCTCCACAAGAATACACTTTCTCAAAAACAAGTGATGAATTTGGTGTTGTAA
>JBEIPV010000065.1:0-16859 GCA_040376855.1 Bacteriovorax sp.
TGTTTTGTACTTGGTGAAATTTATGTTAAATCATCCATCGGTCTTCTCCACTGTTTAGACAAACAATCTGGTAATCCTCACTTTTCGATTCCTTTTGATGCGCCATTAACATCAAAACCTCTCTATCTGAAAAATCAGGATCAGGAGTATGTCTTTCTCGCAGATCTTACAGGTAATGCTTGTGGAGTAAATCTCAACCAAAAAGAAAAGATGTGGTGTCATTCAACATCTAAAACTCCCATCAATAATTCATTGGCGAGCTTCGAGTTCGCCCCATTAAAAGGATTATTGTGGTTTCCAAGTTTCAATAATGGCTTATTTGCCATCGAACCAAAAAGTGGAAAGATTGTTACTCACTGGCTACCAAGTAACACTCAATCTAAGTGGAATGAAAACTATGGCTCAGTAACGGTTGATGGAAATAGTCTTTATCAAATGGATATCGATGGAAATCTAAGAATGTTTGAAGTTAATTAAGAACCCATTTTTTGTCATCTGAGATTTGAAGACCACGGGCCTTCTCAGCACGTTTGGGCGATCTCTCAATTCCCCAAGCATCCAATCCATTTTTATTTGCGGCAGCAAGGATACTTCCCTCTCCACAAAATGGATGAACAACTTTAGTGGAAGTTGTATGAGTGGCAATAAACTTAGTGATCATCAGACAGTTCTCAAGCCCCATTCCACGCACCCAAGTCTTATCACCAAGGTCGCCGATTACATCTGGAGTAGAACGAGACATATCGTGAAGTCTGACATTTTTAGAAAAACATAAAATATGTGAGTAAGAAGGCTTTCCAAAAGTAGCAATACCCGCAGGAACACGGCAAACAACTTTATGCCAAAGTTGCTCCATTCCTAAGCTCTCTGCCGCTTTTTGAACCAAATAGGCCTTATCAACCCAAACACCTTCGTACTTGATGTCTGACTGATAAAAAACGGCCACACCGTCATCCGGGCAGCGGGACATGATAAGCGCAGCAGTGGTCGTGAACCACTCTTTCCACTGCGCTAATGTGTAATTAGTAAACTCAGAAATATCCGGCATTGAAGCGACAACTGAGGCCCCTTCAAATTTATCGTGGGACTTTAGCCATTCAATGGCATCACCGCATTCGACAATACGCTCTGGATTTTTATTCTCCATAAACCTTTTCACCAGCAACGTACACGGCCTTTGTCGCGCGGTCATCACCTAGAGTCATGAGAATGAATAGAACTTCATGAATGTCTTTGCAGTAGCTCATTCTGAAATCCATTAATGGAGTCGATTTTAAATCAAGCACCACAAGATCTGCTTCCATTCCAGGAGCGATTGATCCAATCTTGTCATCAAGGTAAAGCGAGTTTGCTCCGCCTTTAGTTGCAAGGTAGAAAGCACATGCTGAAGATAGTGAATAACCTTGAAGCTGGGCAATCTTATAAGACTCATTCATTGTTTGAAGATGAGAAAAACTTGTCCCTGCTCCAATATCTGTTCCAAGACCAACGCGCACTGGACGCTTTTTATCTTTGGCCCTTTCAAACGGGAATAATCCACTTCCTAAAAATTCATTTGAAGTTGAGCAATGGCATACGCATGCTCCCGTTTTATGAATTCTTGTAAACTCATCTTCAGTTAAGTGAACACCATGAGCAAGTAGAGATCTCTCTCCTACCAGTCCGTAGTGATCATAAACATCAAGGTAGTTTGATCGCTCAGGGAATAAATCTTTTACCCATGCAATCTCTCCAAGATTCTCAGAGATGTGCGTGTGCATGTATGTTCCAGGACTTTCTTTCCAAAGAGCTCCTGCAAGTTCTAATTGCTCTGGAGTTGAGGTTGGAGCAAATCGCGGAGTCACGGCATATGAAAGCCTTCCTTTGCCATGCCATTTTTTAATTAATGCTTTTGAATCATCGTAAGCACTTTGAGCGGTATCCGTTAAAGCAGCTGGAGCATTTCTGTCCATCAGTACTTTTCCGGCAACCATTCTTAAATTAATTTTTTGAGCTTCTTCAAAAATCGCATCCACTGAATGTGGGTGAACTGTACAGAATACCGCAGACGTTGTTGTTCCAGCGCGAAGACTTTCTTGCACGAAAACCTTTGCCACCTTTTCAGCATGTGAATAATCAGCAAACTGTTGTTCAGCGATGAATGTATAATTATTAAGCCAGTCAATTAACTGCTTTCCATAAGCACCAATAATTTGTGTTTGTGGATAGTGAACGTGAGTATCGACAAATCCCGGGATGATTAAAGAGTCTTTATAAACTTTAACTTCGCTTCCTTCCGGAATTTTGTCTTTTAAACTCTCGTATGATCCGAAGTCTGTGACTTTGCCGTCTTGAAGAAATATTAGACCATCACTTTCATAATGAATTGAAGCCTGGTCACCAACGATAAAAGGGTCTGCTTTGAAGCTAAGAGCTTGTCCGCGAAGTATTTTTGTTTTCATGGGCCCTTTATAGCAAAAAAAAAAGGGTTCCACCAGTTCTATTGCCCTGCTGGAACCCTTTTTTCAGCATACCCAATAAACTCTCCTACCAATTTTTGCAGTCTTTCGTGTCTTGCCGGATCGACTAATTTTCCTTCTTCATCAAAGGCCTTATCAGCTTTTGGTAATGCATAGACCGCTGGATAAACATAATTGCCAAGTGTTTCGAAAGAAGGTTTAGTATGAATAAGACCTCTCATCGCTCCCAACTCTCCTGGAGAGGCTCCTAAAAGAAGAATTTGTTTTTTTGAAAGCGACATAGGCTTCGCACGTGAAATCCAATCAATGGTATTTTTCAACGTGCCTGATATAGAAGCATTGTATTCAGGAGATGAAATAATAATGGCATCTGCCTCACCTACAAGTTGTGAAAGCTTTTGTACGCCCGCAGGAATTCCTTTTGCTTCAATGTCACCATCATATACTGGAAGATTCAGATCTTTTAAATCAACCAGAGTTGACTCTACATTTTTTTGAGTTTCGGTTATGAGTTTTGCGACTCTTATTAATTTTTTATTCAAAGAATCAACTCTCAGACTTCCGGCAAATAGTAAAATCTTCATACTTCATGCTCCTTTAATATTTTATTATTTTAATCAACTAATAATTGTTAATAACTTCCCTCAGTTCTATTCAAAATCAATTCCATCACCTTTTTCGCCACGAACTCTTTACCAATTTGCCTCAACATTCTTTGTTAAGCAAAAAAAAGCATTCAAAACCTTGGCATCGAACATGCTTAACCAGTTTCAGGTAAAAACAAAACCATGGAGGACTCAGAATGGTACAAGACAAAAAGAATTTCTCATCAGGTAACAAAACAACTGATACGTCTAAAAACTTAGACAACAGAAAAAATCAACCACACACGGCCGACAGAGACACTGCACGCCCTGGAACGATGAAAGATCACAATCCAAAAGATAAAGATATCGGTTCAAAGCGCGATGTTGGTTCACGTAAATAATTAAAAAATTATTAACAGGCAAAGGGCATCGCCCTTTGCCCGTTAGTTGAAGAGATTATAAATTTGAATTTTAGCTTTATTACAAAATTAAAAACAACTTCCTTATTTGGTATCGTAATAAATATCGGTATCGGTGTTAATGAAGAAGGCTTGACACGAGTCACTCCTTCTTCATTCTCCACAAAAAGGAATAAAAAATATTCATTATTGATGAAAGTGATTCCTAATTATAAACTCCCATCTTTTCGATTAGGCATCATGGAAGTCGTAACAGCGGTCGCTCACACGGCCGCTGCTTCAAACTCAGTCACTACAATTAATCAATTCGAAAAGACCTTATTATTAAAAGATGCTATTCATAGAACTGCTCCAGGATGGACTGGTATTACCAATACTTCTTTTAATACTGCTTTTTCACAACCTGCTGTCATCGGCCGAATGGTCTATGAAATCAAATGCGTGAATAAGCACCTACAAATCTTTTTTGATCGATTAATTAAAATGACTAACCTATGTGCGGCCAGATTATAATCACCTATTAAATTGGATTCTTTTATTAGAGATGATTTAATCAAGGCTGCACTTTATGTTCCTCTCACTTTACTCAACTTCTCCAATGACCGACACCTAAACTTTGTCATTGTTGCACAATCCAATTTTGCCTCATAGATCTTCAGAATTTTGCCCAGGCCCTTTCGCCTAAGAACCTCTTTTCAATTAGATTGATTGCTTTCACTTCACCAAAAGATTGGCATCAAAGATGCTTTATATCTAAATGTGAACGCATAAAGCTTAGATGGCATAAACGTTCTAGTTCGTTGTTCGGTGTTGTGGATAAAACCATAACAGTATCTGACCCTCGACTTAAAGGATTAAGGCTTTTGTATAAGATCGCACTTCATCACTTTAAGAGAATGAAAGTTACAAAGTTTACAGTGAAGAAACCGATTATCAGTCTTACGTTTTTATACACTGTAGCCTTTCTCGAAACGAAAAAAAAATAATGACTGAAAATATAGTTAAAAGTTTTTAGAGAGAAAGAATTAAGAAAAGCACGACATTCAAGATTAAGGAGGATTACATGTCGCCGGAATTAAAAAATTATTACAGTACTAAGCAACGCAGGATGGCCTTCTACATAGTTGAGAATGATCTTAACAATGAAGAGAATCCACCAGAGATATCGGCAATCATTGGACTTGATAAAGAATTGGAAGCTGCGTTTTATGCCGCTAGAAGACCACCCCTTGAAAAACCAGCTATGCACACAGGCATGAGAGTTAATAGAGATATTACCTCGACAAACAAAGTGACAAAAAAAGATAAAGAAAAAGGATCTGTTGTGAAAAAGGTCATTAAAAGAAATGGGATGTATTGCCCAAGCTTACCAACACAATGGAGAAATAACTCAGATATTATTATTCCTAAAGCAGAATTTGGACATTTTTCAGCTACTAGAAGAAAATAAAAAGGAAAAGGTCTAGAATGATAAAACACTGTTTATATGATTTTAAAATTTAGAGCGCTAAAGAAATCTATGAAAAAACTAGAAAGTATTTGGCGCTTTTCTATATACTCTCCATCATCTCAAAAAAAATCCTACCACAAACACTCAATAAAAAAATAAACTACACGAAGGAATCATTATGCGTATTGAAAAAGACGGACTCGGAGAATTGCCTATTCCTGAAGATGTTTACTATGGGATTCAATCTTTTAGGGCCTCAAAAAATTTTCCAATCAGCGGAACTCAAGTTCATCCTGAATTGATTAAAACTTTTTTACTTCTTAAAAAGGCCTGCGCTGTTGCCAATGAAAAGGCCATGGCCCTTGACGCTTCAATCTCACTGGCCATTCAAGAAGCCGTCGATAAATTATTAGCTGAAGATTACTTAAAACATTTTATCGTGGATGCTTATCAGGCCGGTGCCGGGACATCTCAAAATATGAACGCCAATGAAGTGATTGCCAATAAAGCGAATGTTTTATTGGGGGGAAGTCTCGGGACTTATGATCATGTTCATCCAAACGATCATGTGAATATGTCACAAAGTACTAACGATACTTATCCAACAGCGATGAGACTTGCGACTCTTAGTTTATCAAAAGAACTCGTACTCGAGCTGCAAAAACTCTCACATGCATTCAAAGATAAGGCTCACGAGTTTGATATGGTGATCAAATCCGGTAGAACTCATTTACAAGATGCTGTCCCCATCAGACTAGGTCAAGAGTTCGGTGCTTATCAAACAACGATTGATCACCTCATCGAAATTATCATCTATTCACAAGATTATTTGCGCGAATTAGGTATCGGTGGCTCTGCTGTCGGAACAGGCATTAACGTACCCCACGGCTTTCGCGATTACATCTTAATAGAGTTGCAGGAATCTTTTAAAGACGATGATATCAAACTCGCAGCAGATATGTGCTCGGCCATGCAGTCACAATTGCCCATGATGGTTTTTTCAAATGCCCTTCGCGTGAGTGCTTTAGAATTAACCCGCATCTGCAATGATCTGCGCCTACTCAGCTCTGGCCCCGCTAATGGACTTGGCGAAATCATTCTTCCTTCCACTCAACCTGGCTCAAGTATTATGCCTGGAAAAGTTAATCCTTCTATTCTTGAGATGGCCAATCAGGTCTTCTATAAAATCTTAGGTAATGACCAGGCGATGGCCTATGCTATTCAAGCAGGTCAACTAGAACTCAATGTCATGATGCCTGTCATGGCCCAACTAGCATTGGAGTCTACTCACATTCTGACTAATACACTTAAAACTCTGCGCGAGCTTTGTATCAATGGAATTGAGGCCAATGTTGAACAATGTGAAAAGTACGCTTCTCAAACTTCACAAATAGTCACGGCCTTAAATCCCGTGATTGGATACGAGAAGGCCGCTGAACTTACCAAGGAAGCCTTGAGAACTAAAAAGACCGTTATTGAGCTTGTGAGAGAGCAAAAACTACTCTCTGAAGAGCAAATCAAGGAATTGCTAGATCCTAAAAAACTCACTGTCCCTCACTAGACCCTTTGGTCTGTGCCGAGGCAACTTTCTGGGAATTACGCCCCGTTCAATTTTGTCAGGGACCACTTTAAAGCGCTTTGATCGTCTTAAGTAGGAATGAATTTATAATCAGATGGCCTCTTTGTAAGATAGTGGAAGTCTCATCTGACATTTAAAACGCTCATTCTTACAATTGGTACTGAACTTGCTCTAGTCATAGTAACCACACTAAAACTGTGGCCCTAATAGAACAACAATCAGGAGCAGTATATGAGCGAGAACAATCAAGAACAAAATGGATTATTCGAAATGCTCGAAGAATCTCTTCCTGCTTTTGACTCCCAAGGGAGCTCTAAAAATCATGAAAACTTCTCTAGCTCCAATGATGATGAGCATAAGTTGGAGTTCTTGGTTCAAGATATGTTTTTAGATCACTTCTTCCCCTAGGCCACTAATATAGACTCTCTCTCCTTCTCACCATCCACAAAAAAACCATCTCTTGATGGTTTTTTTGTTCGTCATCAGACTAAATAAATCGGGATTATGGGGCATTTTTTTGAGGAAGTATGCCACAGACGCAGACCTCACAAACGTATTTTCAATAATTTCTAAATACCAAAAACTGGCATCGTGCCTGCATATTATAGTAGTAGGAAGCTAAGATAAGTCGAGAGACAAACCCTTAGTGGATGGATCGTAAGGCAAAAGTGAAAGAGTAATTGCGATAACTTTTGCACAGACCTGATGACAGAATAGGAATTGCCCACTCAGAGAGAGAATGAAAATTCGATTCAATGGTAGGTGAAAAACAGGAACGGTGAAACGTTTGTCTGCTCCTAAACTTGAAACTTCGTCTGGTTCCTAAATAGCGGTTAGAAGCCACTCGCAAGAGTGGCTTTTTATACAAACCAAATGAATTGTTTAGCTAAAGTAGAGGAAAAAATTAAATGTTAAAGTCTAACTTATTATGCGCATTGATTGCACTGATAACGGCTGTAACTATTTCGTCTGCTTTTGCTAAAGGATACATTACTAACGATGGTGGCATCGCTATCGAAAAAGTTTCAAACAAATAAAAGATTTTAGGGGACGAAAGACTTGGAGAAACATATCAATACACCATTTGTGCAAGCTAACGTTTGATCCCCACCTATTGATATAGAAGCCACCTTAGGGTGGCTTTTTTTTAATTTTAAAACCCACCCACTACATTCACATTTTTTATAATTCACGGAGGATTTATGATTCAAAATACTAAAAAACCTCAAGAGCCTAAGACTAAAGACATCAATGAATTTAAAGACGATGATCTCGCACCTAAAGGTCGTACTAAACACATTGTTGAAACTGACTGGCCGACAAAAGAATCGGTTCCCGCTAAAAAAAGAAAGATTAAAAAAACGGAAACCGCACGATTGCCCTAAAGGAGGATACTTCTATGATGAATCAACAGCAACCCTATCTGTCTTCGGAAAAACCACTTGCAGTTGTTGCCAGTAACACCAACACTGATGGTTATGCCTTAGCAAAACAATTTGCAGAAAATGGATATGACCTGATTGTCGCCGCCATCAACCCATCGGTGGTCGAAGAGGCCGAAGACTTTAAAAGACTTGGCGTAGACGCTGTAAGCTTTCAGCTCGATCTTTCAACAGCTGAAGGAGTTGAGCAACTTTACAAGAGAATCATCGCCACAGGAAGACCTGTTGAGGCCATGGTCATCAATACAGGAA
This sequence comes from Bacteriovorax sp., assembly GCA_040376855.1. GTDB lineage: Bacteria > Bdellovibrionota > Bacteriovoracia > Bacteriovoracales > Bacteriovoracaceae > Bacteriovorax. The sequence goes on from JBEIPV010000065.1 coordinate 8,189, forward strand.
TCAGTGAAGACTTAACTAATGAAACTGAACTGGCGAAAAAAGTTTTAAAAGATATGGTTGATAAAGGTCGTGGAAGAATTCTTTTTGCTGGATCAAACAGTGAAGAAGATGCCGATGTCGCTTGTGAGGCCCTTCAAGAAGAAGCACAAGGAACGGGGGTGACAGTGACAGCACTTCGTTCCGGTAACTCTGAAATTTATTTTCTTAAAAAAGGGTATGAAACTCCGACCTTACTTCATTAATAAATTAAGCGCTCTCGCACCTATTTATTTGGCCACAAAGTCGTGTGGCCATCTTCAATGATTGAACTGATCGGCTCTTTTGTTGCCTTGATTTTTTCTTCCAGGGTTGCCCAGATTTTAAAACCAGTGTTTTTTGGATTTCTTAGGATGGCCACTGTACGTGGATCAATTCCGTTAGCTCCTCTGATAATTCCTTCAGTGAAAGCAACTGTATAAGTTTTAAATGGATTGATTTTTTTACCATTGATCGTAACGTGTCTGATTTTGAAACCTAGTGGACCACGCTCATATTCCATCTTTAATCCAGAAAAGCTTAGTGGCTGACCAACATAAGATAGAGCATCAATCGTTAAACGAAGCCATGCTCCCTTAATTCTTGTTGTATAAATATCCCATCCGTATTTTTGAGTCATCTCGAACACTCTTGGAATCGAGTTAACCACTGTACGTCTTGTAATATCCCCTACCGGATAATTTGATCCGTTCATGTCTGGAGAATGAATCGCAATGTCTGAATTGGTTTTTTCTTTAAGTGCATCTGCAATGAAGTAAGACCATTTGCGTGCCCCTTGTTCATCTTTTGGCTTTAAATCAGAGTAACCAATTTTTTCTTCAAGCCATTCTTTCCCATAACTAATATCAAGCTCGGTATCGGCCTGGGCCACCAACTCTTTAATGCCTTGATCTGCTTGTGAAGAATTAAGTATTACTGGAATAAGTTCATAACTAACAACTTTAAGTGGTCTGCCCTTTTTTAAGTCGACAATCAGGCGACCTAAAAACTCAGTGTGCTGACCGGCCTGAACGATAGGAACTCGAACATCATTTTTATTAACACCGTAAACTGGTTCAAATAAAGCGGTATGCGAATGACCACCAACGATTAGGTCGATGTATTTTGTTTTTTCTGCAAGTTTTACATCGCGAACAACACCTATGTGAGTAAGAGCGATAATGAAATCATTACCTCTGTTTTTTAATTTGCTTTCGTATTCCTGGGCCACATCAATCGGCTTAGAAATCGCACCGGCCGTTAAGCGCCATCTGTAAAGAATTTCATCAGTCGTTAAACCTAAGAAAGCAATCTTTACACCATCAACTTCAACTTCTTTATAGGGCTTAACTTTATTTCTAATGTGATCGTATTTTCTTTCAGTATTTAAATTGGCCACAAGTAGATCAAACTTTAAATCCATGTCGCCTAAGATTTTATTTAATTCTTCTGAGCCCATTTGGTAATCATGGTTTCCAAGAATCCCCATGTCGTAACCTATTTCATTGTGAACGTCGAAAGAGCGCTTCCCATCTCCGGCCATATAATAAATATTACCTTCAAGAAAATCACCTGAATCAACAACAAAAGTTTTTAATCCGTTTGCAGTTGCTTGAGCTCTATAGATATCGATTAAAGATTTAAGACGTGCAGCTCCACCAACATTTTTGTTATGAGTGGCATTGTCTAAATATGAATGAGTGTCATTTGTATGAAGAATCTGAACTTGAACGGCCTCTGCGTTTGAAGCGATAAAAGTTGCAGCAAGAATTAGTGTTGTAAAAAGGAATTTAATTTTCATATCCTGATGGGATATCCGAAAACAACATGCGCCGTCAAGGGTAAGACCCATGACGGCGCACTATTATTTCACATTTTTTTTCATCTATTAATACCAATACTTAAGGGCCAAACCGGCCGATAATGAATCCTGTGTGTCAGTGGTCCAAAGATACTTGGCCTGGAGCCCTAAAGACAGGAAGTTACTCGTTTGATTTTGCAACGGAATATCGAAACCAGCTAGTGGACCTGCTGACCATTCTGTTTGTCCATCAACAAACATGGGCCCTGCTGTTACTCCCAGGTAACTAGATCTTAAGACAGGGATGTCTCCTCCAAAGTTGTATGTCCCGCGGGCCAAAATAGATGTTCTCTGAATATTAGTTTCATCCAGCTCAGCTGTAATAACCTCGGCCCCTAACCCAAACGGTATGTAAGGTTGAAAACCAACGTTGATACCAAATTCAGGAGAGGACTCAGCATCACCTCTAGGTGAGTTCACTCCTGCTGTTAACCCCATATGGATTTTGTACTGATCTTTACTCTCAACTGCTTGTGGTTCAGGAAGTGAAGCTTCCATCCTGCCTCTTGCATGTCTCTTTTCTGCTTCAGTCATTTGTGCGAAGGCACTTAATGAAGTCGTCATAATTGCAATTGTAAGTAAATTTTTAAGCATAATTCTCTCCGTGTTAGTCCATACGACATCCCAAGGCCTATTGCCTGTGTCGTTATTAATGGGAGTGAAGTTGCAAGGCATGTACCAAAAATTGCAGGTGAATTTAGGTACACTTGAGGATTATTGCCCTCATTTCATCTACTAAATTGGGGCAAAACTTCGATATCCTTATCATATCTCCTCTCTCTGAATGGCGCGAACATTGCTTCCTTATATCCGGGAGTCGTTGATTCATGCGCATTAAAATTCTTTCTTACAACATTCACAAAGGCTTCGACTGGAATAACCGAAACTATGGTCTTCAGGAGATGAAAAATCTTATTCGTTCGACCGGAGCAGAGATTGTTTTTCTTCAAGAAGTGGTAGGAAAAAGTAAAGTCTTCAAAGAAAAAGGTTTAATTGATTCACAATTTGAATTTTTAGCAGATGAAGTCTGGCCGCATTTTTCATACGCCCAGAATGCTCTTTATGATCACGGTCATCATGGCAATCTTATCATGAGTAAATACCCTATCGAGACTTATGAAAATTTAAATATCTCGACCAATTCCTGGGAAAAACGCGGGATGCTGGTGTGTAGAATAAAAATTCCTTCTACCGAAGAAAATCCAAAAGAGCGCTCTCTTTTTGCTTCATGTCTGCATTTAAATTTATTTCATGCGGGCAGAAAAAAGCAGTATCAACAAATCAGCAATTACATTGAGGGCATTAACCGCGAAAATAACGATGCTCCTTTTATTGTGGCCGGAGATTTTAACGACTGGAACCAAAAGTCTTTTGAAACCTTCGAGCATATTTTAGGAATGAAGGAAGTGCATAAACACACCAATGGTCATTTTGCCCGCACTTTTCCTGCCAATGTTCCAATTCTTTGTCTGGATAGAATTTACGTAAAAAATCTTGAAGTCATTACCTCCAATGTTGTTTTTTATGATCAACACTTATCCGATCATCTTCCCATTTTTTGTGAGGTGAAAATCAAATGAAAAGAGAGCTCTTTCCTGTCACAAAAAACAATCATGTTGATTTCTATCAGGATGGAGATCTTTACTACGATAAATTTTTAACCTGCATTCGTAGTGCAACCACCAGCATCCATCTGCAAACTTATATTTTTGAAATTGACTCTATCGGCTCACGAGTCAGAGACGAACTGATCCTGGCCTCTAAGCGCGGTGTAGAAGTTTGTGTATTGGTCGACAGTATTGGCTCCCGAAATTTAACTCAAGAAGATGAACAAGCTTTCAAGGATGGTGGAATCAACTTCTGCCGCTTTAATGGCATCCAGTTTAAATGGCTATACCGCTGGGGAAGAAGGCTCCATCACAAAATTTTGTTAATCGATTATAAAGAGGCCATCGTCGGTGGGATTAATGTTCTCGATGGGTGTATCCCGGGCTCTAACATTCCACAACTGGATTTTGCTGTTTACCTAAAAGGACCGGAGACCGTTGCACTTGCTCACTACTGCCAGCACATTTTCAAAAAGGCCTACAAACATAATGTCCCCGTAACAAAAATCACTGACTATATTCATGTTGAAAATGGTTATGATGTCGGGATTTCTATTAATGACTGGATTCATGGACGCTCTAAAATCACCAAACAATACTCGCGCATGACCGTTGAGGCACAACACTCCATCACCATCATTAATTCTTATTTTTTTCCACGCAAAAAATTTATGAAGCAGCTTACTGATGCCGCTGCCAGAGGAGTCAGGGTCCGTTTAATACTTCCCCGCTATTCAGACTGGCCTAGTTACATCATGGCCTCAGAATATCTCTATGAATATTTCTTAAAGCGTGGAGTGGAAATCTACTTATGGAACAAATCTGTCTTGCATGGAAAAGTCGCTACGATTGACCAGAGCTGGTCGACTATCGGTTCATTTAACTTGAACTACACCAGCTATCAGCAAAACCTGGAAATGAATGTCGATATTTATTCAAAGGATTTCACTAAGGATCTAAATTTAAAAATCGAAGAGTATATTAATGAAGGCTGTGAAAAAATTGATCCGCAGACCTTTGAAGAAAAATATACATTTCGAGTGCGGATGTCTCGCCTCTTTTTTTATTTAATCCTTGCCATCATTGCCAATTTCTCTATTGGCCTCTCTTTTCAAGATGATCACAATAAAGAGCATCGTTTTTACCATATCTTAAGGATTATCGGTTCTATCGTCTTCTTTATTTTAGGTTTATTAGGGGCATTACTGCCTATTATTCCCGGTTTCCCGTTTTTTGTTATAAGCTTTTTATTAGTCTATAAGCAGATCCTGCTTAATAGAAAAACGGCCGATCAACAGATGTAGATATGAATAAAAAAAACTTTTTTAACACATTATTTTTTATCGTTGCTGCTTATGCCATCTATCTTAAATTGCCATCGATCCTCACTAACTTTAAGCACCAGGATAAAAAATCGAGTGATTTCACAGTGAAGCTTATCAATGGTGAAAATTATAATTTGCACACCCAACCCAAAAAAGTCGTATTGGTTTTCTGGGCAACCTGGTGTGGCCCATGTGAGATTGAGTTAAAACGCATCAATCAAATGGTGATGGATAGAAAAATTCAAGCTTCAGATGTTCTTGCTATTTCCAGCAACGAAGAAGAGTCCATCGTCAAAGAAAAGGCCAAAAGAGAGAACTACCTTTTCAATATTGGGCTTGATACCAATGGAAGTATCGCTAGTCTTTATCAAGTCTCCGCAACACCAACCATTGTATTCATCGATGAGAATCAGACGATCCACTGGATGACTGCTGGAATAAGCCCAACATTAGAGTACCGTATAGGTAGCTTTTTAAATTAGCATTGCACAAGGTATCCTTGCCTCAAAAATTGACTAATCTGCCTCAATTTTCCTCTTGTATAATTGTTGCCATATACATTTATAACCATATTCTTGGCACCATATATGCTCTTTAGGTTGTGAGAACAATCCAAGGAGGAATGTATGGAACAAAACAAGAAAAATCAAAAATTCGCGCAACAACCAGGTAAAAAAACTGAAATGCCAGAAAGAGGAGATAACAAAAGAGAAATTTCCTCGGGACCAAGAAAGACAACAAGACCTGAAATTGACCTGCCATTAAAAGGCGGAAGATCAGACTCAGACCTTGCCTCAAAAAATCCATCCAAGAGAGATGACGGAAGAAGAGACGACAGACACGACTATGAGAAATCATCACGTTAATTTTGTTTAACTTCGCTCAGTTTTTCTCTGGTACAGCGGGTTTAGAGATATTTAGTAGTTGTCTCTAAACCCGTTGTTTTATTGTTCCCCCCACCAAATGGTGGCATTTTGACTGTATAAAATTTAGTCAGCAACCATGGAATTCTTTCAAGAAGGCCAGTCCCCTACCTTTCTGGTGTAGACTGCTTTTTATGAAAACACTACTACCAAAACTACTTTTATTGTTGGGACTTGCACTCCTGTTTCAGGGATGCTCATCGACTGTTCCCAAGAAAAAAAAATCACATGACCTTTATTCTAAACTAGGAAACTTCGATAGAGTTTACATCCCTAACGAAGCTCCTCTTATTTCACATATGATCTCTGTGGTTCAGCCAGAACTTGAAGTCAATGCTAGAAACAAGATTGCCAACGATATCCACCACGCCATTAAGAAATATAAAGTTGAACCACAAATCGTGGTATCCCTTATAGATACAGAAAGTAATTTCTCATACAGTAAAGTTTCATCTACTGGAGATCTTTCACTTGGACAGGTGAATGTGGAAGTGTGGAATGAAGAGTTCAAAAGAATGAAGCTCCCTCTTATCGACAAAGCAAAACTTGTAACAGAAGATCAAGGCTACGCTATGGAGAAGATGGCACAAATCTTAAGCATCCTAAAAAAACGCCACGCTAAAAAAGATCGTCGCTGGTATGCAAGATACCACTCTAATACTTCAAAATATAAAATGGATTATCTAAGGAAGATTGAAGTGAGAATGAAGATGCTGGCCGAATCACGCATGCTGACTTCTACTCAAAAGTCCCTAGCACTTTCAAGTCAAAATACCCCATAAATATTTGATTATTTTTTACTTCTTAATGTGTTTTATTTATTAACAATTAATTAGCAAGCTTATCTCAGCCGGCATGGTTCTTGAAATAACCTTCCTTAATAGGAGGGATTATGGGTCATAATTCAAATTCTGACGTCGATATTCCGTTAAGCGAAAAAGTAAAAGCACTACCAGGCTTCTTCGGAATTCATCTTGAAGAACAGGCCCCATACGATGTTTTAAAGTCTGATGGTGGTATAGAAATACGTTGCTACAAACCTCAAACCCAAGCAAGAGTGACTGTTCATGGTGAGTTCAAGGAGGCTCAAAGAGAAGCTTTCAACCTCCTGGCCGGATACATTTTCGGCGAAAACAATATGAAAGAAAAAATCCAAATGACGACACCCATTTTGTTAGAGCACAAAATTGAACATAAAAAAGGCCCTTCCAACGAATGGATTATGTCGTTTATACTTCCACAAAACTTTCTCCTTAGTAATACTCCTGTGCCTCAAGATGCCCGCATTACACTTCACGAGCGTCCGGTTCAACTGGTGGCCAGTGTAAGTTACCCTGGAATTAATAATGAGGAAAAAATTGAAGAATACACGGCCGTGCTAAAAAAATGGCTAAAAAAGAGACCTTGGTACATTCCATTAAACGGATTTCAAACAGCTCAATTTGATGGGCCATTGACGATTCCGTTTTTTAGAAAAAATGAAATTCACGTTGAAGTCAAACACCTACACTAGGTTTTTTCAAACACTCATCCAAATTAGTCATGATTGAAAAGTCGATGCCGTTGATTATGAAGATGGTTCTTACATCTTTATGGCCTCTATTGGCCCTATAACGAGCTCTTTAGGGTCATGTAGGAACTTCCCCCTGGGGCAGTCAAAGTCGGCCTCTACACCAGGGATAATTCAATACTAGATATTAACGGTTTCCGTCGAAATCGCCACGTGGCTTCGATGAAACTGACGCCGTAGAATTGGTCGCGATTTTAATCGTCTCGCCATACTCTCTTCTGAACATCTTTTTAATTGATGTATCACTCTGGGCCGTCTGTCTGAACTTATCCAAGATTTGAAGTTGATCTGCACAACGAACACAAATCCACTCTGCTTCAGTTGTTGGGTTTCTGTGTTTATAAAGCTCAACATCCGGTCGCACCTGATCGCAAGCTTCACAAAAATTTCTTTGCCCTTGATGCGTAACCGCCTCAGTGACATGTTTCTTTGCAATCTTCTCACGTTCGTTTTGTTTTTTCGGTGCCTCTGTAGGCTTAATTCCCGCTTTTAAAAATGCATCCTTTAGACTTGCCATATTCCCACCAAATAATTTTTGAAACCCTATCTTATCGCCTCCCAATGACTTCTTCAAGAGGATGCTTTAATTCTCGCGTTAATTATTTTTGCCTCACATAGTTGACTAAATTGCCTCACACTCCATCTTTATATGCTAAAAAACTCCCCTAATTCTTGGCATGAGTTATGCTAATTTTACTTCTGGGTATCACTGGAGGTCTTCATGGCTGAAGAAAATTCTTCCCTCACCGTTCCACTCTCAGAAAAATTAAAAGGCATCCCTGGAATCTTCGGCATTAGACTAGCAGAAGGTCCGGTTTATGACGTCCTTGCGACTGATGGTGATGTGGAAATCAGAAGCTACAATCCATTACTACTTGCTTCAATTACGATTAACGGAAGCTTCGAAGAGGCCAGCAAAGAAGCCTTTGTTTCACTGGCCAATTACATTTTCGGAAAAAATAAAGATAAAAAACATTTAAAGATGACGACTCCTGTTTTGCAGGAATCCAATAGCGATATTTTGCCAATGACTTCGCCAGTTCTTCAGGAACCAACGGATTCTGGGTGGACGATGTCTTTTGTTTTACCCATGGAATACAACCTGGCGACAGCGCCTACACCTAGAGACAGGCGCATTCATCTCTTTAATCAACCGGCACGCGTAGTCGCTTGTCTTAGATATTCTGGAGTGAACTCACAGGAAAAAATAAAAAAACACTCGGTAGAGCTGATGCGCTGGCTGGGTAAGCACCATCTTTATGATCCAATCGGAACCATTCAATCGGCCGAATATGATGGGCCCTCGACGATTCCTTTTTTAAGAAAGAATGAAGTGTTGATTGAAGTTAACGGACTTTAACAGGTAAAAA
>JBEIPV010000111.1:0-9370 GCA_040376855.1 Bacteriovorax sp.
GTTGGCCCGTCAATGAACCTTTTAGTGTTTGCGATTGCTGCCGGAATTATCGGATGTGTTTCTGAAATGTGCTCACAGTTCGTCGACGATAACCTATGTATCCCAGTAGTATCTGGACTTGGGTTATATCTTGTGAATTTTATCGTTCCACTTTTTTAATCAACCGACATTTTTCATATCAGAATGAGGTTCGAGGCTTTCAAATTTTTTGATGGCCTCACTCATTTCTGTGTCTTCAACTTCGGGCGATTTCCCGCGAAGAAGAGCGTCCATTAAGCGGATGCGCTCTGGAAGTGAAACACTCGATAAAAAGATCTCTTTGAGCTCCACATCTTTGATGACCAGAAGACATAAGTTATTAATCAATCGGTGAGGAGAGTTCATTTCTTTTAAGAAGCGAGCGCGCTCTTTAGTTGAAGTGATGTGACGTTGAAGCCAGCTTGATAAAATCTCATGCAGTCTCTCAACAGAATCATCCAAAACAACAGCGGCTTCATCATTGTCGAAATACTCTTCTGTTTCAAAAATAGGAAAAGGAAGATGTTGCTCCTGAGTAAGCAGCAGCACTCTTGAAATCCCTTGAACCAGTACGGTCATGCTTTTGTCTTCATTGTGCTCAAGCAAAAGAATTCGCCCTACTGTACCAACTCGTTTGGTGCGCAAACTGGGATGATAAAACAGCAGGTACTGATTTTGCTCATGACACTCAATCAGGACTTCTTTTGAGACCCCATCGCTCACCGTTAACGGGATAACCGTCTGCGGAAAGAAGACATTATTGAACAAATATAGGGTAGGAAAAGACTGTTTCATGAGGGTAGTGTAACCGAAGTGCCCCTCTGGGCGTAATAGGCCATCTATTAGCTTGAAATCTCAATTGGGTCTTGAGACAATGATGCCCATTCTTAGAGGATTATATGATTTATTATTTAACTCCCTCTACTCACAGGACTATCTGGGGTGGAAAAAAATTAGAGCACTTAAAAGGCCTGCCTCATGTATCAGGTGCTGATCCTTATGGAGAGACGTGGGAGATTTCGACTCTTTCTAATGGCCCAAGCCTATGTGCGGGCAAACCTTTGGTGATTGATTCAAATGTTGAAGAACTTCCCTATATGGTGAAGTTGATTGATACCGGTGCTGCTTTATCTATTCAGGTTCACCCCAATGATGAGTACGCACGCCTACATGAAAATAGCAGCGGTAAGGCCGAGTGTTATATCATTATCGAGGCCTTAGAAAATGCCATTTTGTATTTAGGCATGAAGCCTGGTGTGACAAAAGAAGCTTTTTCAGAGGGCATTGCGAAGAAAAAAAACATGAGCGAATTTTTAAACGCTTTTATTGTTAAGCCTGGAGATTTCTTTTTCACTCCTCCAGGGACAATCCATGCCATCGGTGCTGGTATTACCATGGCCGAAGTTCAACAGAACTCGGGGATTACTTATCGAGTTTGGGATTGGGATAGAGTGGATTCAAACGGGAATCCAAGACAGCTGCATATTCAAAAATCTTTAGACGTCATCAACTTCGATCCGGCCGCTAACACAAAAGCTTATTTTAAGGCCACTCATAATCTGTTTGATAAAAATGGAGTGACTGATTTAGTTGAGCATGAAACGTTTAAGTTTTCATTGGTAAATTTGAAAAAGGATCAGAAGATTGAATTGCCTTTAAGATCGGGAAGACGACTACCGTCGGTAATGAATTTACATGGAAAAATTTTAATCAATGATCAAGCAGTAGAGAAATACTCCGCGGTGTTGTTTAGAAATGAAAGTAAGTTAGATGTGGTGGCACTTGAGGATACGACATTTTTACTGATGGTTTAAAAAAGAAAGCCTTGTTTTTAGGGGGATAAGAACAAGGCTTGATATTCGCTTGCTATTGGGGGGATAGAAGCGATAAGTGTTAAATTATTTCTTCTCGCAGCTTAACGGATACGTCACTTCATGACCTGTTCTCGACTTAATAATGATGTAATCATTAACATCTGAAAAACTGTTCATGTTAGCAATGTGAATAGTGTGTTTTTGATTTTCAAACTCCACAACTTTTGTCACACCCATATCGTTAGTTTTAGATCTGCTTGCAACAGATGCTAATTCTCTTTTTGCTTTTGAATCAAACTCATTGAAGAATGTAACTTTCTTGTCACTCACTTCAAAAATCTTATTCATACGTGGTGTATGGCAAAGAACACTGGCTTCTGTGTTGAAGGAAAGAAGTGCAAAAAATGTCATAACTAAAGTTTTCATAACGTACTCTCTTTTGAGGTTCAGTTATGTTCTATGGTGCACGAGGAATGCCAAGTTTTATAATGTGAGTTGTAGGGTTTAGGAAGGAGAGGGTGTCTAAAAATTAGCGACTGTCTAAAAAATCGTCAATATTTTAGACAGTCATGAATTTATTCTAGGTAAGTTATTATTTCGTTAGGACTTCAAAGGCCATGAATAAGGTTCTTTGGTTAGGTCCAAAGTTATTGTCACTGACCACGATCAGGGTTTGTGATCCATTGGCGAGTTTTGGGCCAAATGAGAGGCCTTCAATATTATCTAGAACCTTAGGGTTCATTTGATCGATAAAATCATCCAGGTCAGCTACCAGCACTTTTTCAACGGCATTAAAGCTTTGAGACTTAAGTGAGTCTACTTTAGAGAGATCTGTCGTACTGTTGGTGATTTTGCATTTATAGATGCGGATGATATTTTTATTGATGCGAGAAATCCACATGCGCTCTAGTGCGTAGAAATTTTTGTCATCAATGGCAGCGATATCAACCAGGCCGTTATCGCTTGGCTCAGTTGTCACACCAGCTTTTAGTGCTTCAATCTTTTCTAATGTATAAGGAACTTCACTGACAGGTTTTAAATCTTTATAGATGATAATTCGTGTTGTAGAAGCATTAGAGATAGAAGCGATCTCTCCATCTTGAATAAGAGCGTCTTCAGCGCCCATCATTGTCGTTCTTCCATCAAGGGCCGTTGAAAGAGTTTCAAATCCTTTATTATCTCTCGTTCCAGATGCATTCAATTTGCCTGTTTTTGGAATCAGGAATCGCTCAGGCACAGGAGCAATTTCTTTAAAGTCTCCGTTTCTTGAAAAACGATAAAGCACTGATGAAGTAGGAGGTGAGCGTCTCAGAGATCCTTCAGAGCTGATCAATACATCGCCGTTATAAAGAGAGATACCTTCGAAGTCGGCTTCATTTTTTTGAAAGAATGTACCGTCAGCTTTTTTGAGTTTAACAACTTTAGAAGGAGTTACTTTAAAAGCTTTTTGGGTCAAAGTTATATCGAATTCATAAAAGCGGGTTTCAGTCACCCATGATTTATCATCACTCACGGCCAGGAGTTTATTTTGTTGTTTATCAAATGTAATTCCCGATAGACCACCGATCTCAGTTTCCAGGAATTTCGCTCCCGTCATAAAATTCACGTCTCCGATAAATCGAAGTGAATCGGTTGCGTATGTTTGTGTACAATACAAGAGTGATAAAATTAAAAAATTTCTAACTATTCGGGTCACATTAAGTCCTTGTGATAAACTTGGTATTAGCGGTAAAATAGTTCCATAAATACATCAACTCACCAAGCATTTTGTTAGGAAAACGCCATAATGAAATTAAATCTTTTTTTCTTTTTTTTATTTACCTCAGTCTCTCTTCAAGCAGCAACAGAAGCTGATTTCAAGAAACTGATTAAGAAGCACCATTTCAATGAGTCAACTCTTGGTTTATATGTAGAAGCAGATGGGAAAAGTATCATCGATATCAATGGCAGCAAATCTATGGTGCCCGCTTCGCTTACGAAGATCGTTACGGGTGGTGCTATTTTAACAAAGATTCCTTTAAATAAGAAATTTGTAACAGAGTTATGGAGCAAGGCACCTATTGAAGGGGCTTCTTTAAAGGGAGCTGTTTGTTTAAAAGGTGGAGGAGACCCATCTTTTGTTTCAGAAAAAATGTGGTACCTGGTTAATGAATTTGTTCGCACTGGAGTAAAGACGATCGAAGGTGATTTGATTGTCGATGCAACGAGATTTGATTCAGAGGCTTTCGACACAGGACGAGACTCTGTTCGAGTGGATCGTGCTTACGATGCTCCGATTTCAGCGATGTCTTTCAACTGGAACAGTGTGAATGTTTTTATCAGACCAGGTGATACAGTAAATGGCCCGGCAAAAGTTTTTTTAGATCCAGTAAGTGATTATCTTGAATTAGAAAATAAAACAAAGACAGTCGAGAAGTCTGGAGTGAAATCAATTGAGGTTTCTCGCGTGAGGCTAGGTCTTAAAGATAAAATTATTATTACAGGAAGCATTTCAAAAAATGCCAACGAGGCTGTCGTTTATAAAAGTATTTCTAATCCAACTCTTTGGACGGCTTCTCACTTAAAAGAATTTTTAAAAGAAAGAGGGATTACGGTTAAAGGAATTGTAAAAGAAGCTGAGTGTGAGACTGATTCAAAAGTTTTAGCTTCTGTTAGTTCGAAGAATTTAAATGAGATTACAAGCGACATGCTTAAGTTCTCAAACAATTATGTAGCGGAGATGCTGGTTAAGAATCTTGCAGCTGAAACAGTAACTAAGAACGCTTCAATGAAAGATGGAATTGAGGCGATTAAAACTTATTTAGATCAGGTTGGTTTGCGTCGTAGTGATTATGTACTGGAAAACGTTTCAGGTCTCACTCGCGGCAATAGATTTACTCCGAAACAACTTGCCTTAGTGTTAACTAACATTAAAAATGACTTTCTCATTTTTCCAGAGTTTTTATCAGGCCTGCCTATCGCAGGAGTTGATGGGACAATGAAAAATCGTCTGAAGGGTGGACTGAGTTTAGTCCGTGCAAAAACCGGTTACCTTGATGGTGTTGTGGGTCTTGCCGGATATATTGGAAGGCAAGATAAAGGTCCTTTAGTTTTCGTCTTTCTGTTTAATGGTGGATTTGATCAAGGCCTAGCGGCCCGTCCATTATTTGATGATCTGATCTCTGAATTATTAAAATAGGTTGAAAATATGTCATTAGCAAATAAAAGAACTCAGACTCTAAATCGCGAAGAATTAAAACACGTGCTGGCGGTTGCTCGTGGTGAAGAGCGTCCTGATATTATTATTAAGAACGTTAAGATCCTAGATCTTATTAACGGTGATATTTTTGACTCGGCGATTGCTATTGCTGGAAAAACGATTGCTGGAACAGGCCTTGAGTATCTCGATTTAGATGCACCCGAAGCTCATGAGTATGTAGATGCAGGTGGAGCGATTGCTGTGCCTGGATTTATCGACGGGCATCTTCACATTGAATCTTCAATGATGAACCCTTTTGAATTTGAGCGCATGACTCTTCCGATTGGAACGACGACTGCGATTTGTGACCCACACGAGATTACCAACGTTATGGGAGACAAGGGGTATGCCTGGTTTCTTCGTTGTTCAGAGCTAATGCACCAAAATCTTTTCGTGCAAACGTCATCATGTGTTCCTGCTCTTCCTGGATTTGAAAGCAATGGAGGAGAGTTTAAACTTTCTGAAATGCTAAAATATAAACAGCATCCGAATGTTTTAGGTCTTGCCGAAATGATGAATTTCCCGGGAGTCATCAATGCTAACGATGCTGTCTTGGATAAGATCGAAGCTTACTCTGATTTAAACCTCGATGGTCACTCACCATTACTTCGTGGAAAGGCCCTGAACGCTTACATCGCTGCCGGAATTCAAAACTGTCACGAGACAGTGACTCAGGATGAAGGGCGTGAAAAACTCCAAAAAGGAATGGCGCTGATTATTCGCGAAGGATCAGTGGCAAAAAACATTAAAACATTTGCACCACTTGTCTCTGAATTCAATTCAATGCAATGTCTTTTATGTACAGACGATAGAAACCCATTTGAAATTTTAGAAGAAGGGCACATCAACTACATGATCAAAAAAATGATCAATGAATCAAAGATGCCGGCCCACATTGCTTATCGCTTATCTTCATATTCAGCGGCAAAACACTTTGGACTTAAACGTCTCGGACTAATTGCTCCAGGTAAACAAGCAGACATCGTTTTATTAAACGACTTAAATACTGTTGATATTAAATCGGTGTATATCGCTGGAAAAGACATAAAAAAACTTAAGTTGGATGAAACAATCGAGAATAAGCTTGCTGATTCTCATCCACCTTTAGAAAATACAATTAAAAGAAAACCTCTTAAAGCATCTGACTTTGCTTATAACCTGAAAGAAGGGAAGTACAACGTCATTGAAATCGTAAAAGATGAAATCATCACTCACCATTTAGTGAGTCACTTCGACGGACAAAATTTTGAGCATGATGATGTTCTTTTCATGGCCAACATTGAAAGATACGGAGCTGAGTTAAAACCTGCTTTAGGATTAGTTCGTGGAGCTGGATTAAACAAAGGAGCGATCGCTGCTTCTGTGGCCCATGACTCACACAACCTGATGGTCATTGGTAAAACCATTGAAGATATGGTGGTTGCTGTCAACGCACTGATTGCCTCAGCTGGTGGTTTATGTGTCGTAGAAGATCAAAAGGTCACAGGACTATTAGAGCTTCCATTGGCAGGATTGTTAAGCTTAAAAACGGGAGGAGAGATCTTCCACGATATCAAGAAATTAAAAACGGCCTATAAAAATATCGGGATCACGTTAGAAGAGCCTTTTATTCAGATGGCATTTTTAGCATTGCCGGTTATTCCAAAGTTAAAGCTGACGGACCGTGGTCTATTTGATGTGACGACATTTTCATATATCTCACTTGAGGCAAAATGAACTGGTTCCTCTACGTTATATTAACGACGAAAGGCAAACTCTACACGGGGATTTCAACAGACCCGGAAAGAAGATTTGTCGAGCATCTATGTGACAGAAAAAAAGGCGCCAAGTTTTTCAGAAGTGATTCACCGGTCGTCATGATTCATCTTGAAGAGTTTGAAACGATGTCAGAGGCCTTAAAAAGAGAAATAGCGATTAAAAAATGGCCGACAGCTAAAAAACGTAAAACTTTTTTGAGCAACCTTCAATATGAACTAAACGTATGACTAATTTTGAAAATCTTTTCTCTGAAAAAATTCAGGACATTCTCGGATACAAAGACCCTGCTCATGACCTCGCTCATGTTAAGAGAGTCGTTTCAATCGCTAAAAAACTGGCCCATGAAGAAAGCGCTCATCTTGAAGTTGTGATCCCAGCGGCCTGGTTGCACGACCTGGTCAATCTTCCTAAAAATCATCCAGACAGAAAAAAGGCCTCAGTGCTGGCCGCCGATGAGGCCATGCTTTTTTTAAGATCAGTGAATTACCCTGAAAAATATTTCACAGACATTCACCATGCCATTTGTGCACATAGTTTTTCTGCGAATATAAAAACAGAAACGATTGAAGCTAAGGTTGTTCAGGATGCTGACCGCTTGGATGCTTTGGGTGCTATTGGTCTGGCGAGGCTCTTTTCTATTTCCACTCAATTAGGTAGTTTATTTTACGATATTAATGATCCATTCTCTAAGCATAGGCCATTAGATGACAAATGCTTTGCTCTAGATCATATTTATGTAAAATTAGAAAAAATTGCTCATTCGATGAATACTGAGTCAGCCCGCGTCGAAGCACTGCGAAGATTTAAATTTATCGAAGAATTTTTAGACGAATTAAAAAAAGAAATATAATTTAATGTTATAGAAGGAAAAAAATATGAGAAAGGCAGACAACTGGCAAGACGCATTTAAATTATTGGTAGAAGGAAATGTTGCATTTTCTGAAGGAAAAACAAAACACCCTGAAAGAGGGAGAGAAGTTATGTTCTCACAATACCTTCAACAGTATCCATTTGCGGCCATTCTAAGTTGTGCTGACTCCCGTGTTGTTCCTGAACTTGTATTCGACGTTGGTATTGGTGATTTATTCACATGCCGAATCGCTGGAACCGTTTTATCTGATGCCGTTATCGGAAGTATCGAGATGGCCGTTGAAGTTTTGGGTGTAAAACTTATCGTCGTTATGGGACATGAAAACTGCGGGGCCTTTAGAGCTTGTATGAATCCAGAAAAACACCCGAACATTAAAGGGATTTCTTGGCAGCTCATTCCAATTATTGAAGAGCTTCGTCCAATCTATGGTGGAAATGAAGCGAACCATTTATATCACTCAATTGTAGCTAACGCTCGTAAGGTTGCTCAGCAACTGCAGACTGTTGGCCCAGTATTAAGCCCAAAAATTAAAACGGGTGAGTTGAAGATTATTCCTGCGTACCACAGCTTAACAACTGGGAAAGTGACTTTCTTCGAACCGATTAATTAGTTAAATAAGAAGTTAAATTCTGAGCTCCTAAAACAACGGCAGCAATGCCTTGTCCGGGAAATTGTGTATCACCCAACATGTAGAAATTTTCTATTGGAGACCTGGCGATTAAAAAATCCACTGGGTTTCTTTTTATCGAATGGGGGATGCCGCCAACAAGACCATTGAAGCGGTTAGTGTATTTAATAAATGACTTTGGTGAACCAGTGATGATGTTTTCCAGATCACTGTCTTGTAATTGAAATTTTTCTTTCAAAGCACTCAAAATAAATTCGGATGCTTCTCTTTTTTTATTCTTGTACTCAGCAGGTTCTAATCCAATCCATACATTGGATCTAGTGTGAGTGGAAATCGTTACCACTTGTCTGCCATTGATAGACCTGATGGCATCATCAGGATGTGAGAGTGAAACAAAAAATGAACGAGTGTTACAATGTGGAATCGGGTCAGTGTGGATCTGATAGTAAAGCGATGTGCGCTCTGTATTTTTGGGAATTGTTAAATAAACCATAAAGGCCGACCAGCATTCTTCAGGTGGGAGTGCCTGGTAGTTGTCATAAAAAGACTTAATTTTTTCATCTGTAAACAGTTCACGATGATTCCATACCGGAATGGTCGATACAAGTTTTTTACTTTTGTAGACACCTTTATTAGTTACAACATCAAAACCTGAAGCAGTAGGAACAATGGCCTGCGCTTTGTTGCGGTAAAAAACATGTGAGCACTTTGAAGCAATCGCGTGAACAAAATTTTTCATTCCACCTATCGCGTAATATGTATCTTCGGGATAACCAAGCCCCATGGCACCCATTAAAAGCGGAGTGTCCTGACGATTATTCTGGGCCGTAATAAAAAGCATTTCATCAATCATTTGCAGGTATTCTTGATTGGTGATTTTTTGTGAAATCAATTCCTGATTGACGCTTTTAAAAAGTGCTGGCAATGCTCCAATCGCACTCAGTGATTTAAAATGCAGAAAGCTTGTTATCTTTTTAAATGATCTTAGTGGAACATTCTTAAAATCAGTAGAAAGTTTCCAGCCAAGATTTTCAATTTTTAGA
>JBEIPV010000092.1:0-11794 GCA_040376855.1 Bacteriovorax sp.
AATGCACGGGCAATAAAATTGCAGCTCATTTTTTGGAAAGCTCTCATTAATTTAATAGAGAGAGTTTAAAAAAGGAGTGTCTATGGCGGTAGTTGCAAATGATAGTCTATTTAGTGTTTTGCAGAATTTTTTATCCCCTGAAGTTTTACAAAAAATAAGTACGGAAATTAATCAGCCGGTAGAAAAAACTAAAGCGGGGCTGAAGTCGGTGATACCTGCAATGTTAATGGGAATTGTTAATAAAGGTTCAACTAAAGAAGGAGCAGAAAGTCTGGTGAACATGGCCACTAAGCAAACAACTCCTTCTATTGTTTCTGCTGATTCAGCGACTTTGAAAGAAGGTGATGCTGTTTTGAGTAGTATTTTTGGAAACAACTTATCCAATACCGTTTCTAATCTTGGAGTTTCAACGGGAATGAACACCGGGAGTATCACCAAGATGATGGGAATGGCAGCCCCTTTGATTATGGGATTCATTGGATCAAAAATTAAAAATGAAAAAATGAATGCCAGTGGATTAATGAGTTTTTTGAGTCAGCAAAAATCGTCTTTAATGGCGTTTATGCCAAGCGGTTTTGCAGGAGTGACAGGGCTGGGTGGTATTCAAAACACCAACACTGAAAAAAGTGTCTGGCCAAAAATTATTCTGGCCCTCTTAGTATTAACTGGCGCTGTCTGGTTATTTAATTCATTTAGAACAAAAAATGCACCGACAGTCATGAGGACTTCGGCACCTGTTCAAACTGCGGCCTCTACAAGCGTATCTATTCAGGGCGTAGGCTCGCTTCAGGATTTTATGAATTCAAACGCGGCCACTGGAGCACTGAAGCGTTTTCGTTTTGAAAAATTACTTTTTAAATCCGGGACAGCTTCTCTAGTTACAGGGGCGAATGCCGAGATCAATCAGATTGCTTTCACTATGAAGACCTATCCCAATTCAACAGCAAGGATAGAAGGCTTCACAGATAATACTGGCCCGGATTCAGTAAACGAAGCGCTTTCATATAAGAGAGCGATGGCCGTAAAAGACAGCCTGGTTTCACAAGGGATCAATCCGAGTCGCCTAGTGGCCGTTGGGATGGGTGAGAAGGATCCTATCGCCACTAATGAGACAGTTCAGGGGCGAGCGCTCAATCGTCGTATCGAATTTATTGTAAAAAAATAAGAGTTATTTACAAGCTGCATTTTTGAGTATTCTACTCGGAATGCAGCTTGTTGAAATCTTGAAGAACCTCAAGAAAACTGAACTATGATTTTTTTTAGGGCTTCCGATAAAAGGAAAATACTTTAACAAGCAAGAAACTATGGCCCATAAAATTGCTATCGTGACTAAGAACTTGAGCTTCTTTAACCTGCTTAATAAGGAGAGAAGATCCGATCAGAGCTATGAGATGGAGTTGGTGAAAACCATGGACTCTCTTAAGCAGCTTGGGGCCGTCGGAAAAGTGATTTCGAGTTTTATCTTCGATAGCACCCATACAGCAGAAGACATTATTGAATTTGGAAAATATATAAAAAATTCCAAACGTCATCAGGCCGCTCTCATTTTTTTGGCCTTTGATAATTTCGAAATTTTTCAGGCCATCACGACTGATGAGAGTTTTTCTAATGCTAAAATCATTAACATGCCGGCACCCGCTTCCGAAATTTATCAGAAGCTTGTGAATGACACTGCTCAGATTGATAATAAGGCCAATCAAAAAAGCAGAACTGAAGGTGCGATTAGCAGCGCTAGCTTTTTAAATATCTTCATTGAATCTACCATGGCGACAATAAAAGAGATGACATCTTGTGAAGAGATCGCTCATGGAACACCCAGCTTGCTGGATTATCAAAAATTAGAAAAAAGCGTTGCGATCAGAGGGAAGCTTTCAATCAGCTCTCCTTATTTTACCGGTAGTTTTTTTATTTCTTTTCCAGAACAGACTTATTTGAATTTATGCTCAAAAGTTTTATATGAAGAAGTAAAGCAGATCGATAAGGACAATGAAGACCTTGTTTCAGAGTTATGCAATATCGTCTATGGTAAGAGTAAAGTCCTGATTGCGAAACTCGATATGAAGATGGGCATGGTCATTCCGACTTACAACCGCGATCCAAAAATTGTTTCAAATGCTAATATTCTTCTCGTAAAATTTACGACAGAGATGGGCGACTTTTATGTGAAAGTGGCACCTGGTCTCACATAAATCTTTATCTTGAATCAATCTATTTCTTTTGAAGTTCACTAATTTTTGTGGCCACTCGTTGAGCGTCTGTAATTGGGTCCACATCTTTTGCAATATCGCGGATGATTAAGTCTGGATCAATAATGAAAGTCCATCTTTTTGACATCGAAAGAATCGGCATTTTAGATCCATAGTCATTGGTAACTTGGGCCTTGTCATCAGCGAGAAGGATAAAGTTTAAAGCGTGGGCCTTGGCGAAGTCGGCCTGGTCTTTAATAGTGTTGGTACTGATGCCGTAGACTTCAGCTTTTAGAGCGCGGATCTTTTTAATATTGTCACGAAAGCTACAGGCCTGTTTTGTACAGCCTGGAGTTTCTGCTTTTGGAAAAAAGTAAAGAACGGTCCAGCTTCCTTTTCTTGAATTTAAATCAAATTCTTTTCCTTCTTGAGTGAAGAGCTTAAATGGTTTTGCAGGGTCGCCAACTTTTAGATCAGTTGAAGCAAAAGTTGAGAGTGATAAAAGAAAAAGGAATGGGAGTATTTTTAAAGTTTTCATAAAAAAATAGTAGGCTTAATAACTAAAAAAGCAAGGCACACTAACTCTTTTCTTTAAAATAGAGATCAATTCTAAACTGTACAAACTTTTCATCTTTATAGTCATTGGCCTTAGGGAAATCCGCCCCAATGGTCCATGTGCCGTATAACCATTCTTTATAGACAAGTTGTCTGTAACTGAGAGAGGTATCAAAGCTGTCATATCGATATGGGTGAAACCTCGTGTTAGCACCAACTGAATAGGTAAGTCCTTTTTCATGGCCCAGACTATGATAAAGAACAAAGCTATTTCTTAAAATGAGATAATCAGTTTCTTCAGACCAAACGAGGGAGTTGATAAAATCAAGCTGGACTTTTTTATTGAATTTTTTATTAAGAGTCAGTTGAGAGATTTCCTGTAAACCTGCCTGGCGGTAATAAAGGACTTTTTGAGAGAGCTCAATATTCATATGCTTGGTCTGAATATCTTTTTGTAGTTCGAGTTTTGCAAAAGGGTTAAGAGGCATGTTGAGCCTTATCCCAAAATTAACCAAACTTACAAAATACTTAGACTGTTTTAAAAGAAGATTTGCACCGGCCGCATAATTATTTTGGCGTTTAGTATCTGTGACTCGTCCATTTTTTGAAATGGATTTGTTGCTTACGGTGCTATCACTAAGAGCATCACTAATCTCATCTTGTTGTTTCTCAATAACAATTTTAAGTTTTTTAGTTGTATTAGGTAAATCAATCCTCAATTGGAAATCATAGTCTGCTTCAACTGATCGTCCTTCTTTTTTATAAAAGCTGGAGTAGACCATGATGCTACTTTTATTTTCCTGATCACGTGAGCCTTGATTGGTGAAAAACATATCGACACTGCGATTGAACTGCTCCCATTTCGTTGCAACGAGACGATTCGTCGTATTGATATCTTCTTCAGTCGTTGCACCGTCGTCTTCTGCAAAGACTGGATGAAAGAGCAGAGTCAGGATTAAGAGTAGGAGTGCTTTAATAATTCACCCCAAACATTAAAATAGTGTGTCTTGTAAAATACTTCACATTACTTCTTTGATAAGCAAAGCGGATAAAGTATTTGTCGTAGTGATAGAGAGCGCCAGCTTCCAGAAAAACCATATCTTTTTTGGCCACGCTGGATTCATCTTTCCCTAAGAATGGATTTTTATGTAAGGCCGTTTTAGCAAATCCAAACGAGCCTGTAAGCAGCAGAGGAATCCATGGTTGAGTGGGAAGCATGACTCCACCTTTAAAGCCTAGTGCACCAGCACGAAGATGACCTTTGTCCAACCAATCCTGAAACAGCGCCGCCGTTACGTAAGCGTTGTATTTATAGTTCCACGACTTAATACTCTTTTCAGTGAGAAACCCAAACTCAAATAAAAAATAATCTTTGTTCACGACAGGTGGGGCGAACATAATGAGATTGCCTTTGGGCAAAATGAACTCATTGCTTCCAGCATAACTGTTGGCGTTTAGGCCTGCTAAAAAAATGATAAAAATGAGTCTGATAGCTAAAATAATGTCCCGCTCTGTAAATCAGGTTCTTGAATTTCAGACTCGATAGTAGCCTGACTTAACTGATTATAAAATGCCAGAGTGGTCAGCTTTCTCCTGATTCCGCAAAAAATCTCTTAATAAGGAGAGTCTAGGGAGGCCTGCTGGCGATTGTCATCACATGAACTGTGATCAGGTCTGATTGAAATGGGATTTCTCGGAGGAAATCCTTTGAAATCAATAGGTAAGGGGTCCTGCTCTAACTCTTTACACCCCCGTGTAAAAAATTCTGTCCCGCCAATCCATCGGCCAGTCACTGTTATCATTTAAAAAAACGTACCCACACACTGTCTGCAAGGAGCATTTATGAAAAAGGCACTTTTACTGACTCTTATGACTGTATCTTTTGTTTCAACGGCACAAGCTAAGTCATTTTTTGGCCGCATGGAAAATTACCTTGATCTTAAATCTGGAAGAATCATTGAGATTGCAAGCAATCATATTGAAGATGATGGAACAGCAGAATATTTTGATCAAAAAGAAAGAAAATATAAAATTATCAATTTGAAAGATACTTCAAAGGCCACTAAAGCTGAGATTGCTGGTGTTAAGGCCGGAAAGAGAATTCTTGTGACAAGCAATTTAGGAATCACTGCCAACGCGCCTGTGACTCGCTTTTGTGAAGTGGCCTTCCTTTTTGAAAATAAATCAGCACTGGCAAAATGTAAGCCTGCTGAAAGCGACAACGAGACTCGAGTTTTTAATTACACTATCCAAGACGTAGAGCTAGAAGACGTTGTGGCAGAAGTTGATAATATCCAGGCCGTTGAAGAAAACGACATTATTCAACTAGGATCAGATACAGGTGTAGCGAAGGCCGGAGAAAAAGTAAGAGTGCTTGCAGTATTTGCTAGCGGTGAAGCTCTTATTGAAAAGCACGGACTAAGTATTCTTGATAGAGCGGGTGTTCTTTATAAACTAAGACCTGTTGAGATTGTTTCGATTTCAGATATTAAATTATAAGCAATCAAAAAATGTATAGGCCTCCTCAGACTTGATAAAAGGATGAGGAGGCCTTTTTCATTTATCTCGAAATAAACTTTTTTGAATATTTGAAACGAGAAGAGGTCTGAAAATCAGAACAATGTGGAAGAAGGCTATAGCAACGGCCCCTGGAATAAGATTTATAACAATGATTCTCACAAGTGCCGGGTAATCTGGAAGTGAAAGAGATGAAGACCATGCTTGAATTGGTTTACTTGCCAGGAAAAAACTGATGGCCGCAACCCTCGTCGTTGTTAAGGCCACATGGAGAAGATATTCTCCACTTGATAGGCCACCAATCATGGCACGACTCTTTCTTTCGCTTAAGACATCAATGGCCTCGACAATTAAGTCTAATGCAATAAGGCCAATAGAACATAAAAGCCAGAATCCAGAGAGATTCCAGTAAAAGACCGAGAGTGCGATAGGTAAAAAAAGTATGGCCCGAAGAGTGTGGGTTAAGTGCTCAAACCTTGACTCACTTTTTTCGGGGAGTTTATAAATAACTAAATGTAAATACACACCATCAATCAGTGAAAGAACAGTAAAGAGAATAAGAAAGATAAGGCCAGTGTAGATTAAATAATCGCTCATATATTAGTCCAAATAATTAACAACAGTGAGAAAGTGCTTTCTCAACTGTTTCAAAGAGAGTGCGTATTTTTAAACGAAAATTTAAACCGTCTATCTCAAAAAAAGAATGGCGTGAAACTTTCTCATGTTTTAATAATCCTGCTTCTGTTAGTTGATGCAAATGTCTTGATAAAACAGATCGATCTTTTTTGATTTTACTCGCAACTGTAGCAACATCCATTCGGCCATTAATCAGTAGTATCTTTAAAATCTCAACTCTTATTGGGTCACTCATCACTTTAAAAAATTGTGAATCAAAAACGGTCACAAGATCATTGATAGTCGTCTGCTTTTTTTCTAGTTTTTCCATGTTGTTATTATGTGCATATATATGCACGTGTCAAGGTAGAGTGGTCGCTGTTTTAATTTTCTGCATAAAATCATGTAGATAGAGTGTTTTTGCATTTTGTTTGACCCCGTACTATGGTACGGAGTATATGATTAATCATGGAAAAAATAACAATTAGTAAATTAGCGCAATTGGCATCGGTAGGGGTGGAGACTGTTCGATTCTACCAGAGAAAAGAGCTTTTAAGAGAACCCAAAAAGACGGATGTTTATAGGACATACAACGAAGAAGATGCTCAGAGAATAATTTTTATAAAGCGAGCACAAGATTTAGGCTTCACACTTAGTGAAGTTAAAGAGCTTCTTGAATTAAATACCAAACCTCGCAATACATGTGCTGCTGTTAAAGACAAAACAGAAAATAAAATCAAAGAAATTAATGAAAAAATAGCAGACCTTCAGCGCATGAAGGAGAGCTTGGAAAAATTATCATTTGCATGTGATAGTGGAATTGATTCGGTAAAGCAGTATAAGGTTCAGGACTGTTTTTCTCCTCTTATGGAAGGTTGTAAATGTTAAATCAAAAAAAGAAAACGATTATGTTCTTGTGTACTGGGAATTCGTGCCGTTCTCAAATGGCAGAAGGTTGGTGCCGAAAATATTGGGGTGAAGAATTTGATGTTTATTCAGCGGGTACTAAAAAGCATGGAATGAATGAGAGGGCCATTAAAGTTATGTTAGAGGCCGGTGTTGATATCTCAGCTCATTATTCAAAAACAGTTGAAGAGCTGCCCAAGGTGATTTTTGATTATGTCGTTACGGTTTGTGATGCAGCTAAAGAAACTTGCCCTTATTTTCCAGGAGGAAAAGTTATACATATTGGTTTTCAAGATCCTCCGGCGATAACTAAAGACATGAATGATGAAGAAGAAATTCTCAATGTCTATCGTAGAGTTAGAGATGAGATCCATGAATCAATGAAAAAGTTGAAGGAATTATTATAGTGAAAAAATTATCATTTTTAGATAGATATTTAACTCTATGGATTTTTTTAGCGATGCTTGTAGGTGTTCTGATTGGTTTTAGTTATCCCAATGTGTCCCAGCTAATTGAATCAATGTCTGTTGGGACGACTTCAATTCCCATCGCGATCGGTTTGATTCTTATGATGTATCCTCCGCTTGCCAAAGTTAAATATGAAGAAATAGGACTAGTGTTTAAAGATAAAAAAGTTTTATTCTTATCGCTGCTTCAAAATTGGGTTGTAGGGCCTGTTTTGATGTTTGCTCTTGCTGTTATTTTTCTAAAGGATTATCCCGATTATATGATGGGATTGGTTTTAATCGGACTTGCTCGTTGTATCGCGATGGTCTTGGTATGGAATCAGTTAGCAGAAGGGAGCTCTGAGTATTGCGCTGGATTGGTTGCTTTTAATTCAATATTTCAAATTATTTTCTTTCCTGTTTACGCTTATTTTTTCATGACCTATTTACCTGGATTTTTTGGATTAAAAAGTTTTGAAGTAAACTTCACAATGCTGGAGATTGCTAAATCTGTTGGTATTTACCTTGGGATTCCTTTCTTCGCAGGCCTTGTAACCCGTTTTACGTTAGTGAGGGGAAAAGGAATAAAATGGTATGAGGAAAACTTCTTACCCAGGTTAAGCCCTCTAACACTTATATTTTTATTGTTCACAATTGTTGTCATGTTTTCGATGAAAGGTGAAAAAATTGTCGAATTGCCTATGGATGTTGTTAGAGTCTCCATCCCATTAACCATCTATTTTCTGCTGATGTTTTTCTTTTCATTCTACATGAGTAAGAAGGCCGGTGCCGATTACAAACGATCTGTTACATTGTCTTTTACTGCAGCATCTAATAACTTTGAACTCGCGATTGCAGTTGCGATTGCAACTTTTGGGATTCATCATGGAGCAGCGTTCGCCGCAGTTATTGGACCACTGGTAGAGGTGCCAGTGTTAATTGTTCTTGTTAAAGTCTCTTTCTGGATTCGTAAAAAGTATTTTTTAAACAATGCGAGAGCATAAGGATTTTAGTATGTTTTTAGATGATATCAAATTTGATTTATTGCCTAAGGTGAATCTTGTTGGAGCTTCAACTCACGCACCGAGAGTTTTGATTCTTTACGGCTCTTTAAGAGAAGAGTCTTATAGTAAAAAATTGGCAGAAGAGGCCCAGCGAATTTTGATTCATATGGGGGCCGAAGTTAAAATTTTTAACCCTGACGGTCTTCCCGTTTTTGATAATGGCAGATCAACTGACCATCCGAAGGTTCAGGAGTTAAGGGATTTGAGTGTCTGGTCAGAAGCTCAAGTGTGGTCGAGTCCAGAGCTGCATGGAAATATTTCGGGTGTTATGAAAAATCAAATTGATTGGATTCCTTTGGCATTAAATGCAGTTAGACCCACTCAGGGAAAAACGCTAGCAGTTATGCAGGTCTCTGGAGGAAGCCAATCCTTTAATGCGGTTAATTCGATGAGAATTCTTGGAAGATGGATGAGGATGATAACGATTCCTAATCAATCCTCTGTTGCCATGGCCTTTAATGAATTCAATGAAGATAAAACAATGAAAGCATCTTCATATAGAGATAGAGTCGTAGATGTAATGGAAGAGCTGATGAAATTTACTTACCTAACCCGCGATATCTCAGAATTTTTAGTTGATCGATATAGCGAAAGAAAAACGTCTCATATGGATATTCAATATAAGGCACTTAAAGATCATAAAAAATAGGAACTCAATCCTATTTTTTATGATCCTCTTTCTCAAGCACAGGAAGTAAGAGCACATCAAAAAATAATCCCAATGTTAATAGGAAAGCGAGTAAAAGCCCAAACTCCTTGATTGGTAAAAAATCATGGAATCCAAAAACCACAAAGGAAGCAATGGTCACAAACGAGCTTAAGTAAATGGGATTCAATACGGCCTGTTGAAAAATCCTCGGGCTAAGATTTGGTCTTTTATAATTGTAGAGAAGATGAATTGTACTATCGAAAATCATACCGAAAGAAATACTGAATGTTTTAATGGTTGAAATATTAAGGGCCGTTCCCGAAAAATATAACAAGGCTATCGTAAGTGTTATAGGTGGCGTGTTTGAGATAATGAAATTAACAAGTTTTTTTGGTCTTCTGAAACTAATTCCAACAATGAGACATACGAGAATAATGCTTAGACCAAGGCTAATCAGTAACGAGTGCACTAAGTTTTGCTGGGAAAGCATTAAGGTATAATTGAGGCCATTAAAATTATAAGTATAAAGTGAACCGGATTGTTTTAGCCTGTTTTCAATTTTACCCAGCATTTTGACATACGCTTCATTGGGCAATGTCGGATTTAGAATTGTCATACGATAAAGTGATGATTCAGAAAAACCACTCTTTAACGATTGTGGAACCTGAGAAAAGATAACATTCGATGCGGCTTCATTATCAGGTATTTTTTTGTCACCAGTGTAGGCATAGTTGGCACTCTTGATGAGACTCGCTGGAGAGATAAATTGAAGCTTGGGAAACTCAGCAATAAGATCGCTTGTTAGTTGATCCTGAATTTTATCAAGATTTATGATGTCACTTTGTAGAAAATCGCTCTGATCTTTTTTAGAGAAAATAATATCTAATTTTGGTGTTCCACCAATCGCATTTTCAATATGACTAAACGAAGTAACCAGTGGGTGGTCTTTTGGGAAAAAATATAAAGCTTCGACTGTCGTAGTCAGTTTTGGGTAGGCGTACACGGCCAGCAATAAACATATGATGGAGAAAGCATAAACCATTGGTCTGGTTATAAACTTAGGTGCATACATGAGATTCAGAGGCCTCATTTCTTTACGCTCAAATCGAACATTTTTTAAAACGACTTTCCAAAGAATCATGAAAAAGGCCGTTGTGACTAAAAGTGAAATGGATGAAGTGATGGCGAATTGTTTAACGGCAATAATATTACTGGTAATTAAAGAAAAGAATCCGACGACTGTACTGGACACCATGAGCAGCATGGGTGTTAGTTTTCGTTTATAAGTAAGACCGATACCCTGATAGGTAAAAAGACCACTGATAACGTGAATACTTAAAGATTGAGTGGTCACAAAATTAATCAATGGAACTGATGTCGTGAGAATATTGGCCTCACCATAACCAATTTTTAATATGGCCAGACCAATCATTGTCGCAAAAAGTGAATTGATGAATACAAAAAATGTTATTTCCCAATTACGGTAATAGTAAAACGAGGCAAGAAGAGTAAGCACGAATAGGATGGGGAAGAGCTTGGTTTGAATTGATTCTCCCATCGCATTGAGGTGATAGTTTGTGTAACCCATACCGGCCATATAGGTCTGAAAAGGAAGTTTTAAGAGATCACTATATAAAGCAATCTGCTCCTTATCATCTATGTCTGGAACCTGAACGACAAGGAAAAGACTCTTGTCAGTTGCCAGTTTAAAATCCATGAGTGGGTGATCAATATAAAATTGAGTCCATTCTGAAGGCAACTTACGTCTTGTCGTTTCAAGGGGAGTTGTCCAAGAGGAAATATTATGAGTCTCAAGAAGTGTGGTTGTGCTGGATACTTTTTTTAGTAATGATTGATCGTTATCTGCGGCCTCTTTCGGGATTTCTATTAACAACTGATCGTCGTGACCAAAAGTTTTTACAAATTGATCGTAGTTTTGTTTTAAGTCTTTGTTTAAAAAAAGATATTCTTTGTTGTTTTGATGAAGATCTTTAGTCCAGACAAAAAGTAATAATGTAGGGAGGATTAAAAAAGTGAAGCATTTCTTTAATGGATTAAGATTTTTCATCCATCCATTATATCGTAGATAAGGCCTCTTAAAAATTATTTCTCAGGCAATTTAGATAACGCTAGTAAGTCATCTAGAAAAAATGCACTTAGATCCATGCGACCACCAAGAGCACTTTTTTTATAAACCTGGCTTGCTTGTTGCCTTACAGTGTTTTCACTTGATCCACGAATATCAGCAATCTCTTTCATGGCAAGGCCCTTAATCAGGAGTAGAGCTATCTCTTTTTCGGCACGGCTAAATCCCCATTTGTTGAATTGATCATCAATATTGACTAAAAACTCAGTAGAAAGGTGAGAGATCTTTTTTTGAAAGTTTGCCTGCTCAATTTTTAGTTCAGCATTCTTTGAATCAAGTTCACTGATCTTAGTTTGAAAAGCTTCCATTTCATTTTTTTGCCACTTAATAATCTTGAACTGATAAAAAGCTCCGGCCATCGAAAGGGCCCATAGGGCAGCTTCATGGATGAGGTGTTCAAGCGTTACCCCCTCATTCATGTCAAGTATGATGTCGACCAAAGCAAATAAGCTCGTTCCTAGAAGTATGATAAAAGTTATGATCTTTATGCGATTTTCTTGAACGTTTGTCATATCTGCCTCAATAACCCCTTAATTTTAAATTTATATCACATACCAAGGATAGACTTTTTTCTAGGTGAGAGCATTATTATGACTAGTGGGAGACAACATGTCATTTAAGATTATTAAAAATAGAGAGCTAAAAGTAGGAATTGTTGGAGCAGGTCCGGCCGGAGCAATGGCCGCCTATCTCCTTGCTTCTAAAGGTCA
>JBEIPV010000040.1:0-24688 GCA_040376855.1 Bacteriovorax sp.
TGCCAAAAAACTTGAAAAAAGAATTGGTGTACCGGTTCTGAGTATTTCGGCGATTAATGATGATGAGAAAGAATTAGATAAATTTATCAGGGCCCATACTAGTTCTGAGGTGGTAGTTGATAACAGTACTCCTAAAATTAAAGTTCATGCTGAATCAAAACAATTCATGCCTGAACTGGTAGAAACAGAACACTTCGAAGAAATCCCGGCCGCTGATGTTATTAAAAACATCAAAGCTCATCAGTCAGAGGCCAGAGAGATTATCAATGAGATCTATTCACATTCATCAGCAAAAACCAAACTAACACAAAAAATTGATTCTATTGTTCTTCATAAGTTTTGGGGATCTCTCATTTTCATTGCGATTTTTTATTTTATTTTTCACGCTATCTATTCATGGGCAGGCCCTTTGATGGATCTTTCTGAAACTCTTGTAACTTCGTTGGGAGATTTTATTGCTCCTTATCTGGGAGATGGATTTTTAAAGAGTTTAGTGATTGATGGAGTGATTGCAGGAGTTGGGGGAGTTGTTGTCTTCCTTCCTCAAATTATGATTCTCTTTTTCCTTTTAAGTTTACTGGAGCAATCAGGCTACATTTCCAGAGCGGCCGTATTAACAGATAAACTAATGAGTGTATTTGGACTTAATGGAAAGGCCTTTCTTCCTTATATGTCCGGGTTTGCATGCTCTATTCCTGCCATTATGGCAGCGAGAAGCATTCCCAATCATAAAGAAAGAGCTTGTACTATTATGACCATTCCGATGATCACTTGTAGTGCAAGACTGCCCGTTTATGTTCTTTTGATTGGAACTTTTATTCCAAAGGTCACTTACCTGGGCTTTTTTAACTCTCAAGCACTGGCCTTTTTCTTCCTTTATTTCTTAGGAAGTTTTGTGGCCTTAATCGTGGCCAAAATTTTCAGGCTTACATTATTTAGAGGTGAGACGAGTAACTTTATTATTGATCTTCCTCATTATGAAAAACCTTCTTTAAAGTTTGCGATCAAACAAGCTTTGAGAAAAGGAAAGGTCTTTTTGAAAAAGGCCGGAACTATCATCCTTGGTTTATCTATTTTAATCTGGTTCCTTTCAACATTCCCTTCTCCAAAAGGCGAGTTGCTTGAAAATAAAACGCCGGAAGAAGTTTCATCACTGACACTTGAAGGATCATATCTCGGGCAAGCTGGAAAATTTATTGAACCCGCACTTAAGCCGATGGGAATGAACTGGAAGACTGGTGTTGGTATTATGGTTGCTTTTGGGGCCAGAGAGCTTTTTGTTTCAACACTAGGAACTGTATATGCTTTAGGTGATGTTGATGAAGAGTCAGCAAGTTTAAGAGATAGACTTCAATCAGAGATTGATCCGGTCACTGGAAAACCTGTTTTTAGTACAGCAGTGGCATGGAGTATTTTAATATTTTTTGTCTTTGCTCTTCAGTGTATCAGCACACTTGCTATTTTAAGAAGAGAGATGGGGTCTTGGAAGTATCCGGCATTCATGTTTGCCTATATGGGACTACTGGGATATGCCGGAGCTACGATTGCTTATCAATTGCTCAAATAATTTTTAAACTTCTGCGCCAGGTTCTGGAGATTTATCTTTACCTGGCCAGAATTCATATCCACCAGACACATTGTTAATGTTAAAAAATCCTTTTTTCACTAGAAGCTCACACGCTTGAATAGAGCGCAGTCCGTTTTCAGATATAACTAAAATCGGCACAGTCTTACTTGGGATTTCAGAGAAGCGAATATGCAGCTCTTCGATTGGGATATGAACCGCTTCATCCAGTCTTGTCCCTGTGAATGTTCTCGATGTTACATCTAAAACAAAAAAGTCGATGTTCGGATTGTTGTAAATGCTCCACGCTCTTTGTGGAGAGATGTCATTGTATGGACGTCCCATTAAGATCATGCTGTCGTCGATTTCTTCGCCGTTTTTCACACGTACTAA
Organism: Bacteriovorax sp.; assembly: GCA_040376855.1. GTDB lineage: Bacteria > Bdellovibrionota > Bacteriovoracia > Bacteriovoracales > Bacteriovoracaceae > Bacteriovorax. The sequence goes on from JBEIPV010000040.1 coordinate 1,958, forward strand.
ATGGTTTCTTTGAAGGGTGATAGAGAAGTCTAGTTTCTCATCAATGCGTGCAATATTTTTCTCAATATTGTTTAAGCGAGAATTGATGAACTCTAACATTTGAAAACTTTTTAAATCCACTTTCGACTCCTTCAAAAGATCTGGTTCCTACTATGTTACCGCAGGAGAGATCCTTGAAGGGAGTCGGGCAAAAGCTGCTAGCTACTTACCGGCGCGGATGAGTTCCAAAATCTTCTTTTGTTGTTCCGGGGCCAGAGTTTGATAGTCACAGTGAAGTCTGTTAACCGCATGTGATTTAGCAAACTTCGTGAATAAATCAGTCGCCTCACCAATGTCGAAAACGATTTTTTCATTGCTGCCGAAAAGTTTTCTGACAACTTTCATCGGGTATTTACTGATGCTTGTTTCATCAACGTAATACTTCGAAAGACGTCCTGAAGAACTCGAACGGATGAATTCAATATTTTCTTTTGCCAGGTAATCCTGAATAACAGCAAGGTGAGCTTCCTGACCTTCATTAAACGATTCAAAAATCTTTTGAGGAACCTGGTTTTTCACAACCGCTTCAGCGTATTTGTTTTTACTTCTTCTTAGAATCTTCATTAAATGCTGATCATCGTGTTCAATATACTCTTCAATACTCGCCGGGATCACGTACTCAGTAGGTGATGTACGGAAGTATTTGTACAGAAGCTGCTCTAAACATACAGCGCGGTAGTGGAAGTAAACCTGAATGAACATGTGGTAGCGTGACAGAAGGAAATCATCGAAAGTCACAACGGCACGCTCGTTAATACCCAGGTAAGCAGTGTTGTTATCAATACAAAGCTCAAGGTTATCAAGCATCCAGTCCAGATCGTATGAACCGTAACTTACACCACAGAAATAACTGTCGCGAAGCAGGTAGTCCATGCGGTCGCAGTCAAGTTCACTTGAAACTAACTGAGTTAAGATAGGGAAGTAGTTAATCCCTTCAATCGTAAAGTAAGCAGGGTCACTTGTGTGGCCGACGATTAAATCAGCAATGTATTTTCTTTGTAATCCAAATTTCTTTTCAACCAGTGCAAACGATTTAGAAAATGAAGAATCGACAATTGATTTAATTGTATAGTCTTCATGCGTGGCCTGACGGTCAGTCTTTTGATCTTTAGCAGATAAAAAATCTTTTGGGATATTTAACTCTGAAAGATTAGGCATCACAATTTCAGTTGAGTGAGACAGTGGTGCGTGGCCAACATCGTGAAGAAGGCAGGCAAGTTTAAAAGTTTCTTTTAAACGTTGAAAGTCTTTATCTTGAAGCCTGGTTTTAAACAAACGATCAAAAGCACTCGAAGCAATATTCATAACTCCAATCGAGTGAATAAAGCGTGTATGAGTGGCCCCTGGAAATACGTATTCAGAAAAACCAAGTTGTTTGATGTTTCTTAAGCGTTGAAAAAAATCATCGCGAATAATAGGGATCTCTTCATCGAGAATGTGAATAGAGCCATGAACGGGATCGCGAATTTCCATTGGGTAAGTCCTTTAACGAATTATGCTTTTGTAAGATTGTCTAAATTACTTTCTAACCATTTCATGATGTCCAATGATTCAAACATTGGTTTTCCATCAATATACATACAAGGAACAGTTGTTCTTCCTGTATCGTCTCTTAGTTTTTTTGCATGAGCAGAATCTTTGTGTATATCCATCCAGTTTACTTGAATTTTATGTTTTTCAATAACACTGATAACTCTCTGGCAGTATGGACAGGCCTCAAAGTAATAAAAATCTAATTTAGGAGCACTCATTTTTTTACCTTATATTATGCAAACGGGCTTCCGTAGAAGCCCGCTTTAGATTTTTTAGTTTTTTGATTCTTTTATTTAGTAATCGTCATCGTCGTCAAAAGACTCATCGTCACCAGATTTTTTACCAAGAGCGTATTGCTCATCTTCGTCCAGGTCGCGGTCTAGGTCTTCGTCTTCCGGTTTATCGAAAGCGTCGTTGTAACCCCATCCGTAAGAGTACGATCCAGCTGTCGCTTCAACAGCATCATCGTCTTCAGGATCAAATTCTTCTTCGAACTTAGCAGGAGTTCCGCCTTCTTCATCTTCATCATCAAAGTCTTCGTCACCCATTGCTTCATCAACAATTTCTGTGTCGTCATCTTCGTCTAGATCGTCAATGTCTGTTTCAAAGTCATCATCCATGTCGTCATCAAGAAGCGCGCTTTTTTTAGCAGGTGCTTTAGTTTTAACAGGAGCGATTGAACTTTTATATTTTTTGATCGCTTCTTCGCGAGAAAGAACAGTTTCTTTTTTAGCTACTGGAGCAGGAGCTGCTTTTTTTGCTGCTGGAGCTTTTTTAGCAGGAGCTGCTTTTTTCGCTACAGGGGCTTTTTTAGCAGGCGCTGCTTTTTTTGCTACTGGAGCTTTTTTAGCAGGAGCTGCTTTTTTCGCTACTGGAGCTTTTTTAGCAGGAGCTGCTTTTTTTGCTGCTGGTGCTTTTTTAGCAGGAGTTGCTTTTTTCGCTACAGGAGCTTTTTTAGCAGGAGCTGCTTTTTTTGCCGCTGGTGCCTTCTTAGCTGGTGCCGCTTTTTTAACTACTTTTTTTGCTGCTTTTTTTGCCATTGAAATATCCTCATCATTGAATGTCTTTTAGAATGGTGTTTCTCAAAACACCCATGAGTATATATGGAATATTGAACTTTTTTCAAGGACTAAAAGTCTAGATAATAACTATTATTAAGGCCGGTTGTGCCGTCTGCCTGAATCGCGTTTATGATGTCTTTATTCTCCATTCCTGGAGGCGATTTTTTGTCAGATTCCATAAACATTTCGTTTCTATAGTCAGCTGAGCTGGCAAAAAGCTTAGAAAGGGGAACAAACTTTGTAGAATAGAAATTTCTGCGCGTTGAGTAGCGGATAGTCGAAGAGTTACTTCCAATAGGATTTAGCGCACGTGCGTCCTGATCGGGTGCTGCACCTTGACGCGTGTCAGGGAAGTAAGCCGTCATGATTTGGTCGCGATCAAGTTCATTCAGGTATGTTGATGTATAGTAAAGTCTTCCATCCTGTGAATTTTTTTTGTCGATATACTCAGTCATCAGTTTTTCTAAAGGAACAATTCCGCACTGAGTGCTCTTGCCCAGGAAAAAGTGGTGGAACTTAGAGGCCATATCTTTTGCACATGATGCTGCTGTTGAATCAAGAGGGTCTGAGCTCACTAAAAAGGGAGGGAAAGCAGAAGTGCTTGTTCCAACATTGATGTGGATACTTTTTGCGGCCTGAGCGTTGATGTTCGTTGTTGTGTTTACACCGGAAGGCAGATCGTAAATTCCTTTTGCGACTTGAAGTAAAGATTGAAGATAAACTTCAACCGCATTCGCGTTGGCACCGATGTAGCTGTTAACAATTGTTTCAACTGCCGAGTTCGTTGTATATAAAAGATTTTCTCCAACAAGCGGAGCAAAGATTTTGTAGAAAGTTCCTTTTCCTCCTGGCACTGGAGTTTCAACAACTCTTACCGTCGGAGCAGCGTTAGGAGCAAGGTCAGAGGCAGAGGCGCCTGTGCGCGTGAAATCAGGGATCAGGTAGTTTACAGCATCGTATTTTGTCACTCTTCTTGCCGTCACAAGTGCTCTCATCAAATCATTGGAAGTCATATTTCTTCCGGTGAAATCTCCACCTAAAGCTTGTTTTAATGATTTTAATTGATACGAATTATAGAGACCTCTTTTTTCGGCCGTTGATGAATTCGCCGTCAGTTGAGCGCGGATTGTTTCAAAACCTTGAGATCCGCCAGAGTTCTGATCGCCAAGTTGAGAGTCGTTGTTGAAGTCGTAAATCATATTGGGAATACCATATGAAACTTCAGCACCCGTATAAGGAACACCACCGATAACTGTTGTCAGTGTATTGGCCCAGAATTGCTCGCTTGCAGGAATGGGCATACCAGGTTTGAACTGTGTTGATAACTCAACTCTGATACCGCTGATGTAAGCTTTACTTCTTCCGTTGTCATCTGATCTGGCAATAACTGATTGATCACCATTGTAGAAATCAAAGAGTCTCGGCCCGATTCTTCCACCGTATGGTTTAGCAGCAGCGTACGCTGTTAGTTTAAAACTTCCCGGTTGACCTTCATCTGTTCTTGGAAAAAAGAGACCAGTAAACTCTGCTTCACCTTTAACTGCATAGTAAGTTAAGACCGCAGGATTTTTTACGAAGCCCATGATGTAACCAGGAACGGGTAGGGCAGATTTTGAAACCATACAACTTGCTTCTGAATCAACGTTGGCCTCAAATTCGTTTCTTGAAGTTGCAAACGTCGTAAACATAGTCGCAAGATTTAGAGGAACGGCCTGAAGATCAAGATAGTGTTTATCAAGTGCCGTAAGTCCGTCTGGATAATTAAATGTTGGTGGAATTAAAAATCCTGATACTGAGCGCTCTTCAAATCTTTTTAGTTTCGGCGCGATTTCAGTTAATTTAAAAGTAGCAGCAAGTTCATCAAAAGCATTTCCGCCGCCTGGAGTAGGATCACCTAAACGGTCTTTATATTTTCCACCACCAAGATTTCTAAACGCTGACATAAAAGCTTTAACTGGTCTTTCGTTAAGTCCAATTTCTGCTCCTGAACTTCCCAGAGCATTGATGTTCATATAGTTCATATCGGCAACTGGAGGACGATTCACAATCATCTCCAGGTTTCTCATTCTCATTCCAAGCTCTAAAGCTTCCGGCCATGCACCAGCTCTGTTGGTGGCAATCAGTGGAGCACCAGGAACTTCTTTAATCCCTGAACTGTATGCCCATGAAAGTGCAGCAAGGAAGTTGATCTGTGTTCTCGCCGAGCAGTTTTCCCCTTTTTCTTCAACCAGCTTGTTAACGAAAGCTTCGTGAATTTCTGAAATACCAGCAACACCAATTGCCGGGAAACGAGGAATCCCTGGTAGAGCATAAATAGGGCAGATGTCTGTCGAAGAATTATTGTGAACGCAGATTGAAGGTACATTGTATTTATCAAAACCAACTGATGAAGCTACACCGGCCACAGCGGGAGTTCTAAGTAAAAAACTTACGTTGGGATTTGCCAGTGCTGCATCTGAAAGGTTGTTGTTTCCTTTCACCAGACCCATCTGTCCCAGAATGTAGTATTTAAACATCCATTCTTTATATGTGTTTCTCATTTCCCAATTTACGTTAGCGATATTTGTCAGCTGACGAGACTGAGTGGCCGCACCAGCAAAGGCCGCAGCGTCGACCGCGTTTTGTAAATTAATTTTAGCTTTTACGAAAAGGCCGATGTTGATAATGAACGCAAGCATTCCCATCACCAAAATAAGGGCGATTCCCATAAAGATACTTAATTGACCGCGGTTGCTTTTAATCACTCTATAAAACTCTCTGTAGTGTCTCAATGCTACCGAAGTGCCCAATCAAGGTCAAACAATACCTTGAAATCAGATTGCCATAGGACCAGGTGGTGGTCCTATGACTTGGCCCGATACTTGTACTTGATAGAAACAGTTCTAGAGGGCCGAGTCTAGATAGGTTGAACGTTAGCTGTATCTCGGAAATCCCATCACTACCTTCTTCATACCGTGCACGGTGCACTCCACACGACAACTTCAATCACCAGGGTTCGCGGGAATCCTGGCTCGCCTTTTTTTTGTTGAATCTAAGGCCGAAAGAGCGGAAGATAGTAGGGCTCGCAACATTTTTCTCTAGGTCGTTTACCCATGGGTACAGACAAGCAAAAAAGATATCTGCAAATCCAGATTAAAAAACTCCAGCGCCATACTGGCAAGAAGTGGTTCGCGCCATTGCTTGGATTTTTGGCGGCCCTGGATAATCTGATTGTTATCATTCCCACTGATGGGCTTTTGATTTCCAGCTCAATGTTGATTCCAAAAAAATGGTTTACCTTTGCCTTTAACGTTTCGATTGGCTCGATGTTAGGTGCGATGGCATTGGCCTCGATAGTTGAGCTTCAGGGTCTGCCATGGCTTTTAAATCACTACCCGGATTTAGATCAGACGAAGTCGTGGATGTGGTCGCAGGAATTTTTTGAAAATTACGGTCTCTTATTTGTTTTTGTTGTAGGTCTTAGCCCTCTTATGCAACAACCGGCCGTGATCCTGGCTGCCCTAGCGAATACGCCTTTATATAAACTTGCTGTCGTGATCTTTCTTGGGCGCATGCTTAAGTTCATGCTGTTTGCTTATATCGCTTCCCACTCACCTAAATATTTGAAGAAGATATGGGGGATGAAAGGGGAATTGGACGAAGTGGATATCAAACTTTAATACCTGATCATATGAATAGGGAAAAAGCATCCCACTGATAAATTCTCCAGCTTTTTTGTAAAATGGTAGCTGGAGAGTTTAATTTGAAAAAACCATTAGAAAGCCGCGTTTATAAATACAAAAACAAAAGCAGAAATTTTTTCTGTCCACTTTGTCGTACAGAAAGAAATGTAAGCGTTTCTCCCAGACTTACGAAAAAAAATCACTTTCAAATTATCCTTTGCACTATCGTTTTAGGCAGCATGCTTTATCCATTTTTTGGTGTAGAAAGCTTCGTTATCTATTTCGCTTTATGGGGATCATTCGAACTTGCCATCCGTTCTGATTTCAAAAAACAAGTCCCATGCAATCACTGTGGATTTGACGCAACTTTATACAAAAGAGATGTACGAGTTGCGCGTCAAAAGGTTGCAGATTTCTGGGCGCAAAAACAGACGCTTAACCCGTCAGTTTCTGACGCTTCTGCGAAGAGAACCTAAGCGTTTTCATCATTTTACAAATTGTTAGATTATTCTTCTTTTGCTCCTGTGGAAATTAAAGTTTAATGACGTCCATTAAACCAACACAGGGTAGCAGCAAGTTTCATCACGTAGTACTTGTTGTGACAACAAAAGGAGATCTCATGAGTGTTAACAAAGTAATTATCCTAGGTCGCTTAGGCCAAGATCCAGAGTTGAAATACACTCCAGGTGGAATGGCAGTGTGTAACTTCACACTAGCAACAAGCGAATCATGGGCAGACAAAGCAGGACAAAAACAAGAAAGAACTGAATGGCACAGAGTTGTTGTTTGGGGAAAACTTGCTGAGCTTTGCAACCAATACCTAACTAAAGGAAGACAAGCATTCGTAGAAGGGTCACTTCAGACTCGTTCATGGGATGATAAAAGCGGTCAAAAACGTTACACAACAGAAATCAATGCAAAGACTGTTCAGTTCATCGGTGGGGCAACTGCTGGAGCTGGGGCACACGCTAGCAAAGATGGTGGTGGAGCTCCGACTTACGATTCAAGCATGGTTAATCAGGAGTATGATATCTCTACAGATACTAACTTCACATCTGATGACATTCCGTTTTAGTCGTTAGCTTTAAAATTATTTTTAAAAAAGAAGGGCCCCGAATTTCGGGGCCCTTTTTTATTTCATTTGATGAGAGAAATAAAGAATCTTATCTGGAAAAGCATTCTTATGACTTCCAAAACCTTTCAACACACTCGTTGAATTGTAATTGTATTTTCCGGCCTGAATAATTTGCGGCCCTTCCGTATTTAATTCTTCAATCGTTTTTTCACTAGCTCTCACGAGTGCAATATGACCTGGCTTAAACTCTTCAGGGCTAATGTAAGCGGCAACAACCAGTTTCCCTTCATTGGCATCTTCCTGCGCTTCTTTCATATCGTGAAGCTGAGTCCATCCTTGTTTTTCACCTTCGCTTGAAAGCAGCCATCTGCTTTGGGCCGAAGCTAAAAACGTTTCAGGGTGTTCTGGTGGACGAAGGACGTACACACCAAGCTTCATCGTAATGCTCGCTACAAATGTAGAGCAGTGAGAGTAGCGATCGGGACCATCATAACCAGCGGGCTTATCTGAAGCACCAGTCACCCAGTCAACGTGGATACCATTTAACCAAAGCGACTCAACATTAGTCTGATCATAAAATCGACTTAGTTTTGCAGCTTCTTCGGTGATAGGCCCACAACAAGGTGTTGAGGCAAAGACACTTTGAAAGGAAAGAACGAAAAGTAATAGAAGTGAAGATATTTTCATAATTCGAACTTCTTATCATATTTCCTAGAAAGGAAGGCCGAATCTGTAAAAAGGTAATTGGGCCAAGTCTTTAAATTTTGAATCACCTGACATTATTTTGACGGTGACCGGCAAAATATTCACATTTTTTTATTAATTTACTCAACTTTTTTTTCAGGCTCCCGATTTGGTGTGTACATCAAGAGAGGAAATTATGAAAAAGATGATCAGTATGATCGGCCTTTTAGTGTCCATGACAGTAGTCGCGAAAGCAGGTGAACTTATCAAGATGCCTATGCAGGATCTCGTATCAACAGATATGGATTATGTCTTTGAAGTGAAAACTAACAAATTCGATAAAGTCATTTTGGATTGCCAGAGCTTCATCACGGGAATGAGTTTCTCGAATAGTGGTGAGATGAAGAGCAATGTTTATCTCGACATGTTTATGTGTGAAGAGATGGTGACTTTCCTTCAAGAATCAAAGCGTGACAATCTTCCGGTGTGTATTGGTCTTGATGACGAGTACCAGGAACTGGTGATTTCGCGTGAAGTGGATGAGTGTATTTAATATTGAAAAATAAAATCTAGAGGCTATTTTTAATAGCTTCTAGTATATCTTTGATCTGAGTTGTTTCACTAATTTCAATCAAGATATCTTCTTCGCCATGACTTCCTAAAACGTCATTAATTCTATTAAAAATTTCAAATTGAACTTCAGGACTATCTTCCATTTTCGAATGCATATCATTGCGAAGCTCATTGGTGACTTCAGTGTATTTCGTATTTCTGGCAACAGTCGGATCACCATGAACGAATGGTATTAATCCTTCGCCAAAGTAATTCAAATTGCTTTTTACGTTCACAGGAATAATCGTTTTATTCATTCCTACGGCATCGATAGAGACGAGTAAATCAACTGCGCGGAAACCATTTTTAGGAGAGTTTAATTCATTGGCGACTTCAATCGCGGTGTCTCCACCAAAACTGTGACCCACTAAAACCACTGGCTGATCAGGAGCGTGCTTTTTAATTTCATCCATGATCTTGCCATGTTCTTCCCATGAAAATCTCTTTGCACCTGGATAGTTATCGGCCATGTCTTTAATGCCATCACCATTTGAAATACCAAACATGCTAAAGCCTTCAATGAAAATCACGGCAGGCTTTTTAATGTAGTGAACAGGAGGTTCTGGTTTTTTATCTGCAATCTTCGTTTCAATTTTTTTAGTATTTGTCGGAACAATAATAGGCATGACAGGAGCTTTAGCGATCGCCTTAGCTACACTTGCAGCTTTGCTTAAAACTTCACTTGATTCAGATTTTGCTGGAGGAGATGATGGAGCTTCTGGTTGTGGCCCAGGTTTTACTTCTTCTGCTGCATTTAATGTTTTTGCTTGATTGGTGATATCTGCTTTCGGCAGTTCAGCGGCCTGCTTGGGAAGTTCCCCTGGCGCAAGGGCCTTGTTTCCACGAAACGCTTTCCAGTTTTTGAGATTGTTGTTTAAAGGAGGAGCGCTTTTTTCTGCTACTTTTGTCATAGGACAATTATAGACTCCGGCAGAATTTTTTATAGGCCGGGTAAATAAGTGTCCTATGATTGAGTATTAGAGCTTATTCATCAACTTTAAAATCTTTTAAAAGATTCCCCATCGTGCCCTTTGCCGTTGGTTTTACAGAAGGAGCAGGGGACTGAGGAGGAGCGGCCTGAGTTTTTTCTCCCTCAACATAGTCAGTGAATGTGGGAAGCTCAGATTTATAGACAATGCGATCCATGTGTTTAACAAATCCACTCCAATGTCCGGCACTTGAATCATTTTTCTTCACTTGCTCAAGTGAACTCATTTTTGAATCCATAAGATCAATCAAGTGGACCAGGTAAGCTTCACTTGTATTAGGAATTTTAGGTGATCCGTATTCGTATTCTCCATGGTGGGCCAGGAGAATATGTTTCAGATGAAGTTTTACATTGTATGGGAAATTTTTAATTTTATGAGCGAAGTGATCGACGATCTCCAGGCCTTTTACTAAGTGACCGACAAGTTTTCCTTCTTCGGTATAGTCAACAACTGGCCCTTCAGTGAGTTCGTAAATTTTACAAAGATCGTGAAGGATACAACCTGCTACGACATATGAGCGGTTGACTTTATAGTGAGGTGAAAGAGTCACGGCCAGTTTTGTACACGAAAGAATATGCTCTAATAAACCAGACTGGTAAGCATGGTGAATGCTTTTTCCGGCCTGCCAGATTTTTAGTCTGCGAGCGATTTCTGGATCGTGAAGGATCATCACTAAAAGATCTTTGATGTAAATTTCTTCTAATGACTCAACAATCGAGAGAAGTTCCTGAAACATTTTTTCGGGGGCACTTCCGGCCTTCTGGATATAGTCTTCGCGGTTGAATTGATCGTCGTTAAGTTTAGAGAGCTCAGAAATAATCAATTGCATACGGCCTTGAAACTGATTCATTTTTCCATTAACAATCACCACATCACCTGAGCGAATTTGTCCGATGATGTGCTCGGCCCCGTGCCATTTCCTGGCCTCAACCTCGCCGGTTTTATCTGCTAGAATGATATTGAGATAACTTTTTCCATCTTTTCCCTCAGCGGCGTTGATGTATTTCACCAGAAAAGGAGAAAGGACGTCGTCTTTGGGGCCAAGCTTGTTTACGAATTGGGACTTATTCAAAGGGTGCTCCTAAAGCAAATTAAACAAAAGACCGATGACCAATAAGGGGATCTTCATGTCAAAAACACTGTATTTAATCACATTATTATCGGTTCTACTTATTAAATCTGAAACTTCTTTTGCTCAGAATTTAAAGAAAGAATTGGGGATTTGTGGGAAGACCATGGGGGCGATTTTTAAGTCAGATCCTAAGGCAGAGCCTATACTTACATCACTCGTCATGCAAGAGGCCGAATTCTGCGACGATGGCCGTTATGAAAAAAATGCAAACTTTATTATCTACGTTTACAATGCAAAAAGTGAACTTATCTATGACAAACATGTCTACTTAAATGAACACACTTTTTTAGAACAAACAAATTCTAAAGGTGAGTTCAAAAAGACAAAGATTTTACCTGGCAGTAATTCACGCATCGTAAAATTCCCAATCACAAAAGAGATGGGAGAAGCGCATTCTTATAAAATTCAATCACTCGTAGATAATAAAACTTACGGGATAAGAAAGATTAAGTGGTAAACATTATGAAAACTAATTTAAAAAAATTCGCCTCTGTTTCAACTTGTATGTTGGTTATGAGCAACGCTCATGCTTACAAATATATTATCTACACAGATGATGTTAAAACTGACAAAGCAGAACAAGTTGCATCGATGATGAAAACAACTTATCCGTTTTCAAAATTAGATATTGAAATTGAGGTTGTGAGGCTTCAGCCTCATGAGCTTGAATGTAGCAGTAAATATGGAATTGATCGTCTGGTGATGTGTGACAATGTAGCTGACATTCAAAGAAGAGCAATGCTTGCTGGCGGTGACCAGGCCATGATCATCAAAGATACAGAGAAGTATGGTGGTTCGAGTCAGGTTGGCGGTGGAGTTCCCGTTATGACAACGGCCGGTGGTCCCAGAGTTATGCTCCATGAATATATGCACACACTTGGTTTATGTGATGAGTATGAATACTCGGAACCCGAAGCCGAAATATACTGTAAGGATAGTGACAGACCTAATCTAGTTTTTATTGAGCCTCTTGATCCATATGGCGGTGACAGTGTTGCAAAGGGAATTCATATGGGGAGCATTCCATGGGCCAGTGATATTAGTGCCAACACACCAATAACTAATACCGATGGAACTCGTCTGGGAACCGGAGATGTCGACTTTACAAATAAAGTACCGGCCAATTCATCTGATGTGGCAGAAGCTCTTTCTGAGCCAACTGGACTCTACAAAGGGAAAATTTGTAATCAGGCCGTTCCTAAAAGAGTCTCATGGCATCCAGGAGCTGGGGCTACGATTATGGAAAATACTGACGCCGGACTTGGGGCGCCACTGGAAAAAGTCGTAGAGAAAATCATGATTTCTAAGGGTGCGAAATTGAAGTTACAGTATCAAGACGAAGTGGAGGCGAAGGAGCCGCCACAAAAAGAAGAGTCGGCGGGTAGCGTTGTTGTTACTCCAGAACCGATTGAAAGGATCAACAATACAGCACGAAGTTTCTTCAAATCGTTCTTTAGTTGGGCCAAGGAAGCTATTGAGAACGTAAAAAAGGTTTTAAGTCTCTAAATACTATTTAATTGCCTGGGGTGGGTTAGGCCAACCCAGCGCGTTTTCCCCTCTAAAATAATCTATAAGAACTTCTTCTAAAAGTCTCATTGACCTTTTATAATACACTCTCTACAAATAGGTAAATTTACCTCTCATTCGCTTATGAGCGCTACATAATTCATGGAGTTTATATGACTAAAATTAAAGTTGGTATTAATGGCATGGGCCGCATCGGAAGAACTGTTTTACGCGAGTTTTTTAACCGCAATGAATCAGCATTCGAAATCGTAGCAGTTAACAATCCTGGAAATGCAAAAGACTATGTTCATTTATTAAAATACGATTCAGTTCACGGAGTTTTCAGCGGACAAGTGAACCTTGAAGGCGACACTCTAAACATCAACGGAAAAAGCATTAAGTTTTTCGGTCAAAGAGACCCATCGGAAATTCCTTGGTCAGATCTTGGAGTTCAAGTTGTTGTAGACGCCACTGGTATCTTCAAAGATAAACCAGGTCTTGGTAAACACATGAAAGGGACTGTTAAAAAAGTTATCATGTGTGCTCCAGGTAAAGACCTAGATGCAACTTTCGTAATGGGAATCAACGATAACATTTACGATGCTTCAAAACACCACATCGTTTCAAACGCTTCATGTACAACAAACTGTCTTGCTCCTGTAGCAAAAGTTCTTAACGATAAATTTGGTATCGTTAACGGATTCATGACAACTGTACACTCATACACATCTGATCAAATGCTTCTAGACGGTGCTCACTCTGATCCACGTCGTGCTAGATCAGCTGCACTTTCTATGATCCCTACAACAACAGGTGCTGCTAAGACTGTTGGAGAAATCATTCCTGAGCTAAAAGGGAAACTTGATGGATACGCTGTTCGCGTTCCAACTCCAAACGTTTCATTAACTGACTTAACAGTTGTTCTTGAAAAGAAAGCTTCAAAAGAAGAAGTCAACGCTGCTCTAAGAGAAGCAGCGGAAGGACCTCTAAAAGGAATCCTAAGATTTGAAACAGAAGAACTTGTTTCTGTAGACTACATGGGAATGACTCATTCTTCTTGCGTAGACGCTTCACTTACAAACGTAATCGGTAACAGTGTTAAGCTTGTTGCTTGGTACGACAATGAAGCGGGATTCTCAAACAGAGTTCTAGACCTAGTAAAATTTATCGGTTCAAAAGGACTTTAATCACATGGCCTTAAAATTTATCACAGAAGAAAGTTTCAAAGCTCAAGCGAAAGATAAAAAAGTTTTAGCGCGTTTCGATTTCAACGTACCAATGGATAAAAACAATCCATCGGTAATTGCTGATACGACACGTATTGATGAAGCTGTTCCAACAATCAAAGCAATCCTGGAAGCGGGAGCTAAAAAAGTTATTTTGATGAGTCACTTTGGGAGACCAAAGGGAAAAATCGATATGCAATACTCTCTTGAGCCAGTTGCAACTTATTTAGCTGAAGCTCTTGGAATGGAAGTAACATTAACTGAAACAGCATTGGACCGTGGGATTAAAACTCTACTTGGTTTAAACGAATCAAAAATCGTTCTTCTTCAAAACCTAAGATTTCACCCGGAAGAAGAAGCAAACGACCGCGACTTCGCGAGAGTGCTTTCAACTTACGGTGACGTATTTGTGTTCGACGCTTTTGGTGCCGCTCACAGAAAACACGCTTCAACTTATGAGATCAATGCTTTCTTCAAAAACAAAGCTTACGGTGGACTTCTGCTTCAACGTGAAGTTGAGTCTCTTGACCGCGTAACAAACAACCCGGTTAAGCCTTTCGTTGCTGTTGTTGGTGGATCAAAAGTTAGTGATAAAATTAAAATCATTGAAGCTCTTTTAATCTCAGTTGATAAACTTCTTATCGGTGGGGCGATGGCCTACCCTTTTCTAAAAGCGAAAGGACACACGGTTGGAAACTCTCTTTGCTCTGATGAAGATGTAGCATTAGCTAGAAGAATTCTAGGAATGCCTTCAAAAAACAAAATCGTTCTTCCAAGCGATCACTTGTGCTCTCTAACTTTTGGTGGAGCGCCGATTGATGTTGGACAAACAAATATCGAAGAAGGACAAATCGGTTTAGATATCGGTCCTTCAACTCTTGCTAACTTCAATGACTACCTGGCGACTGCTAAGACTGTTTTATGGAATGGCCCAATGGGATTATTCGAAAATGCAGCTTACTCAAAAGGGACTTTCGGGATTGCTAAAACATTAGCGTCTCTTGACGGAAAAGCTTTCACACTTGTTGGAGGAGGAGATTCAGTAGCAGCTGTTAACCAATCTGGTTTGGCTTCTAAGATGTCTCACATCTCGACTGGTGGTGGTGCTTCTCTTGAGTATATTGAGAATGGAACACTTCCTGGTATTCAGGCCCTTAAATTTGGAATCGACTAGATGAAAACACGCCCAATCCACATTGTTGGTAACTGGAAAATGAACCAGACTATGCACGAGATCAGTGAATTCTTCATCGAAATGACGAAGATGAAAATGGAACTTAAGTGCAAAGCATGGATCGCACCTCAGGCCCTTCACATTGCTATCTTAAAAGAGATGGCATTCACGACGGGATCCATTCAAGTGGGAGCACAAAACTGTGCTGAAGTAGACTCTGGTGCTTACACGGGAGAAACTTCTGCATTAGCACTTGCTGATATGGGCGTTGAATTTGTTATTATCGGTCACTCAGAAAGAAGAACGATTTACGGTGAGAAGAATGAACTTCTTAACCTGAAAGTTCTGAATGCACTAAAGAATGATCTAAAAGTTATTTACTGTGTTGGTGAAACGCTTGCTGAACGTGAAGCTAATGACACTTTCAAAGTTATTGAAGAGCAATTAAATGTGGGATTAAAAAATCTTCCGGCAGATAAAGCTCATTTATTGTTAATTGCCTACGAGCCAGTTTGGGCGATCGGAACAGGAAAAGTGGCAACAGCTGAGCAAGCTGAAGAAGTCCATGCCTTCATTAGAGGTAAGCTAGAACATCTTAAAGACGAAACAGTTATCCTTTATGGCGGTTCTGTAAAACCTGACAATATCGACTCACTGCTAAGAAAAGATAACATTGACGGTGCGCTAGTGGGTGGAGCAAGCCTAAAGGCCAAAGATTTTAGACAGCTTTGCAGCATTGCGAGCGTGATTTAGAAGATTTCTTTGCAATATGAGTTAATTTTGCTATTTATTTAAGACATTATTTTTTTTAAGGATAAAGATTTCATGACTACAGCATTAATGGTTCTACAAGCGGTTATTTCAGTTCTTCTTATCATTGTAGTTCTTCTACAATTCGGTAAAGGTGCAGAGGCCGGACTTATGACTGCAGCGGGATCAGAGTCGATTATGTCGAGCTCAACTCGTGGAAACGTTATGACTAAAATCACTGCTGTTCTTGCAATTTTATTCTTAGGAAATTCAATTCTTCTAGCAAGACTACAAGATTCTAAATTCCAAAAATCAATCCTAGATTCAGAAGCTCCGGTTTCTCGTCCATTAAACTCTGATGCAGCAACAGGTGCAGCGGCTCCGGCAGCAACAACACCAGCAGCAGGAACGACGACAGCAGCTCCAGCAGCGACAACAACAACTCCTGCAACTGAAACGACGGCGCCGACAACGGCTCCAGCAGCGAAGTAATTCGATGGACTCGGCCACCACCAGTTTAGTCGAAAAAGAGTACGCTCATTTAAAAACATTATATTTTAATTCGGCCTATTTTGGACCTAGTCCAATTCGCGCGAAAGAAACTATCACGAAGGCGATGGAGCGTGAGCTTGATCCTTCATTCTATGCTTATAATGATTGGATGAGCATCTCAGAAAAACTGAGAGTTAAATTCGCTGATCTTATTAAAGTTTCACCAGACAACATCACTCACTCAACGTCATCATCTGACGTTATCAATATCATTGCTAACGGTTATCACTTTGAAAAAGGCGATCGAGTAGCAGCAGTTGATAGAGATTATCCGTCTAATATCCTTCCGTGGATGCTGGCCGAAAGACACAACAAATTCACTTTTGATAAAATTGCACTAGGGGACTTCATCGTTCCTAACGTTGAGTGGTTAGAAAAAAACCTAAAACCACAAACCAAAATTTTTAACATGTCATACGTAACGTTTGATACTGGTAAAAAGATGGATATCTTATCAATGGGGAAATACCTTCAATCAAAGGGTATCCTTTTTGTTGTTGATGCGACTCAGGCCCTTGGTGGTCTGGATATAACGACAGAAGAATTGTCATACATTGATGTCCTGACAGTTTCATCATACAAGTGGATGCTTGGCCCTTATGGACATGCCTTTGCTTATTTCAGTCAGAAAGCTCAGGACAATATTTATCACCTGAATGCTAACTGGATTTTAAGCCCTAATTCAAAAGAAGTTTACAACCTTCTGGACTATACAACTGAAACTCTTCCGGGAGCTCGTCAGTACGATAGGGGACAGGCGGCAAATCTTCTTTGTTCTGGTTGTCTTGAAGGAAGTTTAAGCTTCTTACAGGAAGTTGGATTAGAGACGATCAGAAAGCACAACGCAGAAGTGAGGGATCACTTCCTTGAGCACTTCCCAAAAACAAAATACAAAGTTGTGACTCCCATGGATCACATGGCCAATATCGTTTGCATGAAAGCTGCGAATCAAGGTGACAGCATCGCTCTTGAAGCTGAACTAAAAAATCGCAATATCGATGTTTCAGTTCGCCAGGGGAACATGCGTTTATCATTCCACATTTTTAATACGAAAGCTCAGGTTGAAGAATTGATTAAGGGAATGGACAGCGTTTAAAAAACTAGCTGACTTTCTTTTTGATTTTTCCGAATGACTGCTTAGGTGCTTCTTTGTCACCAAAACCTTCAATCTTATATCCTTTTGGTATTCTAAACGGCAGGACGTTCTGCGGTTGGCATGGATCGAAATCTTCCGGTAATTCTTTATTCATTTTACCAGTCATCACTAATTGCTTAACTGATTTGGTGAAAATTTCAAATAACTGTGGATCAATTTTTTTACCAACTGCTTTTGACATAACCGCGATCGCTTCTTCAGTTGATAAAACTTCGTGATAAGTTCTCTTTGTTGTAATGGCATCGAAGAAATCTGCAATCGCCGTTACACGCGCAAGTAAATGTATATCAGTACCGGCCAGTTTTTTGGGATAGCCAGTTCCGTTGAAATTTTCATGGTGTTCGTGAACAATGCGCTTAATGATATTAAAATCTACACCACGACAATCTGGGCATGGGTTCTCTGTTAAAAGTTCCAATCCATAACTAGGGTGAGCCTTAATGATATTAAATTCCTCGTCAGATAATTTTTCCGGCTTATTGATGATATCCGTAGAGATTTTAATTTTACCGATATCGTGAAGAAGTCCACCAAGTCCTGCCATCACAATTTCTTCTTTGCTGGCATTCGGTCTTGCGGCCGTGAAAAGCGAAATACAATACATCGAAACGTTAATCGAGTGATCATAAGTATAAAAATCGTGGAAGCTCAAAGAGGCGATGAGCCCTTGAACTTTCGAGACATCGTAATCTTTAATAACGTCTACCATTGATTCAACAGCGACCTTACATTCAGAAATTGTTTCTGAAAGAAGTTCAGTGGTGAATTCTTTTTCATCAGAAAAAAGTTTATCAAGGTAGTGAATCGCAGATGATTTGATGACGTCAGTTTTTTGTTTATCGCCTACACCCTTAATGTTGATTAAACTTTTAAGGTAGTCTTCGCGTTGGGCTTCATGCACGTATAATTGAAAATATTTTTTCTTGAAAAGTTTTAAATCTTCAAGCGTTAGCGGATCGTTTTTAGGATAGATACGAACGAAGCGCTCTCTTTCTTCTGAAGCACTGGAATTAACATACAGATCATACGGGATCGCTTTATCCAAAAGGATCAGATCGAATGAAACTGAAAAAAAGTTGTTACCCATTTTGCTCATAGCTTTTTATCGGTAGATTTTATGAGTCTTATTAAAAAATGTACTGGAGCAAGCCCGTAGACTAATATAGATTGTACCAAACTTTATAGGAGTCTGCTAAGTCAGCAGAAACACTCATATGGCCGCTAGTAAAGACCCTTACGTCGCCCTTCGTTTTCCAGATTATCGCTTTTACATAACGACTCGAATTCTCCTCGCTATGGCCTTGCAATTTCAAGGAGTCATTGTTGGCTGGCACGTCTATTCGATTACTAAAGATCCTTTGTCATTGGGACTTATTGGATTAGTGGAAATCATTCCAAATTTTTCAGTAACATTGTTTGCTGGCCACTTCGCCGATATCTACGATAGAAAAAAAATCGTTATGACTTGTCTTACAGTCTTAATGTTTAGTGGTGTCGCTCTCTACCTGGTAGAAAAAAATATTCCAGATGAGCATAAAAAAATGGCCTTAATGTATGTCATTATCGCCTGCACAGGTTTTGCTCGCGGAACTCTTTCACCATCTTTATTTTCTATTCTCACAGAGTGCGTTCCTAAAGATCATTATTTAAATTCGACAACGTGGAATTCGACACTGTGGCAGATTGCAATCATGGTAGGAGCAGGCTCAAGTGGATTTTTATTCGCAGCGATTTCATACGATGCTTATTTGATGATGAGTGTGTTGGTGTTTTTTGCATTGATCTCATTTAGCTTTATTTCACCTAAACCACACCTGACGAAAAAAGATGCGAAGGCCCCAGTACTCTCGTCTATTAAAGGCGGGATTAAATACGTTTTTAGCAATCAGATTTTTTTAGGCGCTTTATCTCTCGATCTCTTTGCAGTTTTATTTGGTGGTGCCGTTGCTCTTCTTCCTATTTTTGCTCAAGATATTTTAGCAGTAGGACCTCAAGGTCTGGGCTTTTTAAAAGCAGCACCAAGTGTGGGCTCATTTATTATGGCCGCTGTAAATCTTTACTGGCCGCCTGTAAGAAATACAGGAAGAAAATTACTCCTGGCCGTGTTTGGTTTCGGCGTGTGCATGATCATTTTTGGTCTTTCAAAAAACTTTTATCTTTCAGTTTTTATTTTAGCCGTCAGTGGTGCTTGCGATAACATCTCAGTGGTGGTGCGTGGAACGATTATGCACACTCTGGTACCTCAAGATATGAAGGGGAAAGTGTTCGCAGTTAACTCTATGTTTATTGGTTCTTCCAATGAAATTGGGGAATTTGAATCGGGGATGGCCGCCAAGCTTATGGGCGTTGTCCCATCAGTCGTTTTCGGTGGCACTATGACACTTCTAGTGGTCATTTTTACATCATTTAGGGCCCCGAAACTAAAAAATCTTCACTTTGAAGAGAATTAAACGATTAATTTTTGACATGAATTTTAAATAATATATAGTTCCGACACGCAAATCATATGCAAAGGAACTATATGAAACTATCAGCCGCAATCGTCATGTCTTTGGCAGTACTCGCAACTTCTTGTGCGCCAAAAAACTCAACAAATTCTTCACTAGATGTCATCGCTAGTAAATATTTCAGTATGCGTCCGCAAACTGAAACACTATATGTTGGAATCGTTCAGTTATCTCTTCCAGCTCTTTTAGCAGAAGCTCAAACTGAAAATGGTAAACCAATCATTGATGAAAACTTAAAAAAAGCGATCCTTGCTGAGCAAGAAGAAGTGATTGCAAAACTTAAAGATATTTCACCAGACATTAAAATCTTAAATACATATAAGTTAGTTCTAAACGCTATCGCATTCACTGCACCATCAGGTGTAGCGGCTCAAATTGAAGGTATCGAAGGTGTTAATAAGCTTGTTGAAAGTACAAACTTCGCAAGACCACAAAGTGTAGATACTGAAAAGAAAGTGGCCGAAGCTCTTGCCGGTCTTAATGAAAAGAACTCAGTGACTTTCATCGGTGCTGATAAACTTCACAAGCGTGGTATCTCTGGCGAAAAAATGAGAGTAGGGATCATCGATACTGGTGTTGACTACACTCACAGCATGTTAGGTGGAGCTGGTAAAAAAGAAATTTACGATTCAATCAATCCTGATACGACTAACGAATACTTTCCAAACGCAAAAGTTGTGGGTGGAGCGGACTTCGTAGGAACAAACTTCTCAGCTGGTGACGCTAATGTTGAAAACAACATTCCTAAGCGCGACCCGAACCCAATCGATGAAGCTGGTCACGGATCTCACGTTGCTGGTTCAGTAGCGGGGATTGGAGATGGCTTAACTTCATACTCTGGTGTAGCTCCTGAAGCTGCTCTATACGCTCTAAAAGTATTTGGTAAAAACGGATCAACTTCTGATATCGCAGTTATCGCTGCTCTTGAATACGCAGCTGACCCATCGGAACAAGTAAACCCACTAGACAGACTTGATGTTGTTAACCTTTCTCTTGGTGGTGGTTTTGGTAAACCAAAAATCCTATACACAGAAGCGATTAAGAACTTAACAAAAGCTGGAACAATTGTTGTGGCCTCTGCAGGTAACTCTGGAGACAACCCATATATTACTGGTGCTCCGGCAACATCTGATGAAGCGATTTCAGTAGCAGCATCAATCGATTACATGCCACAAAATATCGCTATTCCTGCAGTTGAATTAAAGATTGCTGGTGGATCAAGACTTCTTGAAACAGTAGAAGGACAGACGACTGTTCCAGCTGCTGAAAGTAACGTAAAAGGTAGCATCGTTGTTATCGGATTCGGACATGAAATGATGTCTGAAGAAGTAAAAGCAAGCATCAAAGGCAACATTCTTATGATGGACCGTGGGATGATTAACTTTGAAAATAAATTCCAATTGGCAAAATCTCTTGGAGCAATCGGTGTTATTGTTGCTAACAATATCGACGGTGCTGCCATTGCTATGGGGGCAGAAAATAAATATGACTTTCCTGCTGTTATGATTACAAAGGCAGACGGAAAAGCGATTAAAGAAGCGATCCTAGCTGGTACAGAAGTTGTTTTCAATTTCTCTCCAGGACAGGTTATCAGTCGTGATGACCTGATTGATACAATCACAAACTTCTCTTCTCGCGGACCACGTTCAATCGATTCACTTATTAAGCCAGAAATTGCAGGCCCAGGTGCTAACGTTATTTCTGCAGCATTTGGAACTGGAAATAAATCAGTACAAATGTCTGGTACATCTATGTCAGGACCACACCTTGCTGGTGTTATGGCCCTTATGAGACAAGCTTTCCCAACTGATTCAGTTCAAATGTTAAAAGCTCGTATCCTAAACACAGCTAAAATTATGATGGCAAACGGAGTTCACGTTCCAGTTGCTCGCCAAGGTGCTGGTCGTGTTCAAGTTGAAGAAGCTTTCTTAGCTCCAGTTGTGGCACTTCCTGCAACTCTATCTCTAGGAGAAGTACCAGTTGCTTCAACTAAGACTGTTTCAAAGCAAGTAACATTAACAAACACATCTGATAAAGATGTTCTGTTTGCAACTAAAGTTATCAGCAGTAAAAACATTAAGGGATCAGTTCAAAGCGCTCTTAAAGTAAAAGCAAACAGCACACTTACTTTCACAGTAAGCTTTACACTTTCTCGCACAGACGCTTCTTTAAACAACGTTGAAGCTGATGGATTCGTGATTTTAACAAGTACAACTGGTTCAAAAATCTCTCTTCCATTCCTTGCTGTTTTAAATAAAGTAAGTGAGATCAAGGCAGAAGGTTTAGTGACACAAACTGAATCTAAATCAGATGCAGCTGGTGCAGAAGTTAAATTAACTCTTACGAACTCTGGAAAGAGCTCAGGTGACGCTCTAATCTTCAACCTTTTAGGTCAAGACGAGAGAAAAACAATTCTTAACCCAGCTAACGCTTCAGCAAACACAATGTGTGACCTTGAAGCTGCAGGTATTAGAATTGTAGAAAAAACAGATAAAGGACAAACAACAAAAGTTCTTCAAATTGGTGTTAAGCTATACGATGCAATGACATTCTGGCAGCCATGTGATGTTTCTCTTCAAATCGATTCTAACAATGATGGAATCGCTGATCAGGAGCTTATCGGAATCCAGGCAAACTACGTAGCTGGTATCACGGCCAACATCTTTGCTTCTCTTTTATTAGACGCTGAAGCAGCACGTGCAATTCGTTACGACGCTGAAACAGTTCAAGGGACAGTAGAGAATTATATCCCGGCACTTCAAGATGTTCGCGATATGAAGTTTTACAACCACTCTAACGTTGCTGTGATCGAAACAGACCTGTCTAAAATCGTAAAAGGTAAGAATGGTCAGGTTGGAATTAAATTAGCTCTAACTCACTTAGAAGCAGACTCGAAAGGGGATGACTTCTTAGCTAGCCACGGTGAAAAGTGGCAAAAGATCAACCTTTCTGAAAACGCTCTGGCCTTCTACGATATGCCGGAAGTTGTAACAGTAAAAGAAGGGGACCTTGAGCACGTATCAATGAAGAGAGGACTAGGGAATATGAGAGCTCTTATTCTTTACCCTCACAA
>JBEIPV010000179.1:0-4306 GCA_040376855.1 Bacteriovorax sp.
CAGGACTAACCATTCCTATAGAACTTCCAGAATTTTTATCGTTTTTGTTTTTCCGTCCGGGAACATCCAATTAATTTCCTGATTCACTCGTAAACCAATTAGGGCAGAGCCTAAAGGTGCGAGAATGGAAATTTTTCCTTCAGCGATGTTGGCATCTTCCGGGTAAACCAGAGTAAGTGTCGACTTCTTTTCATCTTGAAGAGTGATGAATGTAACCGTTGTGTTCATTCTGACTAAATCAGAAGGCACATCTTGTTCAGCAATCACTTTTGCTCTTTCAATTTCAATTTCTAAATTTTCGTAATCTTCTGAGTTTAATCTACCAAGAATGTATCTGATTCTTAGGTAGTCGCGCTCTGTGATTAAAATCACATCGTCGTTCATAGCGAGTCCTTTGTTTTTTCGGGGTAATAATAATGAATGTGAGGGTGACTAAGAGTTAAGTGTTCTCAGTCGAACTTATAGTGCGATTGTTTTCTTCGATGGAATATGAGAATGCTTTGATTTTTTGAAGCTCATGGAGTCATTCTAGCAGAATTACTTGCGAGCTTCAATAACAGTAAAATCTGTAAATTATCAATTTTAGATTACTTAGATGATGATTTCTTTTGAACTATGGAAATCTGAAGACCTAGGGCGTCAATAATTTTCAAGAAAGTATCAAATCGAGGGTTCCCTTTCTCACTTAAAGCTTTATAGAGATTCTCTCTATTCAAACCGGTTTCGTCGGCCAAAGTCTTTATTCCTCTTGCGACGGCCACTTGTCTAATAGAGCTTAAAATGGCCTCAGGACAATCCCAATTATCTTCAAAATTTGTTTTTAAAAACAAATACTGGGACTCTTCACTTTCTTTAAGCATTTCTAAAACATAATCATCAAAGAGAAGATAAGGTTTAATTTTTTTATTCATTATTCTGCCTTTCTAAATAATCTAACCAATAAGATTGTGCATATAAGATATCTGAAGACTGAGTTGATTTATTTCCACCTAAAAGAATGATGCCGTCTTCCTTAGTGATACTGAGGTAAATCCTAAGTCCCCTCCATAAAAAAAGCGAAGTTCACTTACACCAAGTCCACAAGGTTTTATATCTCCAAGATTTCCGGCCTCAAGTCTTTTCATTCTTGCAATAACACGACTTTTTACAAAGGCGTCCAGATCCTGTAACCACTCATGAAAAGGGCAACGGCCTTTACTATCAACATAGAATTTAAGTATCACAACTTCTCCCTCTCAATGTAGCATATAAACTACAAGGCATCCAGCAGTGATAACATTCAAATAGAAAATTGATACAAGATCTCTATCCCATGAGATTTAATGGGGAGAAAATAAAGGAAGTTCAAATTTTGATCGGATAAACTAGAATTTCATACCTGTAATCGGACAAACAAACTCTTCTAGTCGCTTTTTGTACTGGGACACCATTTCTTCTTCAGAAACCTTTGCCAGCTGACCAAACTTAGATGTTTTTAGATCCTGGATTAAATCGTATGAAAGACACTGCTCCAGCGTCTCGATTCCGTTGGGAAGACTCGCAAGCATTCCGTGATAAGCACGAACATATCCTAACGCCGTATCCTGGCGTTTATGCCCTTCTACGAAGGCCGCTACGATTTCTCCCTTCTCATCCAGAGTCAATTTATCAGACGCTCCTAAATCTCTTCCCCACTTGTCCATGAAAGGGCCAACAGGAATTAAAAATTTATTTGAGCGGCGAAGACACTTTGGTTGTCTCATCGACATGTGACGGTGGTTTTCTACCGAACAAAATGCTTTGTTAACCTGGCCGGTAAAAACGAGAATTGGATTTTGAGCGTCGTTAAGTTTATGACCTAATTTATAAATGCGTTTTCTGAAAGCATCGTCTTCCGGCATTTCCCATTGATCGATTACGCGGTCAAGGTCACCAAAGTTGTGGGCCATTAAAGCTGATGATCTAAGGAAGTTCACGTGGTCTCTTTTTTCCTGAAGCTCTAATAAGAGTTTTTCCTCTTTCTCAGCTTCAGCGAGAATAACGTCTGCTACATCTTTTGCCAGATCAAAAAGTTTATTTTTCATCAAAGCATTGTAAGCACCGATCGCTACAGACAACCATGTTCCTTCATGCGTACTCATCACCTGCCCGCGTTCTGGATTGTATGATTTTCTATTCGTGACTTGCTCATAATCCCAAGTCCACGAAGCAATCGTAAGCTTCGCCATTCTTTCGATGTTCTTTTTAATATCAGCGTGCTTCCAAAGTCCTTCACGGATTTGATTGTCGACGTCAGTTGGAACAAATGTTCCGGCCGTCGTCCAGTGAGCGGCTAAACAGATATGAAAGTATTCTGTCAGGTCGATATTTTTAAGGGCATTTAAATTCTTTTTATAAAAAACAAGCTTTGCTAAAAAAGCGCGCTCTGGCCCTGTCGTATCTAATTCGCCCGCAAATAAAAACGGCGCCGTATTGATAACGTGGGTAAGAAGAATATTGGGAGCAATACCTGTTAGTTTCAGGCCTGATTGATGAAGTTTTTTTACCATACACTCTAGTTTTTAATGATGGTGGCCGTGATCGTGGTTACAGCTAGCACCATGCTTATGTTCATGAACTTTTGGTTTACCTGTGTGGTGGCCATGAGTCAATTCATTCCTAGCGGCACGGATAATTTGGAAGCCTGAATGAACGGCCAAAACGGCCATAAATATAGCGACGACTAAGTCCGGCCACTGTGTCCCAAGCCAGTAGACCAGCCCTGCGGCCCCAATAACGGCCACGTTTCCGATGGCGTCGTTTCTAGAGCATAACCAGATCGACTGCATGTTGCTGTCGCCGTCTTTAAATCTAAATAATAAAAGAACACAAAAAGCGTTTACAGCAAGGGCCGCCACACCAACCCAGCTCATGATATGAGGCTCCGGCACTTCCGTTGAGAAAAATCTCATCGCCGCCTCAACTAAAATCCAGACTCCAAAACCAATCATGAAAAAAGCTTTCGCTAAAGAAACTTTTGCTTTTGTTTGCAAGGCCGAATTTAAAATAAAAAGTGTAACGAAATAATTTGTACCATCCCCTAAAAAATCGATGGCATCAGCTCGCAGTGAAAGTGAGTCTGCTAAAACTCCGTAGATAATTTCTACAAAGAACATTCCAAAATTTAAAATAAGACACACCCACAACACGCGCTTGAATGCCGTATTTTTTGGATCGTATTCAATCGTATGACTATGATCATGGTGACCAATTCCATGGTCATGTGTGCAGTTGTCGCCCATAAAAATCCTTTTCTCAGCATTAGTATCAACACTGACTAATAATTTATTATAGCATTTTTTGGTGGGGCAAAGGCCATGGTTTCTTGAAGAATACTTAGATTTTTTGTGATTTATTTCTAATCTTGAGAGAGGAATTGCAAGTAATTATCAAATTTAAGTCATTAAATTCGAATTACTTGCAATTATTAATTTAAATCAATTATTGGGCCATAATGTTGATACCAGAATCAACATAAATAACTTGTCCTGTAACACCTGTTGAAAGTCTTGATGATAGATACACTGCTGTTCCACCAACATCTTCTTGAGTGACGTTCTTTCTCATTGGAGCTTTTTCTTCGATAACTTTTAAGAAATCTTTTAATCCTGGAACGGCAGAAGCTGCAAGAGTTCTGATCGGGCCAGCAGAGATACAGTTTACACGAATGTTTTGAGGACCTAGGTCATCAGCAAGGTATCTTGCAGAAGCTTCAAGAGCAGCTTTTGCTACACCCATGACGTTGTACCCTTTAAGAACTTTTGTAGATCCGTGGTATGTCATAGCGATAACCGAAGCATCGTCATTCATATTGTCTTTTAGAGCATTGCAAAGACCGATTAAAGAGAAGGCAGAAATATCACATGCCATCTTGAATCCTTCGCGAGATGTTTCTACGAAGCGACCTTTTAAATCAGTTTTGTCACCGAAAGCAAGTGAGTGAACAAGAATATCAAACTTACCCCACTTTTCTTCAACAGTTTTCTTTACACGATCATAGTGATCGTTGTTTGTTACATCCATTTCGAACGTAAAATCTGCACCAACTTCTGCCGCTAGTGGATCAACACGTTTTTGTAAGTTTTCATTTAAGTAAGAAAGAGCAACCTGAGCGCCTTCTGCTTTAAGAGCTTTTGCGATTCCCCATGCAATCGACATGTCGTTAGCAACGCCTAGAATTAATGCTTTTTTCCCTGTGAGAAGACCCATTTGAACTCCTTAAAAATAATGTGATGGAAAGAGTAAATGAGATCCCCGTGTCTGTCAAAAAGAAGTGATGTGCAGGTGC
>JBEIPV010000045.1:0-22975 GCA_040376855.1 Bacteriovorax sp.
TTATATAACCTAAACCGCCGTGATGGCAGATTGGAGGATCTCGTGACTAAGTCTAAGACTAAAAAAGCCGCTATTAAATCTAACAAAGTTAACAAATCAGAAACTGGCTCAGCAGAGCTAGAAGTACGTTTACAAAAATACATTTCAGACTGTGGGATTACATCTCGTCGTAAAGCTGAAGTGATGATCCGTGAAGGTCGTGTAACTGTTAACGGTGACGTTGTAATGGAATTGGGAACGAAAGTTAACCCATATAATGATATCATTATGGTTGATGGACACCTTGCTGACCTTCAAGCAGTTGAGCCAATCTACTTAATGCTTCACAAGCCAAGAGGATTTGTAACAACGACTAACGATCCAGAAGGTCGTGAAACAGTTATGAACCTTGTAAAAGAAATCTCAGAGAGAATTTATCCTGTTGGACGTCTGGATTATTTATCAGAAGGTCTTCTTCTTATGACTAACGATGGTGAATTCGCCAACATGATCATGCACCCGAAATACAACGTAACAAAAGTTTACGAAGTAAAAGTTTTCGGATCTGTAACTGAAACAATCATCAATAAACTTAAAGCTGGTGCTTACCTTGAAGAAGGATTTGTTAAACCAACTTCTGTACGAGTTATTAAGCAGCTTCCAACTAAGACTTGGCTTGAATTCCGTCTGAATGAAGGACGTAACAGAGAGATCAGAAGACTTTGTGAGGCCGTAGGTCTGACAGTTGATAAACTTAAGCGTTTAGCTGTTGGTGGACTTTCAATTGAAGGTGTTGCTCCAGGTAAATACCGTATTATGAGCAAAGAGCAGATGCTAGGTCACATCGGGTTAAATCCAGATGGAACAGCTAAAAAAGTTCTTAATGCTGAAGGATTCGTTTCAAGCAAGAAGACCATCGATCTTAAGAGAAAACGTCCTCAACCAGGGACTGTTGCTGATGATGAAACATTCCAAAAATTCAGAAGAGAGACATACTTCGATTCATTAAAACAAATCGCAGAAAACAAAGCTCAGGTTGCTGAGAAGATCCAGACTCTTTCTGACCAGGTATACGTAGAAGAGCAGAAATCATACTTCGAACGTAGAAAAAAGATTGATCAGGTTAAAGCGACAATCAAAAACAACAACCTGAAAAAAACAAACTTCAGAGAAAACAAAGCTTAAAAATTAAAAAGGCCCGCTTCAAAAGCGGGCCTTTTCATTTTAGGTCTACACGTGGAAATACTAGTTATCGTAGGTCACAACTTTCGAAGCTGTTACGTACTCTTGTAAAACATCTACTGAATACTCCAATGCCTGTTGAGCATAAGGAATATTACTTTGGTCTTTTAGCTCTTCTGTAAAGCGAGCTTGCTTAATTAGAGCAGCACACATTCTCATAAACTCAGCACTCCCTTCAAAGTACTCTTCTTCACTCTCAGTGAGCAAAACATGGGCAAGCATTGTATTAAGGGATCTAATGAGCCTTACTTGTTGTGGGGTAAGTTCACTTCCATCAATCTCGATTTTGATCTGCTGCTCTTTTAATGAAGTCTGGGCCGACATAGTATCCTCGCTCTAAATTAGGGTTTCATAACGGTCACTAAATTGTTTATCGCCATAATTCGCCAGGAATTTAGAAATTTAAGCTGGAGTGAATAGTTCTATTTCTTACTGGACAAACGGTGTCCGGCAATCTACTATCACTTTGCGGGATGGAGCAGTCTGGTAGCTCGTCGGGCTCATAACCCGAAGGTCATAGGTTCAAATCCTATTCCCGCAACCAAAAAAATCCTTTTAAAATCCAATACATACAAGAAAAATAAATATGACACAAATGTGTTTCTGCAATCTTTTTTTCGTGAAAAGTACTGCGCTTTTGAAGCTTAAATAGCTTGATCAAAATGTTTAATTTTAAGGTATGGAGAGCTTGTCCTCTTTATGTACTTTTTTCACGATACTTTGCAAGTAAGATGAATCCTCATAGGATCCAGTTTATGAAAATCCTATTAAGCGCTTTATTTTTATCTCTTACTTCTACTATTACTTTTGCTGCCACTAAAGTGCCGAGCGATATTAATTTAATACGTGTTTATAAAAGCGAACGAAGGCTCGAGCTGGTTAATAGAGGAAACTACGTTATTAAGTCATACGATATCATGCTTGGTAGAAGTCCTATTGGGCATAAGACTCAAGAGGGAGATCTAAAAACTCCTGAAGGAGTGTATACATTAGATACAAAGAATCCCAATTCAAAATATTTTAAGTCCATTCGTATTTCTTATCCAAATGCTAAAGACAAAGCTCAAGCACGTGAACGTAACGTAAATCCTGGTGGTGATATTATGATTCATGGTCTTCCAAATAGCTTTGCTGAATTTTCAAATTCATTAGTTTTAGTCGGCATGAATGGAGTAAGTGATGATATTATTGAGTCAATTATTCCTTACTTTGATTGGACGAACGGTTGTATTGCTCTTTTAAATAACGACATGAGAGAAATTTACGATGTAATCGATGTTCCAACTAAAATTGTGATTTATCCTTAATCTGCAACGACATCTATGAAAGACCTTTTGGCCTCATTCTGTTTAAGTTAAATTTATTGATAATAACAAGTCTAGTTACGTTTGGAGTTAGAGAGTAAATATAAAATAGAAGCGGCCATATGATGGCCGCTTTTATTATCTTCACTTTAAAATTCATCTTCAGTGAACAATGCTAGTGGTTTACTTTTTTACGCAAGAGAATTTTAAAATAACATTAGCACTAACATTTTCACCACATTCTTCTGAGCTAAATTCACCAGAAGTCATGAGACGCATTTTTCCACTTAGTTTATCGCCATCGATTCTAAGGTCAACATTGGTCCCGTCAATTTGTTCATTTGACTCGAATTTTGCAGTTTTTGATTCAAGAATGTGTTTTCCATTTTTGGGCATATCTCGGTAAAGTCGCTTAGATTTGATTGTACTGATCATCCCATTACAAGAATTTTCTCTTACTTTGAAATTCATATCGATTGTCGAATTGTCCACTGAGGCTTCGAATTTATCACCTAGTACTAACCAAGGCATGTCTAGTGAGGGCTCTTCTATTGTATAATCGATTTCAATAGTATAATCGTAAGCTTTTTGAATCAAACTGTTGCGAATAGATTTCACTTCGCACACATAATTTTTTTTACTTTCAGCAAAAGAAAGAACTGGCAAAGTTAATGCTAATAAAATCACTGCAAATTTCATGTTAATCTCCTTACTGTAATGGCTTTAGGCCATTGTTTGTTATTAGTAATTTTGTCTATGATTACATATCCAAAAAAAATGTGCTGGAACTGTGTAAAAAGAATTACTCGATAAAATGAGTGTCTATTCTATTTGCAGTTTGTAGAAAATTTATAACTAGATTTGGCATGTTTATGCCTCTTAAAAAGCTCGCAGAGAATGATGGTTATTCATGTATGGTTGTGTATGAAAGACCTTAATTAGGTCTTCCAATGGCTCGGGCCAGGTCCTTTTTTCGGAATTTGATAAGCAGGAATTTTTGGAATTTCAACGTCCACATACTCACCATCTTCATCCACATTATTGATAATAAAATTTTTCTGATGAGGATGTTTATGGTGATGATGTTTTTTTTCCGGGGCCACACTGATCTTAGGATATCGTTGCTCCTTACTTTGTCTCATAAAAGAAATGAGCATACCCATGGGAAAAGCAAACCAAATACACAGGACAGAGACGGTAATGATTTGTTCTAGAGTCATAGAGATCCTCCAAGATAATGTTGCCATTTATAAGCTTACATATTTGGAGATAATGTGTGCACGAATAGAGCAAGGCCTAAGAAAAATTGAGATCGAAGATAACTGATTTAATGAGTAAAGAGCTTATTGTGGGTATGAGAAATGCATGAAAAATAAGGGGAGTTCTTAAAGGAGAAAGTACAATGGCCAGAGGCATTTGGAGCGGAGCAATTAGTTTTGGATTACTTAATATTCCTGTTTCAGTAATGAGTGCCAAGGAAGAAGAAAGGCTGAGTTTCAAAATGCTCGACAAAAGAAATCATTCACCTATTGGTTATAAGCAGTATAACAAAGCGACTGGTAAGGAAGTCGATCGAAAAAATATTGAAAAGGCCTATGAGTACAAAAAAAACCAATTTGTCTTAATTACGGAAGAAGATTTCTTAAAGGTCAATCCTAAAGCAACGCGTACCATTGATATTGAAGATTTTGTTTCCTTAGATGAAGTAGATATTTTGTTATTTGAAAAACCTTATTATTTGATCCCAGGTAAAAATGGTGAAAAAGGCTACGTACTTCTAAGAAAGATTTTAGAAGAGACTAAGAAAGTTGCTGTGGCAAAGTTTGTTTTAAGAAGCAAGCAGCATTTAGTTGCAGTTATGGCACGAGGAGATTATTTAATCCTGGAGATGTTAAGGTTTTCTCACGAGGTTCAGGAAATTCATGAGGCAGAATTTTTGGATGACTTTCATTTGGATAAAATCAAGGTTTCTCCTAGAGAAATGAAGGCTGCTAAAACATTAGTTGATGAGATGACAGCTAAATGGGATCCGGATCAATATAAAGACACTTATCAAGATGAACTTTTAAAATATATCAAAAAGAAAATTAAAGCAGGTGATGTCGAAGACGTTGAAGAACCTGAAAAAAATATTAAAGAAACCAATACAAACGTTATTGATCTCATGCCGTTTTTACAAAAAAGCTTAAAGGCAGGAGCTGCTCATAAAAAGGGTCATGTCCATAAAAAATCAGTGAAAAAAGCGAAGAAGGCCCACGTATGAGCTTAAAAGAATACAAGGCCAAAAGAAATTTTCATAAAACCAAAGAGCCTGCCGGAAAAACTATCAAGCATAAAGGCGCAAAAATGTTTGTGGTACAAAAACATCACGCCAGTCATCTACATTATGACTTTAGGTTAGAGCTAGATGGTGTCTTAAAAAGTTGGGCCGTTCCCAAAGGGCCTTCACTTAATCCTAAAGATAAAAGGCTCGCAGTTGAAGTGGAAGATCATCCAATAGATTATGCAACTTTTGAAGGAGAGATTCCGGAAGGAGAGTATGGTGGTGGGCATGTCATCGTATGGGATAAGGGGGAGTGGTTGCCACCCAAGAATGTTGAAGATCAGCTAAAAAAGGGGCATTTGGAGTTTGAATTACATGGGGAGAAGCTTGGTGGTGAATGGTTATTGTTAAGAACTCGTATACCAGGAGGGAAAAAGAATAATTGGTTGCTGATTAAGCGTGATGATAAAAGTGCTTCTTTAAAAGATATTACCAAAAAAGATAAAAGTGTTTTATCTGGAGTCACTATTGAAACCTTGGAAAAGGAGATGGCGAAAGAAGATAAAAAAGCGAAGACACAAAAAAAAACTAAGTTTTTAAGCTTTACTGATTTAGGCGGTCCGGAGCTTGCAACCTTAGTCGATTCTCCTCCGGTTGGAGAACAATGGATACATGAAATAAAATATGATGGGTATCGCACACTCTGTTTTAAAGATAAAAAAAGCATAAAACTTCTAACTAGAAGTGGCCTTGATTGGTCTAAGAAATATAGCGAACTTCAAAAAGAATGCCAGGAGATCGCGGCCGAATCCATTATATTTGACGGAGAAATTGTTTGGCCTGATGAGAATGGAAAAAGTCGTTTTGAAGGGTTGCAGAATGCGCTGGAGGAAGGGGATAGTTCCAAACTCATTTATTATGTTTTTGATTTACTCTATCTCAATGGATATGACACCAGAGAGCTTCCTCTTATAGATCGAAAAAAGCTTTTAAGAGAAGTCCTGGAGCAGTCCAATACAGAGAAAATTCTTTTTAGTGAGCATTGGGATGAATCAGGTAAAAGTGTTTTTGAAAGTGCCTGTGAAAATCACTTAGAAGGGATTATTTCTAAAAACGGTGAAAGTCACTACTCAAGTGGAAGAAATAAAAACTGGCTAAAAATAAAATGCACTAATACCCAAGAGTTTGTCATTGGTGGATATACCATGCAGGAAAATAAAACATCCTTAGGAGCTCTTTTAATGGGGGCCTATAATAGTGACGGACAATTTCAATATGTCGGCAAAGTAGGAACTGGATTTGATGCTAAAACTTCCAAGAAGCTCTTGAGTAAATTAAAAAAACTCCACATTCTAGAATCTAGATTTGATGAAAAATCTCCTAAGTCAAAATCCAATATTTGGGTTAAACCGTCTCTGGTTGGGAATATTGAATTTGGAGCATGGACTAATGAAAAAATATTAAGACATGCGGCCTTTAAAGGATTAAGAGAGGATAAAAAACCAAAGGATGTTTTTCTAGGAGAGGTGAAGATTTCCAAAGAGGCCGAAACTACTTTATCGCATCCTGATAAAGTTATATACCCCGGAGATGAAATAACCAAACAAGACCTGAGTGATTATTACACTGCAATCCAAAAGTGGATTATTCCACACGTTAAAGATAGGCCATTGGCCTTATTGAGATGTCCCCATGGAGAAGGGAAGGCCTGCTTTTTTCAAAAACATATTGAAACAGATGGTGAGGGGATTTTAGGAAAAAAAGTTAAGTCCAAATTGAAAAATAAAAAAGAGGATGTTGTATATCTTGATTCCAATTTAGGATTGCAAGAACTCGTTCAGTTAGGAACGTTAGAAATTCATAGTCGTGGCTGCAGTATTAATGAAATTGATCATCCTAATCAGATTGTTTTTGATTTTGATCCTGATCCAGATGTGACATTTAAAAAAGTTAAAGATGCAGCTTTTGAATTAAAAGATATTCTTGATGAGTTAAAATTGAAGTCCTTTATTAAAGTAAGCGGAGGGAAAGGGTTGCACGTGCACATCCCGATTGCACCAGTATACGATTGGGATCAAGTGAAAGATTTTTCAAAAAGTATCTGTGAGCAGATGGAGAGTACTCACCCAGAGAGATACACAACCAATATTTCCAAAGTAAAAAGAAAAGGAAAAATTTTTCTGGATTATTTAAGAAACGGTTATGGTGCATCGGCCATTGCTCCTTATTCTGTTAGGGCGAGAGAGCATGCTCCAGTGGCATTGCCTATTACCTGGGAAGAGGCGAAGAAATTAAAAAATGCTTATTCTTATAATCTAAAAAATGTACCGAAGCTTCTTAAAAGAAGGAAAGATCCATGGGCCGGATATAATAAGATTAAGCAGAAAATTAAACTTCTGGATCAATTTAATTCATACAAATAATTGGTTGTTGGAGACTGACTGTTTGATTGGCATTTTTAGGAATGATAACTGCAAAACAAGACCCTTGGTTGATCTTGGATTCAATTTCAATTTTTCCATGATGCCCCTCAATGATTTGTTTTACAATATAAAGCCCGAGCCCAAGGCCACTGACGCTTTCTGGTGAATTGCCGCGTTCAAAGCGGTCAAAAATCCTATGGATTTTATCGGCAGGAATTCCGACACCATAATCTTTGACAGAAATTTTCACATTATTCATATC
Organism: Bacteriovorax sp.; assembly: GCA_040376855.1. GTDB lineage: Bacteria > Bdellovibrionota > Bacteriovoracia > Bacteriovoracales > Bacteriovoracaceae > Bacteriovorax. Next base: position 7,474 of record JBEIPV010000045.1, read on the forward strand.
TTCCAGAACTGAAACTTCAATTTTACCGGGAGCGTATTTAACAGCATTATTAATCAAATTCGTAATAACTTGCTCCATTCGGGTTTTGTCCCAAATGACGGAGATATTATCTAGGTTTTTGACAGTCAGATTACAGCTGTAGGATTGGAGTAGTTCTTTGTGACGGTCTATAACTTCTGTCACCATATCTGAAACATTCACCCGATCGAAAACAAAGTTAAACTGGCCAGATTGAATTCGTGAAACATCTAAAAGAACCTGAACCAGATGGATAAGACGATCTACTTGTTTTACAGAGGTATCGATGGACTTTTTAAATCGCTCTAATGGAAATAGTTCATCCTTTTTATTTGTTAACGTACGATTCACCATTTGGAGATGTAGTTTAACTGAAGTAATAGGGGTATTGAGTTCATGAGAGGCGATTGAAAGAAAGTCATTTCGAACTTCAATTGCTCTTTGAGAAAATAAATAAAGCTTAGCATTTTCTAAGGCCAGTGCGACTCGACGGCCAAGCTCTTGTCCGAGCTCAAGATCATTATTTGTATAGTTTTTTCTAACACCAAAATTGGCGAATGTTAGCGAGCCTAGAGTGTGCCCATGTGCGATTAAAGGAATAATTATGATCGTTGTTTCTGAAAGCTCGCGCGCGTATTCATAGTCTTGAGGAGAAAGAGTCGTGTCCGTTAATATTTTTTTTCCAGCTTCTCGGTAAAAATTGGCCTTACCACTTGCAAGAACTTTTAATATATCTTCTTCACTGTTTGGATGATTTGTATAAAGTGAATGCATGGCCTTTGCATGGTCTATTTTTAATGGGTCACGATGATAGGTGATGACATTTTCTAAATCTTCTTCATCGTTTATAATATCAAAAGAACACCAATCCGCCAGGGCCGGAACCGAAAGTTTAGAAATGCTCTCAAAGATATAATTTGAATCCAGGGATGAAACAAGGATTTCTCCGGCAAGGGATAAAAATCTTTGAATATCTTCGGATTTTTTTCTGTCTTCAATGTCAGCAGCCGTTCCAAGCCAAAATTTAATTTCATTGGTATTTAAGTGGAATTCTGGTTGAATGCGAATGAGGTGCCAGCGGAATTCGCCAAACTTATTAAGAATCCTGCATTCAATTTCTTGTCCATGGGTATTTTTTGAATGCTCAAAAAGAATGAGCAAATTTTCAAGATCACTTGGATAAATAACATCTTTCCATTTCATCTCTAAACTATATTCTGGACTAAGACCAGTGTACTCAAACCAAACCTTATTGAAGTATTCATAAACTCCATTGGCCCTCACGCGAAAAACGATTTGAGGAATGGAATCGGCCAGATTTTGATAACGTTTAAAACTTTCAAGTTCGATATGAGAAATGGAGGCAGCATGGGCCTGAAGTTCATTGTCTTCAATTTTTTGTGCTTGTTCTTTGATGAGTTTCTTTTTTAAATAAAGATCTACAAATACTGCCACCTTTGATTTGAAAATATAAGGATTAAAAGGTGCAAGCAGGTAATCAACAAAACCATCTCCATAATTTTGATAAATATATTGCTCATGTTGGTTACTGTCGGACATAAAAATAATAGGGATATCTTTAAATTTTTCCCTCTCTCTAAGAATAGTCGCGCTTTCAAATTGTATATCGAGGAGAATTAGGGCGAAACTATCCTGAAATAAATATGTAAGAGCCTCAGCTTCAGAGTTCGCTGTGATTATATTGTATTTGGGTGAGTCGAGGATCGCTTGAACCGCGAGAGCACTTTCTACGCGGCCATAGGTCATTAATATATTAACTTTATTATCCATATATTAAGTGTCCACTAAACTAATTGCAGGAGTCGTTGTCCATTTACGTATAACCGAGAGGAGTTGATCTGTGTCAACTGGCTTTGTTAAATAGTCAGTTGCTCCAGCGGCCAGGCATTTTTCTCGATCACCTTTCATTACTTTAGCTGTAAGAGTGATGATGGGAATTTCTTTATATTGATCTAATTTTCTAATTTCCTGAGTTGCTTCTATTCCATTCATTTCTGGCATTATGATATCCATTAAGATGACTTCAACATCAGGATTATCCTTTAATGTCTCAATTCCAAGTTTACCATTTTTTGCGTAGACCACTTCCATTCCTTGGAGTTCAAGAACGAGAGTAATCGCAAAGATAATTCTTACGTTATCATCAATCAATAAAACTTTTTTTGGGTAAAAATCATTTTGTTTGGGAAATACAGTCACAGTCATTCGCTCCGGCTATTGAGATCCATTGTGATTCTTCACGTGAATTGTTTGTTTGTGAAGTGAGTGTATAGAGGAAGGATGAGGCGAAAATAAAATAGGCATCGGGGCAAATGCGAACAAAATGTACCAATAAGGAATTGTTGATAAGTCGTCACTTTATCCACAAAGCAATTTAACGTCTTAATTTTAAAATAGTATTTTTAAGACTCATTGTGAAAAAATATGAACAAAATTTTTGGCATATAGAATGCACATCTTAGCCCGCAATTTAAGTCAGGAAGCGCATTTTTATGTGGCAAAATGGTTCAAGAAGACAGATTTTCTTAGGAATTTTTTTTAAGTTTTTTGTCTCTTAAAGAAAAATTGGTAGCTATTAACCAATATGAATGACAGAGTCAGGAAAACCACAGCAGAAAAAATCGCATGATGAATCCCGAAAGTGTCTGTTAACTTTCCAACTAAAACATGCATAATGGCCAACATCATAGAGTCAGTAGCAATCATATATGACACGGCAGTATCCAGATCATCTGGGAATTCTGATGAAATAAAAGAGATGGCCAATGGATAAAACGGGCCGACGGTAAAACCAGAAGCGACTAAGAAGAGTGGGTGTATAAAAAGACCCAGACAAATCATCATCGCAGTAATAAGCAGGCAACCTGATAGTTGATACAACACTGTCTTATTAAACTTAAACCCAGTAAAGAGCAGCCTTCCTAAAAGCATGCACACAAAAAATCCCGTGACGTATAAGCTCGACATTTCCAGATCGTAATTCCAGACACGTCTCATAAGAAGAGCAAGTCTCGAGGAAATCATAATCTCAGCGGCCACACAAAAACTTACCATTAAAGCGAGAAACAATTGTGGTTTAAAGTTTTTACTCTTGTTGAGATTTTGTTTTTCTATATCTCTCACTGGTTTTGAGTGGTGAGCATGATGACTTTTATGAAGTGAATAAATAAAGAGTGCAAAAGGTGCTAGCGCCGTAACAGCAAAAGCATAACGCCAATTTCCAGTGAGAAAAGAGACGAGGGCGACAATCATGGGGGCCAGAAGACTTGCGACTCCATACATTGCATGCAGCCCTGATAGGAATTGCTGCTTTTTCTCAGGAGAAGCTCCCAGTGGTACAAGAACATTGGGGATGAGGCCCAGGATGCCTGAATTAAGTCCAAATAAAATACTAAAAAATAAAAAGATATAAAAATTTTGAGCGAAAGCGAGTCCTAACATCGTTAGAGTGAGGCCCATACAGGCCCATTGTAAAATGGTTCTGCGGTCATATTTTCTCAAAAGATTTCTGGCAAAAAAGCTTGAGACAAAACTTGAAATTGAACTGACAGCAAACATGAGAGATCCCATCGCATCAGTAATGTTAAATTCTTTTAAAATTTCAGGGAATAAGGGACCGCGAATATTGTCGCTGATACCAAATACGAAAAGACTTGCGTAAGAAATAAAAATAAGAGGCCAGATAACTTTCATAGATTAAACACTAGGTACGAGTATTAAGATGCAATCTAAAACAAACCTGGTTGTCATAACTTTCGTAAATTAAAAGTCCATGATTACTATGAGCAAGAGTTTGAGAAATACTTAAGCCTAATCCGGTTCCTTTTCCTAATGATTTCGTAGAGAAAAAAGGCTCGAAGATTTTAGTAGCGACCGCTTCTTCAAGTAGAGGCCCACTATTAATCACTCGAATATCGACATTATGATTTAAAAAATCTTCTGTAACTTTCACAGTGAGAATTTTGTCCCCTTCAAATCGTTGAAGGGCATCAATTGCATTGCTCATAAGATTAATAAGAATTTGTGAGATTTGCAAAGGATTACATACAATTTCGGGATCATTTACATTTTCCAGATTAAACTGAATACCTTCGTTTTTAAGTTTTTCCTCATAAAGATCAATGCTGATCTCCAGAACTTTACTGACTTTGACAACTTCATGCTCGATTTGATCATTTTTACTCGAAATGATCTTCATACCTTTGACAATCTTGGCAATTCTTTCACTAGCGGAATTGATTTTTGCTAACTTGGTCACAGTGGCTTCACTAATATTTTCTTCGTCATGAACCATAATTGATTTTGTTAAACCCTGAATAATCGTTAAGGGATTATTAATTTCATGGGCCACACTTCCGGCCATTTCTCCCAGAGATGAAAGCCTTGAGGCATGAAAGGTCTTAATACTTTCTTCTTCTAGATTTTTTTTGCTTAAAGCGATTTCTTCAAGAGATTTTTTTAAATCATATTCATTTTCGAAACGACTATTAATCTCTCCTTTAACAACTTTACCCTGACGATAATTATAAATGACATTGATAGTGGTATAACCCAGTAACCAAAGTTTACTGCTGTCATTTGAATAAATGTATTGAGTGATAGAGTAAATGGCCTGAGGAAGGAGAACAAGATAGTTCATTATGTTGAAGACGAGAGGTTTATGAGAGAGTGTGACGATAGAGCCCGCACTAAAGGCAATTAAAATAATGAACATCACAATAATTTGAAAATTATTATCTTCGTAAGAATAAATAGTAATAATTCCCAGTGCGCACCATAAAAAGCCATTTACGATAGCGGTGATGCTATTTAAGGTAACGGCTTTTTGCAGATTCTTATTGTTGGAAAAGTAATGTTTGTTATTGAAGAATCTAACAATACTGCAGGAGATAATGGCAATACAAAGGATGATAATAGGGATTTTAAAATTTGTATCATGCTTGTTTAAGAAGAGAAGTAATACGGCGACAGCAAAAAAGGCCAACGAAGAATTCTTCGCTTTTCTGATATAGTCGATGTCAACTTGTTCGTTAATGTAGTGTTTTTTTTCTAAATCCATTCTTCTCTTATATGACAGGAATTAAGTTAAGAGTATAAATTATCTTTGTCACAAAATTCTGAATAAGTAACATGATTTTATTTTTTGGATGCTTTCTAATTTCTTGCCACTCAGTGCTACCCCATAGCGTAGAGTTATTTTTTAAGTCTTCAATATATTTACCTAACAGTTGAGCATTTCGTGAATTCTGTGAAAGATTTTCTATCGTGGTTCCTACTTCAGAATTTAAGTGGCGAGAAATAGGGTCAAGATTAGATGTTGAAATCGTAAGTGTTTTTCCATCTATAATAGAAAGTTTGGCATGCAAAAATCCATAGCGCTTATCTCCTTCTAAAACTTCGTCATCTAATTTCCCATAGGAGTAAACTTCAAATTGTTTTTCAAGTGACGTTCCTTGAACACGCTTCATAATTGTTTCTTTAAATGTAGTGTCAACCATGGATTGTGCTACAACATTATTGGTCGTCGTAATGGAGTTGGAGAAAACTCTTACTTTTCGGTGGGGGGATTTAGAGGCCCATTCAATAATAAATTCCATCTCTTCCTCTGAAAGCCAGAAGTAAGGAGAGACAATATCAATTGTATCTTGTGCCTTTAGAATGTCGGCACGAAGTTTCGAAATAAGCGAATTACCATTGGCCTTGTAATGTTCAGGTTTGGGCATCATGAAAATTTTGGTGCGACTTAAATTTTGAATCTCATTTAGTATGGAAATCAAACCATCTTCAAAATCAGTTTTCAGAAAATTTGATTCTTGCATTACTTTCAATTGAGTATTAAGCGGACCGTCTTTATCCATGAGACGTTTTGAGCTATCACGCATTTCTTTAAACTCTTTTCTTACTAAGTCACGGTTAGTTTTAAAAAGAAAATCTTTGAAATTTTTATTGGCCAGATAATAGAAAATTTTATTGTAGTGATCTTCCAGCGAATTTTCGATTGTTCCATCAGCATTTGTTTTAACAAAACCTTTTAATAAAACCTCAGCATCTAATATTGGATTTTCTACACCGGCATTAACATTATAATATTTATCAGCGATATTTCTTCCACCTAAAATGGCCATGGCATCTTGAGGAGAATGAGCATCGGCCATTAAAATTTTATCATGACTTCTGCGGTTGATAGTGAAAGTGGCCAAGGGAAGTTTTTCTGAATCAGGTACAAAAAGATTGCGCACGGCCTTTGTCCAGTTGGCGACATAAGCACGAATATTAAAAAGTGGGTTAAATAAGACTGCTTCAGCGTGGGCAAATTCTCCAGTGGGATTTCCCGCTTCATCAAGAATTTCTTTACCGCTTAATGCGACCAGCGCTTTAATATCACTATAAAAAGGGGCTTTGGAAGAAAATGATCCGGTTGAATCTACAAGGAGACGAACTTTTACTCCACGTTTAATCGCTAGGCGGAGTTCATGCAAGAGAGCCTTGCCAGTGTCATCATCAGAGAAAATAAAATAACTTAAATCGAGAGTTTTTTTAGCGTTCCTGATTAATAAAATTTTTGCGAGGTAACCTTCGTGTGGATCTAATAATAATTTAGACTGAGCATTTATTGGCCCGTCATTTTCAACTTTAAAATCTTTAATAGACTCTGAAATTCTGGTGTATTTTTCATTGAGTGCTTTTCTGGAATTAAGAATTCTACTCAGTGATAATTCCGGCAAGCTCTCTGGAATTTCTACTGTAGAAGCAGTGCTAATGTCAGCTGCATTTTCTTTAGCGATGAAGGACTTGATAATGGTATTACAATTTGCTTCAGTAGCAGGTTCACGAGTGACCAATTCGTATTGAGGCGAACTACAGGAAACTGCAATCAGCCAAAATAATAGGTAGATAATGGTGGTTTTCACCGGAATTCTCATAGTTACTTATCGCCTGATTTTAGAAAAGCTTGACAAAAAAGCTCCATCATTGTTTTATGCCTCAAACAAATATATCCATCAGGAAACAAGTCTATGTCATCGAATTTAAAAGATTATGAAACACGCCCTCGCAGAGATTTCATTAAACTTTCAATTATGGCAGGTTTAGCTCTAGGAATTCCTAAAAAATCAGAGGCCATCATTAAGCGTTTTTTACCAAAAAGTTTAATGGATATGTCTCCCATTCAAGTGCTTAATCTAGATCAATTTGCGAGCGCTGATTTCAATGGTGATAACATTGATCGCCCTCATGATATTTTATGGAACCTTGATGGTTATATTGCAAAAAAGGGTGGTATCCCGGCCCCAACTGAAAAAAGAAAAGCAGTCGTTGTTGGTGGTGGTATCGCTGGCCTTATCAGTGCTTATCAACTTCGTGGTTTAAACCCAATTATTCTTGAGCAGGATAAACATTTCGGTGGAAACTCAAAAGGTGAGACCTATCAGAATGCAACATTCTCAATTGGTGCAGCTTACATCACTATTCCGGATGACGGAGACGACATCGATAATTTCTTAAAAGAAATTGGGATTAAAGAAGAGCTAAAATTAGAAGAACCAGATACGACAAAGTTCACTTATAAAAAATCGATGATGACTGATTTTTGGAAAGGGGCGAGTGATCCAGCACGCGCAGTTGAGTTCATTGCTGTTGAAGCTGAGCTTAGAAGAATTTATGAAAACGCTTACCCGGATATCCCATGGACTTCTGACAGCGCGATTTCTTTTGAAGAGTATAAATATTTAGACACGATTACATTTGATAAATGGCTTGAATTAAAATTTGGAAAAATTCACCCGCATATTGCTGAGTACTTTCAAATTTACTGCTGGTCTTCATTCAATGGTTCAATCGATGAGCTATCAGCTCTTCAGGTTTTAAACTTTGTGGCCTCTGAAGTTGACGGTGTTCTGGCCCTACCAGGCGGAAACGCGGCAATTGCTGAGCGCTTGATGAATAAAATCAATGAAGCGACAACTCCTGGCTCAGTAAGAAATAATGCCTTTGTTATTAGAGTCCAGAAAAAATCAAACGGTCTTATCTGGGTTACATATGAAGACGGTAAAGGTGTGATGAAAACAATCGAGACTGAGTCTTGTGTTGTGGCCTCTCCAAAATTCGTAGCAAAGCTTATCGTTCAAGACTTACCTGCTGAGCAAGTCAAATTAATGGATGATTTAACTTACAGAGGGTACATCGTAGGAAATGCAATTTTCAATCACCCGATTAAATCTCCAAGCTTTGATATTTTCTGTTTTGAAGGTGAAATGCCTGAAGCGCCAATGGCGATGAAACAATCTAAGCGCGCTTTCCCGGATGTATGTTTTGGAACATGGGCCGCTGATGATAAAACTCAAAATGGTGTCTTAACTGTTTATAGAGCACTTCCGTATGATGGTGGAAGGCAGTTCCTTTTCAGTCCATTTGCTCACGACAAACATAAAAAAGTTATCGAAGATGAATTGAAAAATTTCTCGGCAGCTGTTGGTGTAAATTATGCTGATCTAAAAGGAATGCGCATGACTCGTTGGGGCCACTCACTTCCAGTAGCAGCTAAGGGTTTAATCCAAAGCGGTTATTTAGAAAAAATGAGCCGCCCGGTTGGTGGAAAGATTTTCTTTGCCAACCAGGACAACTGGGCAAATCCGGCATTCGAATGTTCATTTGCTGCAGCTAAAGAAGCAACAGACGCTATCTTGAAATTTGTTAAGTAATTTTTTTCACTCTGAAAGAATTTACAATAACAGAAAAACTTGAAAGTCCCATCGCTAAACTCGCCCACATTGGTGTAAGGGAAACCTTATACCAAGGGTAAAACACACCTGCGGCCAGTGGAATACAAAGCAAGTTGTATAGTGATGACAGAATAAGATTTTCTTTGATGATTCTCATCGTTCTTTTTGATCTGGCAAAAAAATCACTTACAAGTAAGATTTTCCCATCGAGTAATGAGACTTCAGAAGCTTCTAGTGCCACATCTGAGCCATTGCTCATTGCAATTGAAAGATCAGCTCGCGCCAGTGCCGGAGCATCGTTAATTCCGTCGCCAATCATTGCTACTTTAAAATTTTTAGATTGAAGTGAAGTTATAAAATCTGCTTTACCAACAGGTTTAACTCCCGCATGAATAAAGGAAGGCAGTATTCCGATTTCTGATCCAATCTTATTGGCAATCCCAACGTGATCCCCAGTTAACATCCAAACATTAATCTTTAGATCGTGCAGTTTTTTAATTAACTCTTTTGCTTCTGATTTAATAGGATCAGTAATGATAAATGCAGCTGTTAGTTTTTTATCAATTGATAAGAAGACATAACTTCCGACATTTTCATTATAGAAACTCTCAGGGATAACTTCCGTTACACCTTCTTGTTTTAATAGGTCAGCATTTCCAAGGGCCAGATTCTGGCCGTTGATTTGAGCGACAACCCCAAGTCCTGTTAAACTTTTAAATTTATCAGGGTCCATAAGTGCGACTTCATTTTTTAAAGCGAAGTTCGCAATAGACTGTGACAGAGGGTGAGTTGAATATTGAAGTGAAGAGGCTGCAAGTTTAAGCATACTCTTTTCATCAGCGCTCTTATCAAATAGATAAATTTTTGTGAGTTCTGGTCGCCCTTCAGTTAGTGTTCCTGTCTTATCAAAAACGATTGTATCAATATGAGACCCTTTTTCAATGATGTGCCCGCCACTGATAAGCAGTCCATTTTTTGCAGCTTCACTGGTTGAAAGCATGATGGCCATAGGAACAGCTAATCCTAAAGCACATGGGCATGCAATGACGAGAACAGCAATCATATGTGTCAGTGACATCGCCATATCACCTGTTATCGCAAACCAGGCAACAAACGTTAAAGCGGCCACGATTAAAATAATAGGAACAAAAACTTTTACGATTCTGTCAGCGTACTTTTCAATAGGTGCTTTTTTTAACTGAGCTTTTTCAACAAACGACACAATCTCAGAGATGAAGGTATCGTGAAGTGTTGAAGTGAGTTTAATTGTAACTGATCCTTCAAGGTTCATACTTCCAGCAAAAACTTTTGATCCAACCGATTTTGCAATGGCCTGGGATTCACCTGTCAACATCGCTTCATCAGCATGTGTTTCACCATCGACGATTTCACCATCGAGTGGAAATTTTTCTCCTGGACGTAAACGAATCACATCACCGGCCACAAGATCTACAACCGGAGTGTTAACTTCTTTTCCATCAACAATCTTAGAAGCAAATTTAATCTGCATTTTGTAAAGTGAACTTAAATTGCTGCGTGCTTTGGTTTTAGCAATCCCATCGAGGAAGTGACCCATTAAAGAGAAGGCGATAATAAAAGCTCCACCTTCAAAGTAGGGATGGGCATGTGGAGACATGATAATTAAATAGAGACTGTAAAAATAAGAGCTGAGTACACCAAGGCCTATAAGTGTATTCATATTTGAGTGAAAGCCTAAAACCGCCTTGATGTAGGGCATACCGAAACCAAAAACTAAAATAGTTGTAAGGATGGCCTGGATTGTATTGTTGGGAATTACCATCGCATAAAACATTGTCACTGAGGCCAGGACAAGGGCGATAAGTGCTTTGTAGAAATCAGTATTAAAAATAGTGTCCTGATTTTTACTTTCACGTGCGTTGGGATCAATCGCACGGTAACCAAGTTTTTTTAAGAGAGCATGAAAGGTTTCTAAATCAAAGTCAGACGTCGTTTGAAACTCGGCCGTCTCGGTTGCAAAATTAACTTCTGCTTTTTCGATTCCTTTTAAAAGTTTCGTTTCCTTCTCGATAATTCCCGAGCAGGCCACACAAGTCATTCCTTCGATTTTAAACTTTAAGTTATTCAAGCTCTACCGACTCCACTTGAAAGCCAGCTTTGGTGATACTGTCTTTTAAAACAGCAATCGTACTTTGTTCTGAATTAAACTTAATATTAACCAGACCTTTTTCAACATTAACATCGATAGCGTTTTCAATGTTGAGTCCTTCGACACCTTTTTTTATTTTGTTAGCGCATCCACCACAGTGCATGCCATTTACTTTAAAATTTACTGATTTATTCGTTGTCACATTTTCTCCTTATCGTCGTATACTGAGTGAGATTCGTTTGATCTTAACAAAAGGAATACGCTATGAAAGCTTCATTTGTGACATTATTACTGGCGACAATGCTCTCTCAGACAGCTTTTGCCCATGGCATGAATAAAGCTGGGCCTAATGGTGGTTACGTCCGCATGCCTGGCAATTATCACGTAGAGTTAGTATCAAAAGATAAGGCCATAGCAGTTTATTTCCTGGATATGATGTTTAAGCCTATAGCAATTGACCAAGCTAGTGTGACTCTTTCTTTAAACGGCGCTAAGAGCTTCAAAGCGGTATGTGTAAAAGAAGCGAAGAGCTTTGTTTGTAATCTGAATGGTGAATCTCTTACAAATTATAAAGAAGCTGTTTTAGAAACAACGAGAGATGGCAAAGTTGTTGCGAAGTCTCTTTATAAACTTCCATTAAGTTTTATGTAATCTATTTGTTATAGGGATGATTGGCGACAATCGTCTGAGCACGATAAATCTGTTCGACTAAAAGCAGGCGAGCGAGTTTATGAGGGTAAGTTAACTCGGAAAGAGATAACCTGAAATGAGCTCGCTTAATCACAGCTTCACCATGCCCAGAGGCCCCACCGATAATAAAAATCACCGACTGACGTTCATAAATATTAGAAAGCCATTTGGAAAAATTCACACTTGTGAATTGTTTTCCATTTTCAGCAAGTAATACAATATAAGGATTTTCGTTTTTTGAGATTTCGTCGATTCTCGCGATCACTTCTTTAGCTTCTTTGTTAAGATCTTCAGAGTGAGCGCGAGCTTCATAGATAGTCAGTTTTGGTACAGTTAAACGCTTGTAATAATCTTTTTCAAGCTCTTCAATATTTTTGTCGCCCAGTCGGCCAGTTACAATAAGATGAAGATCTTTCAAAGGTATTTCCTAAAACTAGAAGTAGTTTCTTCCAGAATCATCTCCGCCACCTTTTCTCTCAGACTCTGGAGTCGAGAAGTAGTATGACTCAGGGATATCAACTGAAATGGCATTTTTGTATAGGTGCTCAAGATCGTAAACTGTTCTTGATGGCTCATGGAAAACGTGAACAATAATGTCACCGTAATCTAGTAGGATCCAGTCAGTGTTAGTTTTTAGTCCTTCTCTTGAAAGCGCTTCAACATTGTTAAGTCTCATCTGGTGAGAAATCTCTTCTGCCATTGCACTTGCTTGAGTAGGGTTGCTTGCAGAACCGATAACGAAGAAATCAGCGATCCCCGAAACGTTTCTTAAATCTAGTACTTTAAGGTTTAAACCTTTGAAGTTTCCCATGATCCAAGCTGATGCCATTGCAATGTTAAGTGGAGACTCAAAAGTCTTGTCTTCGATAATTGCAGTTACTTCTTTATTTACGTAATCACGATTCATTTTCTATTCCTCATCTTCTTCTACAGCGTAAATTCCTTCATATTGTTTATTAGGACTCGCTTTTCTTTTTTCTTTTCTATCAGCTTTTTCCATATCGATACATTTAATCATCAGACCTTTCAGGTCCTGGATCGAGCGGCCCGAAACACCCGAGATCGTCATAACTTTCTTATCCAATTGCTCTTCAAAGAATGTCTGGAATTTCGTGATCTCTTCTTCAGTCATAGCATCGATTTTTGTTAAACACACGATCTCGCGCTTATTAGCTAGATCATCGCTGTATTTTTCAAGTTCAGTGCGTACAACAACGTATTGCTCGAACGCTTCATATTCATCAAGACACCAAGACACGTCTACTAAGTGGACTAGTGCTGAAGTTCTCTCGATGTGTTTTAGGAATTTAACCCCAAGCCCTTTACCTTCAGAAGCATCTTCAATCAGTCCCGGGATATCTGCTACAACAAAAGATCTCTCTCCTAATGTAACAACACCAAGGTTTGGTTCTAATGTCGTGAAAGGGTAGTCTGCAATTTTCGGACGTGCTGCCGAGATCGCAGAAATTAGAGTTGATTTACCTGCATTCGGAAGACCGATTAGGGCAAGATCAGCAATAAGTTTTAGTTCAAGATCCAGGTACATTTCAACACCGGGAAGACCAGGTTGGGCCACACGAGGAGCTTGGTTAGTAGATGATTTAAAGTTTACGTTTCCGCGACCGCCGTTACCACCTTCAGCAATAACGATTCTTTCATCGTGAATTTTTAAGTCAGCAATCACAGCACCCGTTTCAGAGTTCTTAATGATTGTTCCAACTGGTACAGCAAGAATGTAGTCGGCACCGTCTTTACCATTTAACTGGCGACCAGCACCTGGAGCTCCGTCTTCAGCTTTGAAAACTTTCTTCCCGCGGAAGTTGATGAGTGTGTTGATGTTTTCATCAGCAACAAAAATAACTGATCCACCGTTACCACCGTCACCACCATCGGGACCACCGAATGGAATTGATTTTTCTCTACGAAAAGTGATGGCACCAGGACCACCGTGACCAGAGATTGCGATAATTTTAACTTCGTCTATAAAGCGCATTTTAACCTTAGTTGATCCCTAAAAATAAAAAAGGGAATCCATTGGATTCCCTTATAACACATTTAGTAATTTTGAAAGTAAAAACTAAGCTGGAACTACTGAAACAAGTTTTTTAGTCTTAGTGTAATGAGTGAATTTTACTACTCCATCTACAGTTGCGTAGATAGTGAAGTCACGACCCATTCCTACTCCAGTACCTGGAAATAGTTTAGTTCCTTTTTGTCTTACGATGATGTTTCCAGAAAGAACTGATTCTCCACCGTATTTCTTTGTTCCACGCATTTTAGGATTTGAATCTCTACCGTTAGCTGTGGACCCGGCGGCTTTTTTGTGTGCCATTGTATAACTCCTGAATAAACTCTTTTAATTATTTTAAATATTTCTCAGCATTTTTTGATGCTTTATCGATCTTAACAGTATTTCCAGCTCCGTCATTAATTTCTGTAATTAATAGTGCTGTGAAATGTTGTCTGTGACCGTTTCTTCTCTTGTATCCACCTGGTTTTCTCTTGAAAACGATTAGTTTTCTTGAGCGATCGTGCATAATAACTTTTGCGCTGATCTTTGCTCCACCAACTACTGGCGCTCCAACAAGTGGCTTATCTCCACCGATGAATAGAACTTGGTCTAAAGTGATTGTTGAACCAGCTTCGTGTGCTAGTTTCTCAACGTCAATTAGATCTCCTGCTTGAACTTTGTACTGGTGTCCACCAATCTCTACAATTCCGTACATTGAAAACTCCTAAGTAAATAGGTAAATCCAGGGGTCTATACCGGAGCTTTTGGCCCGGAAATAAAACTTGTTGGCCCTAATTTTAACCACTATTTATGAACCTTGGATTTTTATGCAAACTCCCCCTTAATGTCAAGGGAATAGTCTTCCGATACGTTCGGTAATGCTGGGGAAAAGCCTTAGCTGGATGAGGATTGCGCCATGGGTAAAAAAACTTACTATCAATACCAAAAAGAACTAAACCTTCCTATTTATATCGGGGTAGACCCGCAAAGCTTTGAAAGTGGATTCGGGGATTTCCTGGTCTCAATGAAATTTGTGAAGTTGAACGACAAAGAAGAAGTCGATGCGCTTCAGATAATGAAAAAGAATAACGCGGCAAGATGTTTAAATATAACTGAAGCTGGGCCGGCTGTCTCGCGTCAAATTCAGTCGACGATGGAGTCAGATCGCTATGGGATGGAATCGGTGACCCCAAAACCGGGTTATCAAGTTTACCGCTATAAAAATGTGGGCTTCATGGTTTACTCGTTTGGAGTGAAAGAGTGGGAGTTTGGGTGCTACAGCGATTTTGGATCAAATAAAGAGGCCGATAAAAAACTGGCCGCAAGAACAGTGATTCACAGATTTTTAAGCTGGGCACTGGTTCATCACGGCATCCTTGGACTTTGGGGAGTGACGGTTGATGAAGGGATGGTCCTACAAAGGACCACTGAATCGAAAGGCGAAGCGGTCTTTATAGATGTGGTAGGTAATCGCATTTTATCTTTGGACGGAGTAAAAAAACTTGGGCCAAGATTCAAAGTTCTGCGACTTGATCCAACTCTTAAAGGAAGAAATATTCGCATGACAAATGAAGAGCTGTTGAGCTTTATGTCTGCGCATTGTTCATATCTCGATTACACTGGATTATCTGTGCCGGTAAGGCAAATGATTCAGACTCTGGCGAGAATGACAGAAGGATTAATTCATCCTGAAGAGAGTTTTAGACCGAGAACTGATTTGTCATTGTAGTCACTCTTCGTTATTCTTTTTAAAATTAATTTTTTAAAGAGATACGATATGAATACACATTACGTTCACAATTTAGATCCAGTCATTTTCGATTTAGGAAAATTCCAGATTCGCTGGTATGGATTGATGTACGTTGTCGGTTTCATCATCGCGGGTTTTCTTTTAAAAATTCTTGTGAAGAAAAA
>JBEIPV010000100.1:0-10724 GCA_040376855.1 Bacteriovorax sp.
TTATTTACACGCTTTAACTTATGGACTGGAAATCGACGGTAAGGAATATTTTTGGGAATCTAAACCCCATGATTTCAGTGGTCTATAACCTATCCCGACAAAATCAATCAGAAATAACTTAAGCTAAATTGAGCTATATCCGACAAGAGTAGTAGGATTTTTAAACCTTTTCTCGTGGGTATTTTGATGTCGGACCAGCAGTACATTTTAGAAAATAGTTTCTGGAAGTTTTTGGTATCTTTGGAAGAATTAAAAGAGCGTAAAGAGATGGTTCTTTTTTGCTCATCTCTGGCGATCGATGAAGACACTCTGGAAAATTACTGCGAATTCTTAACTCGCTTTAAAGTAGCGGTGATGAGAGATGAGCACTACGTTTACCCGCTTAAAGAGCAGTGTAAAATTAAAATGGAATTTAGTTTATCAGAATGGCTGGCTCTTCAGGCCTCAATGCCAAAGGATAATGACGCTTTTTATTTTCAACAAATCGTTCAGGATAAGATGCGAATGGCCCAAAAAGCTTATGCTCAGTTCTCACTTTATAAAAAACCAGAAGAGCATGCCGTGAGCGTGAACTTCGTAGAAAATCTAAAAAAGAAAATTGATTACGATATTGTCTGCAGGAAATCCATGAAGGTTAAGTTCTTCGCTGGTAAAGAATGCGATGTCTTCCCTCATCGAATGGTTTTCCTTGATGGAGTTCTTTGTGTTGTCGGAGAAAATACCACTGATAAAACGCTAGTGTATTTTGGAGTTGAAGACATTCAAGATGTCGAAAACCTCACGACCATTTATGAACCGAATCTAAGTCAGATTGAAGTGAATGAATTTATCGGTCACCTTCGTTTGATCAATGGTCAAGAAGAGCGCCTGGTTTTAAAAATTTATAGTCAGGATCAAAACGATCTTCTTCCTGAGCATCATTTTCTTGGAAACCCTTTTGTTACATCCAGCACGGAAGGGGACATGATTTGGGCGGCCACACTTGAAATGTGTGATGACGTTTATAATTGGTTATACAAAATGAGAGACAGAGTGGAAGTGCTTGATCCAGGGCATATTCGCAAAGAGTTCTCGCATTATTGTGAACTTAAAAAAGAAAATAGTGGATCTAAAAAGGCATCCTAAAAAATCTCGACATTAAGAGAGAAGAAGAAAATAATGACTCAATGACGTCCTTATCTTCTTCTCCTAGATATGGTTTGGTTTTAAGTGGTGGCGGAGCGAGAGCTGCGTATCAGGCAGGAGTTCTTCAGGGAATTTCTGAAATCTTAGGAACAGACTGCGGCCCTCAGCCTTTTCCAGTTATCACTGGAATTTCGGCCGGTGCCATCAACGCTGCTTTTTTGTCAGCGGCGACTGAGAGTTTTGCCTATCAATCATTAAAATTATCAGAAATATGGAATGAGCTTTCACCTGAGCAAGTTTTACGAACCGATATGATGTCACTCGGGAAACTGGGAGCAGGATGGATTCGTGATTTGAGTTTTGGTGGAATGCTGGGGAATTCACGTTCGACTTATATATTGGACTCAACACCGTTAGCTCATTTATTAGATCGCAAAATTGATTTCAAACAAATTAAAAGTAATATCGAATCCAATGTCCTTCATGGAGTGGCCGTTTCAGCAACTAATTATGCGACGGGGACAAGTAATGCTTTTTTTGATTCAATGACTGTTTCTAATTGGGCAAGAAGCTCACGCATTGGAATCAAGACAGAAATAGAATTGAATCACATTCTTGCTTCTGCAGCGATTCCTTTTATCTTTAAACCTGTTCCGATTGGAAAAAGTTTTTATGGAGATGGGGGAGTCAGGTCAAATGCTCCTTTTAGTCCGGCGATTCATTTGGGAGCTGATCGTGTACTTGCCATAGGTGTGCGCTATTTTCGCGACCAAGTAGAGACGATGGAATTGAATGATCAATTAGAAATGAAGTCGATTGTGCTCTCGGATATTGTGGGAGTCATGTTTAATTCATTATTCCTGGATGCGATTGAGTTTGATTATGAACGTTTGCAACGAATTAATGATACCGTTAATCTTCTGGGCGAAGTAGAATCTTTGAGAAATAGAACTAAATTGAAATCTATTCCTACAATGTTGATCAGACCATCTGTAGATCTTGGTGCATTGGCCTGTGAGCAGTTTCACCACTTTCCGGGAATGTTAAGATACCTGCTAAAAGGGATTGGTGCCTCAGAAGAGCGTGGAGCTGATCTTTTAAGCTATATTGCTTTTGATAAGGCCTATACTTCAAAGTTGGTTGAAATTGGAATTAAAGATGCTTATGCCAGAAAAAAAGAAATACGAGCATTTTTTGAACTGGAGACCTAGTGACACAAACAGAATCTAAACCTAAAAAATCAAATAATTTTTTCTTGATTTCCTTTTTACCTGCTATTTTATACTGGTACCTGGAATCACAATACCCGGTGAAGACTGCGCTGATGGGTGGTATTGCTTTATCTGTCGCTGAGATTTTATTTGAAAAATTTTACTCAGGTCATGTTCATCAACTTTCAAAATTCAATTTTTTCCTCATCATTGCCCTGGGTGGTTTTTCTTTGATGGAAGAAGATGGCATCTGGTTTAAGCTGCAGCCTTCGTTATCATTATGGGCCGTCTCTGTTTATATGGGATTAAAACTTAAAAATGGATCAGGATTTTTTAAAGAGATGATGATGGAAATGCGACCTGATGCTACTCATCCTCCGGACTTTATCATGAAATCCATGGAGCGTAATATGGTGATCATGTTTGCGTGTTATGGAATTCTCATGGGAGTTTTGGCCATTTGGTTTCCAACATCAGTATGGGTCTTTTTTAAGACAGCTGGGCTTTTTGTGGTGATGGGAATTTTCATGGTTATTCAAATGGTGCTTAATAAAAGGGCCATTCAAAAAGCGAGGAATGAAGTTTCTCCAGAGTGATTTTTAACTGGGAGTTTTTGATAAATTACGATATAAAAAATCATGAAAACTCTACTTCTTTTTTTCGTTTTAACTGATCTTCAGGCCGCTTCTGTCGTTCGTATTGACCAAAATGGAGTTGAAGAATTCACTCCTTTTACTCATCGATATGAACTCATCGTTTCTGATAATTGCTCTCACTGCTTAAATCAAATGAATATAATGAAAGATTGTGTGAAGCCTGAAGACGTTGTCGTTTTAATGGAAAACAAAACCAATCTTTCTGAAGAAGGTTTGAAAAAAGTCCTGAGAAAAAAGAAAATCATTTATAAAACTTATCTTCTGGATAAGAACTTGAGAGAAGCTTACTCTTTCAAAGGAGTGACCCCGATGATGTGGATCACTAAAAATGAAAGTAAAAAATCCTATCTCGGCGTTCTTACCTGTGAAAATTTAAAGCTCAATTTTTAATCCGGTATAAACCACTCGACCAGTATTTGGTCCCCATACATGCCTGTTGTCCAGGTGAGCATGGTTTAAGTGAGTTCTCCATGAAAGAGGTGATTCTCCATCTTTTGTCTGAGTATAATCCAATAAATTGTTAACGCCTAAAAGCCAGCTGAACTTAGTGAATTGCTTTTGATAAAAAACATCTAAAGTATAAAAGGCCGGAGCTTTTTGTCTTTTTTGATTTGTTGGAATTTTATCAAAACTCATTGGATCCGGGTCATCTTGAAGAGTATTATAGTTTTTATAATAACCATAAGGTGAAAGTTTGCGCGGTCCTGTGATGTTGGCCATAACGACAAATTCATTATTTCCAAAATGATAATCAGAAACGATGCGTGCTCTGGTTTCCTGAGCTGCAGTTGGAAGTTTCGCTTTATAGCTATCAGGAAGTATAAACCAGTCGATACTGCTTTCTAGGCTCCAGTCGGGAGTGATCTTCTGTACATGTAAAAGACCTAGCGTCTTAATGTTCATGATTTCATCAGAATTTTTAAATACGACAGGAGATGTTTCTTCATCTGCATAGGCCATGTGCTCTAGCCTGGTCCATGCAAAAGAAAAGGCCGAGCTTGAGTTTTCACTTTCTCTGTTAAGTGTGTAAGTAAAGTTATGGGCCAGCTCCAGTTTGGTAATGTTGAGCTCAAAACCCTCTTCGTTTGTTCCGTGCTGAGACTCAAACATTGACAGAGGAGCACGGTAACCGACACCGTAGGCAAAACGAGAAGAGAAGTTTTCATTGTGGGTTCTTTTATAATGAATTCTTGGAGCAATCGCTGTTTTTTCCAGTTGGTCATGGATCAGTCTTTTGTCGTCCCATTTTACATTCATATGATCAAAACGTACGATGAGGTTAAGTTCATCGTTGTCAGAAATATACCATTCATCCTGAAGGTAGAGACCTATCGTTTTAAACTGAAAAGAGTCATTTTTGTAATTGCTGACATTGTAGAGATAGTCAGAGCTTGATTTCATGAATTCATTGCGATGATCAACTCCTGCAGTGAGGAAGTGATTGTCGCTTAGAACACTATTGAGTTTTAAATCGAAAAATCGAAATGTATCTTCGTTATTATAATCGTACCCATGTGAATAGATAGATTTTTGAATTTGTTTAGCAATGGCAAATGAGCCTTTTAGATTTGTATCTGCATTTAAATGGTAGGAAACATTTCCACCACCATCAACGCGATTAAGCCTGATTCGGTCGGCAATTTTACTTAAGTCACCCGTGTATTTGTTTCTTATATCGCGGGTTGATCCAAAATCTTCAAGTGTATCAGTATTGGCCGGGTAAGACGTTGGTCTGAAGGCCTTTGTTGTCCCACCTAAAAGTTCCAGCTCTTGATATCCGATTCGAGCTGACGCTTTGATTTTATCGCCGATGCGATTTTCTTTTTTTATAAAAACTGATTTCTGAGTTTGTCTTGATGATTCCGTGACATTGTTATTGTCTTCATCAAAGGCCCCCATCATGTTAGTTTGAGCAGCAACCAGCGTTCCGCCTTTATGATCACCGTATGACCCTAAGAGTTCCTGATTTAAATATTGATTAGTTCCTCCACGAACCTGGTATGAGAATTTATTTTCATTGGGAGTAAGTGTGACAATGTTAATCGCCCCACCAATGGCCTCAGGTGCGGTAAGAGAGGCCCCCGCACCTCGCATGATTTCTAAGTGACTCACTCCAACCATGGGGATCGCTTCCATTCCATAAAAAGAAGAAACAGAAGAAAAAGCGGGAATACCATCTATTAAGATCGTCGTGTTTTCTCCGCGCATACCATTGAGAGTAATTCGCTGAGACCCGCAGTTGGCGCAGGTTAGAGTTGTTTGAACTCCTGGTTCAAGATCAACCGCCTTAGCTAAACTAGTGGCGTTTTTATGAGTGATATCTGTTTTTTTTAAGATCTCTTTTTTTACCACTGAATTTTTATTAATTTTAGACAGTGGAACTTCAGTATCAAGACGATTGCCAGTGACGACAATCGTATCCGGCCCATCATCATGGGCCAGGACAGAGTTCGAGAAGATCAGAGATAAGAGTGTGAAAGAAAAAAAATTATTCATGGTCTACTAATTTAAGGTTTAAGCATTGAGCTGTGTGAAAGTGATTTCCGTGAAGATACTTGATCGCAAAAGCGACTGGTGACTCAAGTCCAGAGGAACCGGGAGCGATAAGGACGTTTAGTAAATCCTGTTGATTGCTTCCAATACCAGATAGAAGTTGTGGTTTTCCACTTGGCTTAATTGTGAAGTTGAATTCGTTTCCATGTTTATCGTGATCATGATCATCATCTGCTGCTTCTAAACTAACAGCGACATCTGCTCTGAAGTTTTCTGCTGTTTCCGTATTATTTTCAAAGTAAGTTTGTTCAACTTCAAGAACGCAGGGAGTGTTTGATCCTTTAAGTAATCCAACATATTCAACGTGTGCCATGGCCGTCGTTGAAATTAAAAGTGTACCTAAAACAAGAAATGCAATTTTCATAAATCCTCCATTGGTTTGGAGCTTTATAAGATAATTGCAATTGAGTTGCAATTAAAAAATGCAACTGGGTTGCAAATTATCTAGTGGGATGTATTCTATTTTTAAGTAGTTAGGTTAGATAAAAATAGAGCTATTTCAATTTTTCACACTTTCTCTACAAGACCGTTAATCGGTCTACAATATGAAGAATGAGAAAATTATTGAAAAATTCCATGCTCTTTCTGGTGATACAGTCCCTGCTTGTAGGTGCTGCATTTTCATTTGATAGAGTGGACTATCTTCTGGAAGAAGACAGTCTTCATGAGCTGGATTCTATTCAAGAGCAACTTTACCAACTGGATCAGTTACACTTCCAATTGCAAAAGCTTGAGCTTCACGTTGCTAAAAAGGCCAATGGTGAAAACGTCTATTTAAAATTTGAAAGAATCGCTGGAGCTGTTGTTCTTGCAGGAATTATTGCAGGAAGCTCGAGTATTTATTTTCCACCAGGAATGCGTGCGATGATTTCTGCCAATATCGCGGTTCGTGGGATTAATAGTGGAATGCTTAAGTTAAGTGAGAAAGATGCCAATAAAATTTTAAATGATATGGTTCAGTTAAAAGCAAAACTAGCATCATCAAAAAAGACTTTGTTAAAAACATCTCAATACTACTGCAAATTTGTCACTTCACATGACATCTGTCCTTAGCTCTTAATATATCTAAAAGTCAGGTTCACTCGTGGGCCGATTTTCTTAGCAGTCTTAGCTATTTTATGAACCCAGAAATGTTGTAGTTCACCTTTCATCACAACTAAAGATCCGTCAGTGATGGGCAGTGAAAACGTTTTTTTATTCAGATCATATTTATGTTTGAGTTGGAAAGATCTGGTTTCCCCAAAACTGAGAGATGCAATAATGGGGTTAATCCCTAATTCTTTTTCATCATCAGAGTGGTAGGACATGTGATCGCTACCATCGCGGTAATAATTCACAAAAACAGAATTAAACTTTGCATCGAGATCAATCTGAAGTTGATTTTTTAATTTCAAAAGAAGAGGTGTCCACTCAACGGCCACCATGGTTATACCAGAGTAGCTATGAACTAATCCTTTTTCTCCATGCCAGGCAGTTTGACGGGGTAGTGGGTGAGTCTTGCCATACATGGTGATAAAGTCCTGGCGCCAGACCAGACCTTCAATAACACGCTCGAGGGTTTCATCAGAGTAATGTTCAAAGTACTGAAGAATGCCATCATCTACAATCAGATCAGTGAAGCCCGATGGTAGAAAACTTTTCATTTTTTGTTTTTTTCGAAAAGATTTGTTTGTGTTTGAACTGACTGCTCATGGATAGAGTCAAAGATATCCTTAATGAAATCCTGGTTTAAACCAAGTTTCACTCCAGCATCCATTCGCTCTTTCATCAGCTGTTCGAAGCGACCTTTTTGTAGTGCCGTAACGTTTTGTTCAATCTTTGCTTTGGCGATTTTTTCAACTACATCCTGTCTCATTTTAAGAGTGTGCAGAAGTTCATTATCAAGACGGTCGATTTGATCACGCAAATCATTTAACTGATTTGTATACGATTTATCCAGTGAGTTTTCTTTTTTTAGTGAAAGTGATGAGATGATTGAAGCCAAGGTTGAGGGAGTCACTTGCTGAGAAGCATCTGACCACGCTTTATCCGGGTCTGGATGAGTTTCAATAATCATTCCATCATAATCTAAATCCATCGCCTTCTGACAAACCTGTTGAATAAGTTCGCGCTTACCAGTGATATGGGAAGGGTCGCAGAGTAGCGGAAGATCCGGGAACTTTACTTTAAGCTCCATCGGGATTTTCCAAAGTGGATCATTTCTAAATTCTAATTTTTCACCAACAGAAAAACCTCTGTGAATCGCCATCAACTTTGTGATGCCGGCAAGGTTTAATCTTTCAAGAGCACCAATCCATAATTGTAAATCAGCGTTGATTGGGTTTTTAATCATCACAGGAATGTCGACACCTTTTAGAGCATCAGCAATTTCCTGAACTGAAAAAGGGTTGGCCGTCGTGCGTGCACCAATCCATAAAATATCTACACCGGCCTTTAAGCAAAGCTCAACGTGTTTTGCTGTTGCAACTTCAGTCGTAACTTTTAATCCAGTTTGTTTTTTTACTTCTGCAAGCCAAGGAAGAGCAATTTCTCCTAGTCCTTCAAAGTTGTTCGGGCGAGTTCTAGGTTTCCAGATCCCTGCTCGAAAAACTGATACTTCAGAAATCTCTTTTAGTGCATGGGCCGTGCGAAGCATCTGCTCTTCAGATTCAGCAGAACAAGGTCCTGCGATAACCAAAGGTGATCCAGGTTTTTTATTGGGAAGCCATGCATTTAGTGATTCGATTTTCATGTCTGTACCTTACTCCTTTTTTGGGCTAATGTTAAGGGGCTTAAAAAACACCGTGAAACGTTTATAACCTAAGGAAAATATATGCAAATTACCGATAAAAAAGTGGAAGAGTACTGCATCTCTAAAAGTAACCTGCCTTCTAAAGATTGTTTAGCTATCGAGGAATACACGAGAGCAAACGTTCATGGGGCCGGGATGCTGATTGGGAAAATGGAAGCTTCTTTTATTGGATTTCTGCTTAAGTCAATCAAGGCCAAACGCATTTTAGAGCTTGGGACATTTACCGGATACTCTGCTTTAACAATGGCCGAACATATTCCAGCTGATGGAGAAGTTATCACAGTCGATATCAATCAAGAGACAGTGAAGCTTGCTAAAGAATTTTGGGGAAAATCTGAACACGGTCATAAAATTAAAAGTGTTCTAGGAAGTGGAATGGACATTATCCCGACACTTACCGGACAGTTTGATTTTGTATTCATCGATGCTGATAAAAGAAATTATATTGATTACTTAAAACTGACTGTTCCCATGCTTTCGCCAAATGGAATGATCGTTATCGATAATGTTCTGTGGGGTGGAGCGGTTCTTCCGGATACAGTGCTTGATTTAACTTCACACAGAGATAGAAATACTGAGTTTATTCGTATGGTGAATGATTATGTGGCGGCTTCTGATGATCTTTATGGGACATTAATGCCGATCAGAGATGGAATGTTTTTAATTCAGAGAAAATAGAATTTATCTTCAATATATTAACCTCTGAGTAACATCAGAGGTTTCATTTAAGTCTTTATCCGTTCAATATTTGAAATCAACTAATCATTTTTTTAATTTACTCATTCCTTTGATTCTGGAAGTACCCTAACTTATTGATGAATTGTTATCTGCCTCAATTGCACTAGAGAGGCAGGAGCAAGTCATGAAAAAATTAAGAAAACATACTCAGTTAAATTTCCTAAATGTAAAACGTGCAGGAAGACCTGCTATTCACGATATAGGGATCCGTCATATCATAAGATTTAGATTGAAAAAACCAAGCTCACTTCATCTTACAATTAAAGTCAGGGAGAATAAGGCAGATATTCAATCGAAGAGAATTTTAAAGGTTTTGCATCACGCGATTAAGAGGGCAAGGTTGAAAGGGCTCAAGGTTGTGCATTATACGTTGGAGTATAATCATGTGCATCTTTTAGTGGAGAGTGTGGATAATAAGACACTTCATAAAGGGATGCAGGCCTTTGGGATTACGATTGCGAAAGCGATAAATAAGATTAAGAGAACCAAGGGAGCCGTTTATAAGAATCGATATCACTTAAGATTGATAAGTTCTCCAAGGCAATTGAGAAATGTGCTTCATTATATTTTTAATAATGGAGTTAAGCATAAAAGAACTAATTCAAAGATTGATCTCTTTAATTCGATGATTGCTGAGATGAAAATTAATGTGTTTTATCCTGAAGATGCAAAAAAGATTTGGGCAGATATTCAAAATAGCGAATTTTTAAGGGCCTTTCAAGTAGATCTCTTCCGGATTTTAAGTCCCGGAGAGATCTATTTTAAGAGTATGAGATATGTTGTTTAGCTGGCCTTTTTTATGGTTCACAAAGACGAGTTTTGCAGAAACTTTTGGCCTTAAGGGTCGGGTGAGAGTGAGTAATTGAACCCATTACGCTGTCAGAGAAATAAAGAGAATCGACAAAGAAAGTTGCATATGTAACTGCTGGATTACCACAATTACGGCTTGGGCATTTGCCAGGAGCAGTTTTAATTGAATAAGTCCCATTAGCTTCCAGATTGTATAGATTGTAAGCTTCTGCAACATGGTCAAAGTTAGTCATATATGTTGATGTCAGTTTAAAAATCTTATCAACTGCAGATCCACCATCTAGTAAGTGAAGAGCATAAGTATCAGTTGCTGTTCCAAAAATTTTATAACTTTCAGTTTTGCTTCCACTAGGTTGAGTAAGGTCTTTCACATATTCAATTTTGGGATTTACAAGCGTAACTCCTGACATAATTAGAACACCGTCTTGTTCAAAGTGACCTGAGTAGAGGTCTCCAATTAAAGAAAAAGGAGCTTTGATAAACTCTTCCAAATCAAAAGGCGCTGGGACAAATGTTAAAAACGTTGTGTCCTGAAGATTCACGATTTGATCTTTAACTTCTTTTGAGAGGTCAAAAGTTAAAATCATCTGTTTATTGTGAACTTTGTGAAACATTGGCAAATGGTAAGCATAAACCTTTTCTTTACCAAACAAAACCATCCCGTGAGTAGCATCAATAGCAAAAGCGCTTAGAGAAAAAAGACAAGTAGCAAGTAGTGTAATTAAGACTTTCATTTGTAACCCCCTGTGAAAGTAGAGTTAAAGTAAATGAATAGATTGTAGTTGAATAATTCATAATAATCATTTATATATGAATATAAATGAGTTTACTGCATCCCAA
>JBEIPV010000056.1:0-18702 GCA_040376855.1 Bacteriovorax sp.
AAAAAGCGGGAAGCGCATCTGTTACATTGAAGGTAACCATGACTTTCATATCAGAGAGCTTTATAGAAAGTTCTTTTTGATTAATTCAGATCTAGATTCTTCCCTATTTTCCATGGCCCCACATTTTGAATTCACTGATGCCGGGAAAAAGATTTATTTCGCTCACGGCGATGATATTGAATTGAACAATCCAAACTATAAGCTTTTCAAAGCAATCGTAACTTCTCCTCCCCTGCGCTACTATGCAAATTATTTAATGCCACATTTTTTAATTAAAGCGATAGGAGAGTATTCCTCAGAAAAATCCCGCAAGAGAAACAACAAACGTTATTCAACTGAAGCGGATCTATCTCCAGTAAAAGATAACTTCAGGCTGTCAGCAGAAGTCTTTTTTAAAAAGCATCCATGCCAGATGATTGTTTTAGGCCATAGTCATGTAAAGGATCATTACGTTTCAGAGTCTGGTTTTGAATATGTGAATAATGGGTATGCTCAGCATACAAAAACCTACATCTCCATCGAAAATGGAAATGCAGGTTTCAAGTCGATTTACTGAATTTCAGGATTCATTGCTTTAATAAAGCTTTCTCTTTGTGCACCCATCGCCTGTTCAATAATTGAAACAGTTCTAGGTTGATCATCGATAACTTTTGTCGTCTTAGACACGTTAATGATCTGAGTAGCAAAACTAGCAATTTGCGGAAGGTGAGTAATCGCTAAAACTTGAGAGTACTCTGCAACAGATTGAAGTGATTTACCAATAGATAGTGCAGTCTCGCCTCCAATTCCAGTATCAATCTCATCAAATAGGAAGACTGAGATCGTATCATTGCTTGAAAGAATTTGTCTTACTGATAGAAGAATTCTTGAAAGCTCTCCACCTGAAGCGATTTCTTTAACTTTAAAGAAGCCTTCTCCCGGGTTTGTTTCAGCAATAAAGTCGATCTTAGAAAAGCCTTTGCTTCCCAGGTGATCGTTCTTCGTTACATTGATTTTTAGAGTCGCACCGTTCATTTTTAAATCGCGCACTTTTGTTGTTAACTCTTTTGATAAAGAATCAGCACGAGTGATACGGATGTTGTGAAGTTCTTCAGCAAATGACTGGCAACGAACTTCAAGGTCGCTGATCTTTTTTGAAATTAGGGCAATCTTGTCGTCTACCTGGAAGAATGAATCAAGTTCAGCTCTGAACTCAGCAAACATTCTGATCATTTCTTCAGTTGATCCACCAAATTTTCTCTTTAGTCTTTGGTAAGTATCCAGACGGTCAATAATCTCTTCGATATTTTCATCTTCAGGAGTCGCATTTAAGTCTTTAGAAAGATCATATGAAACGTCTTCTAAAAGGGCCTTAACTTCATAAAGTTTTGCTGTGATTTCTTCAGAAACGATTCCGCCACTTTTTTCAGCTTTGTTTAAACAAGACTTCAGGATATCTAAAAGATTAGTTTCATCATCAGAAATCGCGCTCGCCAGTGAGCCCAGGATTTGTTGTCTTTTTTCTACGTTTAAGATCAGGTCTTTCTTTTTTGTTAGTTCAATTTCATCTTCAATACTAGGAACAAGTTTTTCTAGTTCTTCAAGTTGAAAACGAACATAATCTTCTCTTTGAGCTCTTAGATTCTTTTCGTTAATAAGATCATTGAAGTCTTTTTTGAAATTACTTAGTTGAGTGTATAAACCTTGGTAGTCTTGAATATCCTGAGCAAGGCCAGCATATGAATCCAAAAGTACTAGTTGGTAGTCTTCGCTTAAAAGCTTTTGGTTTTCGAACTGTCCGACAAGGTCGACAAATCGTTTAGCAAAAGATCCAAGAAGAGAAGCTGAGCAAGACTGGAAGTTCAAATATGATTTTGAACTCTCGTTTGCGAAGATGATTCTCTTAACGACAATTTCATTTCCGTCAAAAGGGTGTCCGATGTCATGGAAATATTTCTTAATAACATGATCATTAGAAGAAAATACTGCTTCAATTGTCGCAAACTCAGCATTTTTTCTGATAAGTTTTTTATCTGCACGTCCACCAAAGATAATTTGGAGAGCGTCCAGGATTAAACTTTTACCTGACCCTGTTTCCCCCACAATTGTGTTGAACTTGATGTCGAAGTTAATGATCTGGTTTTCGAAAGTCGCAAAGTTTTGTAAGTTTAATGATTTCAAATAAAGTGTTTCATTTGTTTTCATTTTGTATCCCTCATTCCGTGTGTGAATTTTTCTTTCAATGTTCTAAAATATGTTCTTTCAGGGTTCTTAATTAATTTAACATGAAGAGTTTTTCTTTTTGAAATCTTAATTGTTTCCTGAGACCCCACGACTAAGTCTTCCTGACCGTCCAGAGTTAATTTAATTGTTTCATCCGACTTTGCTGCTTTAATCGAGACACTCGTATTATCAGGGATAACCAGTGGCCTGTGAGTTAAGCTGTGAGCACAGATCGGAGTTAAAGTAATGGCATTAACACTAGGGCTGATAATCGGGCCGCCAGCGGCCAGTGAGTATGCCGTTGAACCAATCGGTGAGCTGATAATCAGACCATCTCCAGAAAGGTTGTAAATGTGCTCTCCTTCCGATTCAACAGAGAGAGTCAGCATCTTTGAAACCAGGTTATTGTTAATAACCAGATCATTTACAAAAGTGCCTTTGAAAGTCACTTTGTTTTTCTTAATCACTTCTACTTGATAAAGCGGAAGTGAAGTCAGTTTATAAGTTCCTTTAATGGTGTTTTCAAGCTGATCAAAAAATTCGACTTTAGAAAATTCAGTAATGAAACCAAGATTTCCCATGTTCACACCAAAGATTGGTGGTGAATTTTTCTTTACGTTACGGCTTACACCAATCAATGTTCCATCGCCACCCATGGTGATGATCAGGTCTGTCTCGTTGTGCAGATCTTTTTCTTCAACGAAAGTCAGGTTGCTTAAATTGCCTTTAAATATTTTATTCAAACGCTCTTTTTCTTTTGAAAGAAAAATCACAGATTTTTTTCTTCTGTGTAACCAAGAAGATAAATTAGGTAAAATGCTTTCGAACTCGGCCGTGACTTTGGGCTTTAGGACTATCGCAATATTCTTAAGCTGGGCCACTCGTGCCTCCTGAAGATAAAAAGATGTTTAGAGCTTCATCGATGTTTTCGAAAGGCTTAGATAAGAGCATGCAGCCATACTGAGTGGCCTTTTCAATAACGTGAGGTGAGCTATAAGCAGTGATGATGATAAATAGTTTGCTGATTTCGGCCATGGTAAAGCGAGCTTTGGCCTCTTCGATAACGTCGAAGCCGGAAATATCTTGAAGCATAAGATCACAGATAATGCGATCAAATTCCTGATTGAGGATAAGTCCAATCGCATCGCGACCGCGGCTTTCAACTGTGACGCTGACTCCACGTTTTTCTAAAAGCTTTTTTAAAGACTTCTGGATAAGCGGTTCGTCTTCGATGAGTAAGATTCTCTTCAACATAAACTCCTAGTACATGACAGGTAAGTTTATCGAGAAAGTTGCACCTAATAAAGGGGAATTGTTTTTAAATTCAATTTTGCTGCCCAGTTGATGGGCAAGGTTTTGGCAGATTGAAAGCCCAAGTCCAGTTCCGGAATCTTTGGTGGTGAAAAAAGGCTGAAAAATGGTAGAAACATCCTCTGGTTTAACGCCCGGCCCGTCATCAATGACCTCAATTTCTACCTGAGACTCTCTTTTTGTCAGTCGGACAATGATGCTGTTCTTTCTAAAGTCAGTCCCGTTCTCTTTAATCGCCTGGGCCGCATTAATAACTAGGTTAAAGATGATTTGCGTTAAGCAAGTTGGGTTAGTGGTAATTTCCAGGTCGTCGGCCGGAATCTTGGGGTCAAAACCAATACATTGAATTGATTTAGCAATCTCTTTAGTCTCACTTTTAGTTAAAGTCATGACCTCGTCTATGAAACGATACAGGTTCACTTTTTTAAATTCTTGCTGGTCGTTGTAGAGATTAGAGAAGTTTTTAATAATCGTTTGTGAGCGGTTAGCATTCTGGGAGATTTCATTTAAGATACCCGCCGTTTCTTCATTTTTGGTTTCACTCTCTAAAATTGAGCTGGTCAAATTGAGCCCAAAAAGAGGATTTGATAACTCATGCTGAAGAGTGTTTAAAAGCTCACCTAATAGCGAAACTCGCTGTGAGTGATAGAGTTCAGTTGAGATTTTATCCTTGCTGAAATTCGACAGTTCCATAATTGTGCTACTGTCTTCTGCCTCAAGAGGAAAGATCATCAAGTTAGAGTTTTCATCTGATGTTTCGTCTGTTTTATTGGTAAAAACAATTTGATTATTTTTTTTAATAGTAATTTTTTCTGGGAAATTCTCCAGCGATTGTCTAAGAACTTCTTTTTTTAAATCATTTTTTTCTTTATCCAGAATTTTAAGCAATAACGGATGCAAGAATGATGAGAGTCCTTGGAATTCGTTTTGTTCCTCTGTACTTGGAGGTAAAAATGAATTGCGGGACATTAGATAGATAACAGAATAATTTTTCAGATCAATTTCTTTTGCCAGGAAATTCCCTACTACTGATAAGTCATCTTTTAGCGTGAGAGATTGGCTGAAAATTTTATTTTTGCTCTTTTTAACCAAATTAAAAAGTGAGTTGAAGTTTTGAACGGCGATGAGTTTGGTTTCTTCACTTTCTCCGTGAAAGGCCAGATAGTTCTGCCCAACAGGTTTTCCCTTTTCGTGAACCAGAATATGGCAGGCCTCAAAAGAGCTTAAGGCCGGAAGCTTTAAGATGGCCGCGGGAAGCTCTTTGACTTCAGAGATTGAAGACAGAAGTTTTCTAAGTTCTTCTTTGTGAAGATACTTCTGCTCTAATTCACTTTGTTTATTGATCTTAAAAGAGATGAGAACTTTTTTTTCAAAAATACTCTTAGCCGCCCGAATGGGCTTGGCCTTATATTCAAAATTATTAAGCTCGAACGAATTCGAACTTAATAATTTTTTAATTTCTTTAATTCTGGTAAAACCTTGATCTTCCACTGTGTAAGGTTATCGGCGAGCTCATACTCTAGCAAGTCACAAAGCATGATTGTGTCATTTTTTTCTTTGGCCTGTAGAAGTGCCTTCATGACTGATAGCAAGTGGATTTCAAGTTTCTGGATGCTTTCGTCTTTTTGCATAGTTTTAAGCTCAACGCGAAGGACGCGGTAGACGCGTGAAACGAGCTGAATGTATAAATCCATTAGTTCAATAACTTCAACGAAATTCTGGTTGGCCAGGTCCATGTTTCCCTGATTATAGTGTTCAATCAGTTTATGGATTTGAGTTGTGATGTAATCAACATAACCAAAACATGAATCAATAGATTCAAACGCTAGTTCTAGTGATGAGTTATTTTGAGAATCTTTATTAGTTGTTGTCATATATATCCTACTTATTTAAATCTGATCTTGAGTTAATTTTGTTGCCAGAAATTTTATATTCAGCAATCGTGTTCTGGATCAATTCATACATAACACTTGATAAATGAGCATTTTCTTCAAAACAATAGTAAGAACTCTCAGTAAGCTTTACGATGTTTTCTCCGAAAAGATTCCCTTTTCTCACTGTGAAATAATCAATGATTGGTGCCAGGTATGGCGAGGTCTTTTGAACCATGGCCTGAAGGTGGTCAATCTCATCAATCTTCTTAGAGAATTCTTTAATCTTAGCAATGCTTGGAGTTGCAGATGAAATTTCTTCCAAAATGAAGCGTGAATACTTTTGTCCAAACTCAGAAAGTTCATACAAATGTTGAAGGCCAGTCATCGCATCTAAAAGATCGCGGTGAGAAGCTGGAGTCAACTTAGGGAAAGGGAAAACTTCTTCAACGTTATTCATAACGAATGACCATGTCACTCTGTAAAGCGTTCTGAAGATGTCTGCTACGTCTTGCTGTTCACTGATTAAGCTGTCTAAAGTCAGCTGGCCATTGTGAAAACGAGTGCGATAGAAGTTAATTGAGCTTAAATGAAAGCTTGAATTTGCATTTTTAATCCATTCAGCATCAACCGCATTTCCAGTCATCAGTTGCTTAATTAAGTTACTTACTAACTGATAAGGAATGTCGTGGTGGCATTGAGTGTACGCACATGCGTCCGAAGGGAAACATGGAAAACATTTAGTTCTAGGAGCAAGGTTATAAGCGTTTAATTGGTACGGTGTTGTTTCATGAGGTCTAACGTTCCCCAATGAAATAGTCAGTGTAGGCGTACTGTTTAAAGCGGCCAGGTGACCTACCATTGAATCATGCCCAACAAATAATCTGGCATTGCTAATAACTTGAGAAAGTTCTTCGATTGAAGTTTTCCCAGTGACATTTAAAAGTCTGTTTGAAAAAGGCTTTAGCAGTGGGTTTTCTGTTATAACATGGGACTTCAGTACTTCATTTTTAGCACCAACAAGAGTGATTGTGCACTTGTCGTTGTCTTTAAGAGTTTTATAAATAACCTCAACCCATTTTTCTGCTTTCCATGCTTTTCTATCACTTGAAGCAAAAGGGTGCACAACGATTAAGTTTGCTCTTGAGCCTAAGTTCGCAGGAGTGGCATGAGTCGGTTCAGTATGTTTAATACCAATGATATTTTTGAATAAATCAACCAGTGAGAATGGATTTAGGGCCCCACGCATAACTGTTGAGTACAAAATCTGAGACCACTTATCGTTGATTTGAACTTTATTGTTAAAATCACGGAATGATCCAATTTTATGTTGGGCAGGTATTAACGAAGTTAAATATGATGAAGACTTTGAGAATGAAAGATTGATTAAAGCATCAATTTTTTCTGCGCTTAATTCATTTAAAAAAGAATTAATCCCATTTAATGATTTTGATAAACCGGCCGTCTGGTGATCTTGGAAAATACTCTGAGTATCGATCGTGTAAACAGCATCAAAGTACTTATTTAAAACAAAGTTTAAAGGCTTCGCAAACTGTGATCTTGCAATCAAAACCATACGGTAGTTTGGATGAGCTTTCTTAAAGTTTTGTACGGCCTGAACTGTCTGGATTAAATCTCCCAGACGAGTAAGCTGTAATAAGGCAATTGTTGGATGACTTGTGTTGGTTGCACTACTTGCTTTCATGAAGATCCTCCTCATTAAGCTCGGCCAATAGAATGATTTTTAAATCTTCCATCGAGAGTGGTTTGCCACTTTCAAGAGTACTCTTGATTCTTTCGAATTCTTTATTGATATCATCCTGAAATATATTCATAACCCATCCTGGTTTATTTTTTATTCTAGAGAAAGTGAATGTCTAAAGCTTTGTGGATTCCAGATTTCTTGTAATCATGTCGTCCATTTTGCTCGTATTAATCTGAACTTCAAGCTCCTGCAGACACTGTAGGATTTTTTGCATATCAGATTTTAATTCATAAAGGAGCATTTCTACTTCTTTTGCGTTTTCTTCAAAGGTTTTCACGTTAATAGCTTCAAGCTTACTCTTAAACATTGAAACGGGAATTTGTACCAATGACTCACTTTGAATGTGAGAGATAAGCTTGCCAAGATTCATAACAAAATCTTTTGAGCTCTTTTTGTTTTCAGAACTTTGAAGCAGAGATC
Source organism: Bacteriovorax sp. (assembly GCA_040376855.1). Taxonomy (GTDB): domain Bacteria; phylum Bdellovibrionota; class Bacteriovoracia; order Bacteriovoracales; family Bacteriovoracaceae; genus Bacteriovorax. The sequence continues at coordinate 7,570 of JBEIPV010000056.1, forward strand.
TAAGAGTTCCCAAAATGTCTTTCATAACATTGGTAACAACCGCTTTTTCTGAATTCGTCCATTCAGTTGCCGTATTTAAATCAAGGTTGCAAACATCCTGATAAATATGCATGTCAGAGTTTTGCTCAAACCATGTACTGATAAGTTGTCTCGACATTAAACGGTGAATTTCAATCTTTGTATTTACAGTTCCGGCAATTGGAGTGTAGCGAATACCCATTTGATCAAAAGACGATTGATATAGTGTCACGTTGTTTGAAAGGCGAGGTTTAATGGCCTTAGAGCGCGTTAGCGTATAAAGCATGCAGCTCATGATATCCAATGCTGTAATTGAAGTCGCAGATGTCGCGTTTGCTTTCGTGAATTCACGGTTAGAAATCACATCTGTAAGAATCAATGAATCTTTTGAATATGTCCCTTGTTTTAAAAATGGAGCGTGTCCCAGTGAAACTTCCAGTACAGGAGTTTCTGTCAGGTCAGCAATATGTTTGATGGCCGTGCATGGAGTGATAAGCATATCCATGTTCATCAGAACTGAGGCCATGGCCTGAAGATCTGCTTCTACTACAACCAGCTCATTGTTGTGAGCATTGTTAAAGCTTTCAGCCATTCTTCTTTCATCTTCATTAGGAGCAATTAAAAGAAAAGGAATAAGCTCTTCGTGACTTCTGATTAAATCAAGAAGTTCATGCAGAGTCGCTTCCGGAATATCTTTTGAGGGATCAGCTGTTCTTATTTGAATACCGATGGCCTTAGATTGTCCTTCAACACTATTGTGGGCCTTTCTAACAGCATTGATGTTGTTAAATGCCATTTCATTGTACTTAGGATTTGTATTTAGTTTTTCGCCGTCTTTAACCAGCGTTGATCCTGCCATTTTATGGTAGCAGTCAACAAAGTGGATAGGAGCGTATTTTACGACAGGAAGCACGTCATTGAAGAGTAGTTCCCATTCGTTTTGCATAACAACGTTTCTTTGAGCATTGTAATGAACACCGATAACTTGTTTACATGATTCTTTCAGGTAAGAAGATAGATAGGCCCCAACGACATCGTTAGAGTAATTAATAATCTGATCCCATTCCTGATTTTTAATAGCATTTAATTGATTGAACAATTGCTCGAAAGCAAAACCATCAGAAAAAAGTTTATTCGTTTTTAAAGTGATTAGTTCTTTGCGGTCAATTTCAAAAACATTACTTACGTTCTTTAAAATATTAGAAGCTTTTGAGCTTTCTTTGTAACTTAACAATGAAACCTGGTTCTCACCATTCGCTGTCAGAGAGTTGATAAGGTGAGCAGTTGAAAAAACATCGCCTAATCTTCTAAGGTTGATGATTAATATCTTCTTCATTACTCGGCCTCTCCTGCAGATTGCTCCATTGTGGAGTCCTGGCTCTTTTTAGTCATTTCAACCAGCGCCATTGCTAAAAAATCCATTTCAGAAAATTGTGATTTTTGAGGCAACTGATTATAAAAGGCTTCATCAAATGTAGAAGCACTATCAAAGTTTTTTAAGTATTTTTTTACTTCAGACACTTCAGTGAACTTTGAAATATCTTCAATCTTGGTTGGAGCTTCAAAAGTTAGAAATTCTTTAAAGTATAATTGGTATAAATTAAAAGAAGCAGGATGAGCAATCATCGCAGGCTTTCTCAATAAGAAGTGGATTAAATCCAGGTCGCTGTAGAGTTCATTCGACGTGAATCCTGAATAAACCAGAACATTCTTTTTATTAAGTAGATCAAGAGAAAGACATTCTTCATGCACTCTTGAATTGGGTTCAATAACAATAACTTTGAAGTTGTTTCCATGCATCTCAGTTAGTTTCTCGATGGCGTAGTTAACGTGGTAACCAAAACCAAGCCCTAGAATAAGAACTTCATTTTTATTTCTCAATGATTCAAGATTGCTGTTAATTAAATTCTCAGCTTCCTTAAATGGATTGTAGATTGAATGAAGATGAACTCCATTAACGACAGGAACTTTTTGTTCTGTTCGCGATGTTTTAATGTCAAAAGAAGAAATAATTGGTAGGTGATTCATGGTACCCCTGCGCCTCATCCTTAAGGTTCAAAAAGGTCAATTTAAAGCGTGAGTTAATCGTTAGCTCCGCAGACTCTATTACCTCACGTACCTGGATTTTTGTCAATGAGAGAAAGATCCAGGTTGCATGAAGTGATACTTACTTTTTAGCGTTGTGATTGTAGCCTTTAAACAGTTCTTTGTTTTTGAAAAGGTGGGCAATTTCCTTTGTCGTGTTGTCCTTTTGTTGACTAAGAATCTCAACTGTTTCTCTGTCAGCTTCGATCATTTTTTCAGACCAGATGCTCAGGTCATAAAACCATGATTTCAAAATGTTAATATCGTCAGCTTGTAATAAAGCAGCATTAAGTTGATTAATTTGCTTTTCAATTGAACCTTGGATAGTTCCAATGGCATTTACCAGGCGCTCGCGGTTGTCAGTCTCAGATACGACAGCATCTAAGTTTTCAAGTTGAGCGTAAGCTGCAATTTTTTTTGAACTTGCCAGAGCAAGATCGAGCATTGAAAGGTGAGTTTGAATGCTTCCTAAAATTTCATTTAACATAGAATGTCCTCGTATTTAAAATTACTTTTTAACTTCTTCAGTTCCAACAGCAGGAGCTCCTGCGGCCTTCAAGCTCTTAATCGCCTCACTCCATCCTTCATAAAGAGTGTTTAAAACGTTAAGACATCCGTGAAGAGGTTCAGCATCAATCTTGATGTTTGCCTGTGTAGATGCAAACAGCATGTAATCGTAAAGCGAAGAAAGTTCTTTCGCGATATCGCCACCAACTTCAAAGTCCAGGCTGTTATTTAATTCAATAACGATGTCCTGAAGTTTTCCGATGTATTCACCTTTTTGAGCAATTTGTTTTGCTTCAATGGCCTCAATCGCTTTTTTACAGTTTTTAATAGCAGCTTGATACAACATCAAAAGGATTTGTTCTTTGCTGGCAGTGCTTACTGCAGTTTTTTTATACGCACCATAACCATAACTCATATATTCCTCCTAAATTGTCATTTATCCTAATTGTTGAACTGGATCGGCCATTCCTTGAATTCCTGCTCCAGAAGATCTGATCTTCGAGATTGTCCCTTCAAGTCTGGCAAATTTATCTTTCAAAGCTTTCTCTTTTTCTTCAATGTATTTAGTTTTTTGAGCAATCCTTCTATCGATTTGCTCAATGTTGCTGGTTAGTGTTTTTCTTCTACTTTGAACCAAACCATCTGGAACTCTAAGGGCCATGTTCACCATGCCACTTAAGTTATCAATAAACCCTTCTGTCTTGCCACCTTCAGCAGTGAAAGTACCAGTAAGGATCTGGGCCACGTTGTTGTAGTCTTCATCAAGTTTTGCCTGGAATTTTTTCTCATCGAATTCCATCATACCTTGACGGTTAAAACTCATACCGATATCACCGGCACGCATATAACCTTTATCTGTAAGTACATCTTTAAAAACGGCAGAGTGAATACGTCCTTCTAAAGACTGAAGCATGATATCTCCACCTAGTGTGCGAGAGGTATCAGTCTTTTCATCCATGGTATTTTGGGATTTGATGAATCCTAAAACTCCATTGAGCTTCGATACAAGGTCAGTGACCTTGGCACCAACTGCGGCGGTATCTTCAGAAATTTTCAGTGTAAATTCTTCGCCTTCTTTGGCTTTTTTTAAATCTAGAGTTACACCTGGAATTAAATCAGCAGCTTTATTTTCTGGAATCTCAATTTCAAAACCATCAAGTTTAATTTTTGCATCGTGGGCTTCACGCTGGAATTCCAGCTGGAAATCCTGTTCTCCATCGACAAAATAAAAATGGGGGAAATCTACAGCAGCTTCATCACCAGTTTTATTTAAACTTAAAATAAGTCTCCATGGTGTATCAGAGCCACTACCATCGTTAATAACATTGGCCGTGATTCCAAGAGCAGAATCTTTATTAATAAGTTTTGCAACATTTGTTAGAGAAGCATTGTCAGAGTCGACATAAATATCTTTCGTTTCGCCATTAGGCAGAGTGTATTGAATAAACCCTACTCCAATATAACTTTCATCTTTATCTTCAAATCCTGTCGACATTGCTGAAGACTTTTGAGCAAGAGAGACAACTTCAAGCTGGTATGATCCAGGAACAGCTCTGTTCTTATCTACGTTAACACCCACGATGTCAGTGTTCGTATCGACTTTTAATTCGCGAAGTGATCTGGCACTGGCGTTCATGGTTAAATTACCACGCACATCTTCAACTAGTTTTACCAGCTGATCGACAAGACCTTTTTTATCCTGGATTTTTCCCTTGGACTTTTCCATATTTTGGATAGGGATTTGTTCAGCAGCAATAATCTGCTTAACAATATCTTTGGGTAATCCAGTGTTAATTGAACCGAACGAAATTGCCAAAATTCCTCCTGAATTTTAGGTGATCGCTATTTCAGAGAATATCATAATTGATAGGACCAGGCGTTTATGAGGCAGGTTTTGCTCTAACAGGTTTTTTAGTGAGGTGATTGTTGAGTCAGGGGATACAGTATTAATAACTGTGAATTTCGCTTGGTATGCCCTAAAATAAAAAAGCCCAGGATGGGGCCTGGGCTTTAAATCTAGGATAAATTTCTGAAGTTCAGTATGGGATGAACTTCTTACTCATTTAATCGGTTATTATGGAAAATACTTTAGCAAATAGTTCAAACATCTTTAAATTAAAGTGGAAGTTCTTCACTTTTCGAATAGTTAGCTATTTTTCTTTCCTGTTAATCCCCGTCTATGTTCAAAAAGGACTCTCGTCCTCACCTCTGGCACTAGCTGGACTCATGACTCTTTATATACTCTTCATCGTGAGTCAGTGGTTCTTGCTTGGAAAAGAAATTGATCACCGATTGAAAATTTATTTCCGAGTGAATTCATCCATTGATCGCGTAGTTTATAGATTATTTCTTGGGATGTTTTTTTTCATCCTGCTTTTTAACATGATTAACTTTCTGGACTCCAAATGGGTTTATAACAGCTATTGGATAACCTGGGTGGTGCTCGGCCTGTTTTACTCATGGCCTACTCGTGGAAAAATCATTCAAGAGTCAGTCTCATCTAACTTTGGTGAGTTTAAGTTCCTCGATCGTTTTGAAAAAACACTGGTTGCTCTCATTCTGCTGATGTTTGTTTTCTCTGTACCAGAGCTTCCTCCACAGGCCAATGTGGATTTGTTGAAATTATATTTTGATCCATTAGAAAAAATCGGGAATCCATTCTGGAATTTCATGATCGTAAACTATTACCCATTTAAAACTTACCCGGGATTGTTCCGCCTGGCGTGGAGTTTACATTTTTACATCGTGGGACTAGGTCTTTTCTTATTAGTTTTTTACGCTTTCCTTAGATTCTTTGTTTCAAGAAGACTTTCGCTATTAGGTGTTTTTGCGCTTGTTTCAACCTGGTCTTTTAGCAAAACATTAACGTCTAACGTTGAGTTCTCATTGCTCACAACATACTCGCTTATTTGGATTTGGACGCTTTTATGGGTAACTAAAAGTTCTACATATAGAGCAGGATTATTTCTGGGGCTCGTGAGTTATTGGGGTGCCTTAATTAATCAAAGTTTTGCAGTGTTGGTCTTTTTCCAAATCGGGCTTTTGTATTTCTTCTTCTTAAAAGACAGAACAAGCTGGTACAAAAGACAACTGCTTCGTTATGCATCGTTTGGGATTGCACTGACACTGATCCATCTTTTTACTCACATGGATCTAGTTGAATCTATCCACGCAGTAGACTTTTCTTTCTTAAAAGCTGTCGGCCGTGAAATTGACCGCAAGGCCTTTTATGTTCTATCTGTTTTTGGATTGGTAGCGGCCTTGGTAAAAACTTACTCGTCAAAGATCAAAATCATGAAAGATTTTCAGATAGAACAGCAGAGTTTAAACATTGTTTTGCTTTCTTATTTTGTCTTTATTTGCCTTTCATTATTCTGGGATAACTCTCTGGTAATAGGATTTGGTGCCATCTGGTTTTTGGCCTTTTTAAGCCTAATTCCGCTGGAATTGATCTTTCAATCAATTAGTCGTTTGCGCTCAAAACGCAACATGATTTACGTAATTTACATTCTCATCTGCTTACTCGACTCCCATTTTGAAGGCCGAGTAAAACTTTTTATTAAGATATTTAACACTTAATTAACATTTCTCATTTTTAGATGTGATATAATCTGTTTAAGGCAATAACAATGATGTCATTGCCCTTTTCCAGTGGAGTCGCAATGTTTAGAACAGGAATGACTAAAGGAATCTATGAAAGCTTCCTACGCACACACGGCCTGAACAGAACTGAACTAGAAGCTACCCCATTTATCTTCGTTGACCCATCTACCGGCACCATGAAATTACTGACAAATCTTATGAGTTCAAATGAACTTGAACGTGAGATTTTTGCAGTTTCTATTGCTAATAGTGGCGGCGTAGAAGTTCTCTCAACAGAGAACTAAAACAGACTTTAACGAGTCTAACTACATTCCTACTTACCAGAGCAAAACATTTTGCTCTTGGTGTGTTTTACACTCTTAAAAAGCATTCTTACATCATCTCTCACAGATAAATACCTGAGTGACAGTTTTTTGACTTTATGTGAATAACTACGGTGTTTCAGTGGCAAAACTCCCACAGATGTTTTACAACTTGAAAACACATGTGAATATCAGTCCTAACTTATTAAAATAATGAAATAGAAAAAAAGTTAAAAGTGTGGTGAAATGGCTCATCGTGAAACAAAATGTGGATAACTTGGATCATTTTGTTGATAAATAATTCAAGTCAACTAAATTAAGTTAAATATTGTAAGAATTTTTAATGCCGCAAGGTGGAATCGCATGAAAATCACTCAGACTGAAGTTATTCTTGAGTTGACAAAAAAACTAAGCTTTTTGTTTGGCCCAAAAGCATCCCAAGATATTGAGATCAATTTAAAATCAGACAACACAATCGTGACTGAGATTGATTTATTCGTATCAACTCTCTTAAAAGAAAAATTACAAAAACATCCCGACTACAAAAATTATAATTTCTTCAGCGAAGAAGAGTTCGATAAACTCCTATTTCCCAGCGCTATTTTAGATCCAATTGATGGAACTCGTGAGCTTGCCAAAGGAAGAGCTGAGTGTGCCGTATCACTCGCACTTATGAAGTCACCGGAATTATCTGATCCTGCAAATTATGGTTGGTTATACAATCCATTTAGTGGATTCAGTCTCGATAGTGATACGCCATTTGTGGCCTCAAATAATAAATCAACTCAAAAGATTTTAGGAATGGTTTCGCGTTCGGAATTCGAGAAGGGTTACTTCAAAGATCTTGTCAATATTGATCCAAAAATTGAAATAACACCGAGGGGAAGTATCGCTTTCAAACTTGGTTTACTTGCTATTGGTGGATGTGATTTTGTTTTGAGTTTGAGTCCAAAAAATATCTGGGACATTGCTGCTGGATCAGTTTTGTGTGCTCAGAGAGGGATGAAGATGTACCAAAATGGCGTAGAGATCACGCGCCTAGATCAGGTTCATATGAAAGGAATTTTACTTTGGGCCCCTGAAAGTCTTGCCACTGAGTTATGGCCTAAATTCAAAATTGAAAAATAAGTTTTTGATCTAATGAAAGCTGGTTCATTAATTTAACCCAGGTTGTATGAGTGGGATCATTCACAACGAAGGGGGCCATTTATGGATCAGCGTCTATTGCAAAAATCAATCAATCTATCAGCACCATTACTTATCACCGGTGAAACTGGAACTGGAAAATCTTTTTTAGCTAAAAATATTTTTGATCTATCACGTATTCATAAAGAAAAATTTCTCACAGCTCACTTAGCGAGTTTAAAAGAAGACCTGTTGGAGAGTGAATTATTTGGCTACAAAAAAGGTGCTTTCACCGGAGCAAATGAAGCGAAAAATGGATATCTGAAAGAGACGGGCACTGGCACACTTTTTTTAGATGAAATCGGTGAACTCTCACTGGATGCGCAAAAGAAACTTCTCTATCTTTTGGAAGAAAAAAAGTTCACCCCACTGGGCTCAACTCATTCTTTGGATTTTTGTGGGCGCATAATAATGGCCACTAATAAGAACTTAAAAAACTTAGTTGATGAAGGATTATTTCGAGAAGATCTCTATTATCGTGTGAGTGTTTTTAAACTGGAACTTCCAACCCTGAGAGACAATCCTGACTTATTGGAATCATCAATCAAGGATCTTCTGAGTAAGCTGAAAAATCATTATCAAAGACCTCATTCTTATCTGTCTGTTGAGGCACTGACTTTTCTTAAAACTCAAGAATGGAAAGGGAATTTCAGAGAATTAAGAAATACCCTAGAGTACGCCGTGGTCATGAGTGAGGATCGACAAATTCTGGTGAAGGACTTCCCTCAAAACCTTCGTCCCGCACCTCTGACCCTTAAAACTCAGGAAAAGGCCTTCATTGAGAGTTTTCCCCAGGATTTCAACCAAAGCCTGGAGCTATTTGAGAAAATGTATTTAGCGGCCGTTTTAATAAAAAATGGTGGGAAGGTGAATGATACCGCCAGAAGGCTTGGGATGAGTAAAACCACTCTCATTCAAAAGGCGAAAAAATATCAGATCAACACTCTAAAAATGCGTTCGGATGCCAGCCTTTTGGTTGCGTAAAAAATACAATTAGCAGGGACTTTCGTTGACTTTCGCCCTATTTGAGAGCAAAAAGCAGCAATTCGAAATATTATTCTTGGGGAATATATGAAAAATGCAGTTGTGGCCATTGGTGCGATGCTGATGTCTTTTCAGGTAATGGCATCTGGATCTGTTTTAATTAACGGGAAAGAAGTTAAGTCACACGAGCATATTCACACTATGCTGGCAACGCAGTTAAACTTCTCAAAATCGTATGGAAAGAATCTTGATGCTCTTTATGATACGTTAAGCACGGATCTGGGAAACCAGAGCATTATTAAAATAAAATATCTCAGCATTTTAAAAAGCAAACTTGGTGCTGACTATATGGAAGCCTTGATTCAAGCAATCTCGGATGCCTCACAAGATAATCCTAAAGTTGTTTTGCTTCTTGAGTAATTAGATGACGTTTAAAGTAAAAGACCATTTTTTTCACAAAGCTAAGAAAGAAAATTTCTTAGCTCGCTCTGTTTATAAGCTTGAAGAAATCGATGAGAGATTCAAAATTCTCAAAAAAGATGATCAGGTTATCGACCTTGGTTACCACCCTGGATCTTGGATTCAGTACACATCGAAAAAAGTTGGTGTCAATGGTACGGTAATTGGTGCCGATGTAAGGGACATAAATACTAAGCTATCAAACCTTAAAAATGTCCGCGTTTATCAAAAAGATGTTCTTGAAATTCAGTCAATGGAAGAGCTGGGTGTGAGTTCACAATTTGATGTCGTGTTGTCAGATATGGCGCCGAATACCACAGGTATTCAGTCGGTTGATCAAGCTAGATCCTTAAATTTAGTAGAGATGGTTTTCTTTTTACTACCAAAATTCCTAAAGCCTGGTGGACACACAGTCATCAAGGTCTTTGAAAGTAACGACGCTCAGAAGTTTTTGAAGGAACAAAAGAAGTACTTTTCTGAGTTCCATTATCTAAGACCTGAATCAACTCGTTCAGTTTCTAAAGAATATTTTGTCATTGGGAAGAATTTTAGGCCATAATAGAGGTTCACCTGCAACCAAGATGGCTTTAAACATGGATTCGTTTAAAAAAAAGAAAAACAGTAAGTTTGCCTTAATCTTGATCGTTACTTGCCTAAGTGTATTCGTTGGCGGAAGTGCGATTAATATCTTTCAAGGTAAGTTTAACCAAAAACTCAACGCTGCTGAGGTTAATCAACCTGGCAATGCCTCACAACTCCCTGATGATTTAAAAACAGCAATTGATAAGTCATTCATGTCGGCAACGACGTGGCCTCAATCAATTGACGTTAATAAAAAGAAGGCGAATATCGAATATGCATTCGATCCTAAACTTGATGCGTATATCACGAAACTACTTAAGTCATACCGCTCAGACTATGCCACAGTTGCCGTTATTGATAACGAGACTGGTGAAGTTCTGGCCGCAGTTGGTGTTGAAGGAAGAACTAATAATGTCGACGACAGTTTAGTTTTAAACAGCACTCACCCATCTGCCAGCTTAATTAAAATGATTACAGCAGCTGAGCTTATTCAGAATGCAAAAATCACTAGAGGAACTGAGTTTGAATTCCGCGGAAGAAGCACAACTCTTTTCAAGTACCAATTAGATGAATCAAAAAATAATCGTTGGGATAAAGCTCAAACTTTTGAAACAGCTTTTGCTAAATCAAACAACGTAATCTTTGGTAAAGCAGCTATCAAACACATGGATAGCAACAAGCTTATAAAGATGGCCGAAAACTTCGGATACAATCAGCCATTCATTCAGGAACTAGATTTCGTTCAGTCACATATTGGTCATGCTAATGATGATTATCGTCTGGCCGAGCTTGCTTCAGGCTTTAACGATGAAACGGTTATCTCACCCATCCACGGTGCAATGATGGCTTCAATCGTTGCTAACAACGGGATCATGAAAAACCCGAAAGTAATTGCGAAGATCACAGATGCTGCTTCTGGAGATACGCTTTGGGAAAATACAGCAATTGAGAAACGTGTATTAGCAGCTGAAACAACAAAAGAAATGCAAGAGATGATGGCAATGACCATCGATGGCGGAACAGCTAGAAAGTCTTTTGGTAAAATGAACACTGGTTATAAAAATGCATTAGAAATAGGTGGGAAAACAGGAAGTATTACGGGTGGTAAACCATTTGGTAAGAGGGACTGGTTTGCTGCTTATGCTATTCCTCGTGATCAAGAGCGTGGAAAAGGTATTTCTATCAGTGTCATGAACGTTAACGTTAAAAGATGGCATGTTAAATCAACAATGCTTGCTAAAAACATCATTGAGTATTATTACAATGAAGTTAGACCGGTTCCGATCACTATGGTTAAAATGCCAAAGATGGCCACTTCTCGACGTAAAGTCAGAAAGTACAAAAGGAGTGTAGCCAGTAGTAGATCGAAAAAAAGAGAAAAAAGCATCAGCCAACAAAGAAAGAAAAG
>JBEIPV010000033.1:0-26214 GCA_040376855.1 Bacteriovorax sp.
AGAAGCTAACGGACAAAGCACACAAGAAGCTTTTCTCGCCTGGCAAATGATTCTTCCCAAATCCATCATCGCTTCGTTGATCGCTCTTGCTGAAAGGCCATCCATCTCTGCCATAATTTTCTTATGAGCAAAGTCACTCCATAATTTCTTTTGAAGTTTAAGACCTTTTTCTACATCAATTCCATAAAAGCGTGCCAGCACTCTTTCCAGATTGGCATCAACGGCCAGTGCTTTTTTATCAGCACCAATAGCAACGATTGCATTGGCCGTATAAGGGCCAATTCCTTTTAGTGTTTGAAGATCATCAAGGTTCGTAGGAATCTGTCCTTTGAAATCTTCCACAACTTGAATAGCTACATTTCTTAAACTTCTTGCACGTCTATAATATCCTAGCCCTTTCCATGAAATGCAAACCTGCTCTTCTGTAGTGTTAGCTAGATCTTGAATGGTTGGATACTCCGCTAAAAATCTCTCAAAGTGATTAAGAACTGTCCCAACAGTTGTCTGCTGAAGCATAATTTCTGAAACCAGAGTTTTATAAAGAGTTCTCTTCTCACGCCATGGGAGATGAGAATATTGATTCTTAGACCAGTCTATGAGGTTCGAAAAAAGTGTATGTGCCATTATCTGCACATTTTAGTAAATTCCCCTGCGTAGTCAATCAAATCGTTCGCAGTAAATGCTTTAACGCCATCCCCTGTCATTTTCGCGCCATTACTTTCTAAAAAAGTCCTCATTTCAGAAGACATCTCATCAATATCAGTAACGATCAATAAATGTTTAGCCTTTGAATCTTTCATCCAACGAAGCAAGCGCGCCTGATCATTAGTCCCATAAGACATACAAACACTCGAGTTCTCCCCCGACTGTTTAATAGAAGTATTGTAAACAGAAATATTCACCTTGCTCTTACATGTCAGCTGAACTTTTTCCACAAACGTTCTTCGCGCACAATGATCGGGATCTTTATTGTAATCAACAGTCTTAAGTGAAGAAGAAACATCAAACCAAATTTCAATTTCGGCAGGTGGAGCACTCGGACGCTCTTTCCCACAAAAAATATCAAAGTAATTATTCTTATCACAATTGATCATATTCGTTTCAAGCGCATTGAAGTTTTTTAGCTCCACTGCTTTTTCTTCATTTCGTTCTGCAATTTCTTTTGCGTCCGGTTTCTTCTCTGGCTGCTTTTCCATATATCCATACTGAGGATGAAAACACCCATCCCCCATTGGCACACAATGCTCCATATCTGCCTGGGCAATCTCCTTAGACATCTTAGTGGTATTCATTTTATCAAGTTGCTCAAGAATCATTGAGACTTTCAGTGGAGATAAAAAAATCATTTCGATTTTTTGCGGAGTCGCGAAGGCCACAACGGGAATCAAACACAGTGAGAGAATGGCGGCCTTGAGTTTAATCATAAATCCATACCTTTCATTTTGAAGTACTGAAACATGTTGTTCCCAAGATCGACAATCAAGTCTCTCTCTTCTAATTTTAAATTTAAGAACTCAGTCATAAAAGCTCTCTGTCTTGGTGTAAGGCTTTCAAGTTTTTCTCTGATACTTTTATCTGCTCGATCTTTAGAAGATGCTTTTTCATCTTTTATGATCTCTCTTGTTTCCTCTCGTCTCTCTTCTGCCGTAAGCCTGCGCTCAGTGTTTGTTTTGTTCTCACTCTTTTGCGTGGCCACATCAGGAGCTGAATCCGTGATCTCTTCTGGACTCACTTCATCTTCATTCAATTCGTCTTTATAAAATTTCACCAATCTAATAAAACGATCAGCAAAGTCCTCTTCGACAAAATCAATCATTTCATGGAGAGGTATATTGAGTTTTGCCGTGATTTTAGCAATGAGCTGAGGGTTTAACTCGGTCGACTTCTGCGAGAGGAAACGGCTCATTGTAGAGATCCCTACGTCAGTCTGCTCTGCCAGCTCTTTTTGTGACATTGCACCTCGTACTTGCATGTACTTTCTCGTAACCCCTAGAAACATCTCAACTTTTGATCTTCTGAATTCTGCCATGCAATTTTCCTTTGTCGTAAATCCCTAAAAGCATTATCGGATTGCAAAAAAATATCTTGATGCAATTTTATTTCTTGACGCAAAAGGTCAAATAAGCTATTCTGGGTTCAGGAAAGAGCACGGGGAAGTCTTTAAAACAGGGGTCCGATATGCAAACACTTACTTATTTTATCAACGACTTATATACAGAACTTGAAGAAAAATTAGGTGAAACGTCATATCAAACACTTGAAAATAAGACTGTTCTTTCAGCTACTTATGTAGGTGCAACGATCTCAGGAAGCAAGCTTTCAGAAATGGTTTACGAAGACGTTATCTTTGATAACTGTACTTTTTTCGGGACTGAGATCGAGAATTGCATCTTCATTAACTGCCTGTTTATTAATTGCAAGTTCAAATTCTCACGATTTACAGATTGCAATTTTGAACAGACATCTTGGGAAAATTGCATCTGGGGGATGAGCAGTATGAAGGATTCAGATATCAGCTCAAACGATTTAAAAGATAATGTGGCCTTCGAATCATCTGGGACTGGAAGCCACACCATTACATGTCTCGCTGAGTTTTTATCTCTTAGCGTTTAATCAGAATTTAAATTTTTAGATTTATATATGAGAGAGCTATCACGAACCTCCCTCAAGGATCTCTCCTTTCAGAAAGCAATATGCAGAGGGAAATATCTTTATACTTTTAATTTTGCAAAGGATTGCGAGATTATAAGGGTCACAACCCTACCACTGAGCTCAGGTTTACCTGGGCTCTTTCTTTTTTTATCTACTAAGATTTTCTGTAAAAGCATCCAACTGATTGAGTGTTTCTTCTTGAAGCAAGTAAAACTTGATGACCAACTTCAACTGCATTTCTTAAACCAATTAAACTATCCACTAACTTTGCATCTTTGTAGAAGCGATTAATCTCATCTGATAATTCATTGAACATGGCCTCAGCACGAGACAGACGATCTTTTGATCTCGTTAGTCCCACATAGTTCCACATTGTTTGTTTCAACGTCATCCAGTCTTGATGAATTAAAGCTGTATCAACTTCTTCTGTTCCATCAATCCAGTCTTTAATTTTATCACTCGAATATATTTTCTCTTTATCCACATTTTTTAAAATATCTAAAGCTGCAAAGTGACCGAATGTCATTCCTTCTAAAAGTGAAGTTGATGCCAGACGATTTGCTCCATGAAGACCAGTGCAGGCCACTTCTCCAACAGCATAAAGATTTTTAAGTGTCGTTTGTCCTTTAAGATCTGTCTTTACTCCACCGCAGGTATAATGAGCAGCAGGAACCACAGGAATGCGCTCTTTCGACATATCCACTCCATGCTCCAGGCAGTGTTTGTAAATTGTCGGGAAACGATTCTTAATCCATTCAGGATCTTTATGAGTGATGTCCAGATAAACACAGTCACTTCTTGTTTCAATAATCTCTTCAGCAATCGCACGTGCCACAACATCGCGAGGAGCAAGCTCCATATCCGCATGGTATTTGGCCATGAAGCGCTTGCCTTGAGAGTTGATGAGAAGTCCACCTTCTCCACGAACAGCTTCACTCACTAAGAAGCGTCTATGAGTCGCTCCACCGTAAAAGCTTGTCGGGTGAAATTGAATAAACTCCAGGTCAGTTAAAACTGCACCTGCTCTCTTGGCCATTGCATGTCCATCACCACGGGCCCCTTCAGAGTTTGTGTGGTGAAGATAAAGAGCACCGATCCCACCAGTGGCAAGAACCGTATACTTCGCCAGGATTTTTTCTACTGTCTTTGACTCTTGATTAAAGACATAAGCACCCAGGACTTTATTTTCTTCATAACGTTGTTGAATCGTCACACCATGGTGAAGTGCTGTGAGAAGGTCAATCGCTGTATGAGAGGTAAAAAACGTTACGTTTTTAAAATTG
Organism: Bacteriovorax sp.; assembly: GCA_040376855.1. GTDB lineage: Bacteria > Bdellovibrionota > Bacteriovoracia > Bacteriovoracales > Bacteriovoracaceae > Bacteriovorax. Next base: position 3,936 of record JBEIPV010000033.1, read on the forward strand.
TCTCTTAAATAATTTAATAAAGTGATTTGAATATCTTTACCTGTGTAGTCTCCACGATAAAGGATCCTAGGCATTGAGTGTGCAGCTTCTTTGGTAAAAAGTAGTTCACCACTTTCATCGCGCTCAAAATTAGAATGCGCTTTATGAATAAGTAAATCTTCCAGAATTGAGCTTGATTCGTAAGCAACAAACTTAGCTGCTTCAAGAGATGACGTTCCTGAACTGGCCTTCATGATGTCTTCTACTAAAGATTCTTCAGAACCTTTGGCGTAGATAATTCCACCCTGTGCCCAGACAGTGTTAGTTGTCGCTGGGTCTTTTTCACGAGTGACGATCGCGACTTTTAATCCGCGCTCAGCAAGTCCTGCAGCGGCCGAAAGACCGGCAATCCCTGTTCCAATAATTAAGACATCAAATTCAAAACTCATTTTGATCCCAGTTGCTTTATTTTCATCGAAAGATCGATATGAGGAGCGCTGTGAGTAAGAGCTCCAATACTAATGGCATCAATGCCATCTAGTAAAAAGTCATTTAGTGTTTCTAGTTTTACTCCACCTGAAACTTCATAAGTCACTCCTGACTTTTTCATTTCAATGGCCTTATGCAGATTTTCTGTTGAGAAGTTATCCAGCATGACATTTTTTACACCTAAATCAAAAGCCAGCTTCAACTCTTCCAGAGAGTGAATCTCAACAATAATGTTCTGGTAAAAAGTCTGCATTGACTGGAAATATTTCCATGCACCTTCTAAACCACCAAAAAATGTTTTGTGATTGTCTTTAATCATCCAGGCATCTGCCTGTGAAAAACGGTGATTGTAAGCTCCGCCCACTCTCACTGCATATTTCTCCAGTTGTCTTAACCCCGGAGTTGTTTTTCTTGTATCGAGAATTTTCGTCTTCTTGTTAGCTGCGATTGCTACAAATTTTTCAGTGAATGTTGAAATACGTGTTGCCTGCTGAAGCAGGTTAAGAGCAATACGCTCTCCACTTAAAGCGATGGCAAAAGGAAGTTTGAAAGTGATCACTTCACCTTTCTTATAATTTTTTCCTTCGTATTTTTCAAAATCTTTGTAATCTAGTTTTGCACCTAAATAATTAAAGGCCCCAACAAAATAAGGAAGCCCTGATAAACGCACATCACTTTTAATTTTTAAGATGCACTCGACTTCATCTGTTGGAAGTTGATTTAAGTAAAAAGCGTTTCCTTGCAAATCATCTTCAGCAAAAAAACGAGCATAATCGGATTCAAAACCTAGGGTCTGTAAGCTCATAACTACCTTCAAAAAGTGACAGGTGCCACTTCAAAATAATCTCACTGCCCCCCTTTTACCCCTGTAGTCTCAAAGAGTTAAGTCTTTTGTAGGACATCTCAGTTTTCAAGTAGTTACACTATGAGATTCTTCTTAATTGTAAGCTTTTTGACCGCACTTATGCTGGGGACCACAGTCCAACTTGGTCTCCATTCCACCCCTGTGGCCACGAAGCCCATCCCTCCATTTCTGGCCCGGTATAAAAACCAGATTAAAGAGCATTTTGAAAAACCAGAAAATGCCAACATCCTCTTTAGTTTCATCACTGGAAATAAAAACGGCATTTCTCCGCACACTAAAAAAGCTTTCAAGAAAGTGAATCTCAGTTTTTTACTTTCACCAACCGGAATTCATTTTTCGGCACTTTTTATTTTTGTCACTTTTTTTATAAAAAAACTTAAGAATAAATGGGTACGTTCTATCTTAAAAATAACCACAATCTCTTCAGTCTTTTTCTTTCCTAACTTTGAATCACTCAAACGTTTAGGGATTTTAAGACTCATTTTTCAATTTAAGTTTCTTACAAAAATTAAAATCTCATTGGAGATGGTCTTCTTTTTAACCTTTTTCCTTTCTTTTATTTCTGGGCAATATAAAAGTTCTCCAGTGGGATTCATCTTCAGTTTTGCTTTTTTAGGAACTTTTTTTTCTCTAAGAAATCATTCGAAACTCATGTTGATCTGTGGACTTTTTTCCACTCAACTCATCCTGGCCTTATTTTTAGGAGATAAAGTTTCTCTCTTATCAATACCCTTTGGACTCTTTGGAAGTTTTCTCTTCACTTTGCTTTTTCCATTACTCGTTTTATTTCTGCTGACCTTTTGGATGATCCCTTTTAATTGGGCAGAACCTCTTTTGAGAATATATGTGGCGGGGATTAAGTTCACAGCAAAGTCTTTAAATGGGAGCTTTACCAGTTCATCCGTTTTCCTGATTTTGGCCATTTGGCTCCTGATGTTTTACAAAAACTCGACCCCAAAATACATCACCCTGGCCCTGCTCTTATTTCTGCATACCAACACGGCCATGAATCCGGTTATTTACTCTCCAAACTAAACAATCTGGACTGAATTTATCTTAAAAATTAAGGATCTGCCTTGACCGGCAACTCCAATCTCAAGTACAAATACGCCACACAAAACATAGAGAGATTTTATGAAACTTTTAGCTTACTTTCTGGCATGCCTACTAATCCTAAGCAACACGACTGATGCAGAAGCTGCTAGAACAGAAGAAATTTATGCAAGCGTGGAAAATGAAATCGCAAACTATTACCTTGCTGGTGGAATTTGGGAACTTCAAAAAATTGATAGAGCTGAATTTGTGCATTCTGAGAGCACAGAATTTATTCTGGTAAATGCTAGAACTCGTATTAAGAATTTGAACACAGGTAAAAAAACGAAAGAGACATGTCTTTTAAGTTTCGTTCAGCAAAACAATGAATTTCACTCAATCAACTGCTTCTAATTAGTAATTGATTTCAAATCGAGTGCCGTTGGGAATTTTCTTAATAACAAATTTTCCTTCATGGTGCTCGACTAGCTTCTTGATCAACAACAATCCTAATCCATTTTTTTCATGACCAGAGTAAGGCTTGAAGTCTTTTTGACTAAAGAATTTATACTGCTCATCTGTCATCCCGCCAGCATTGTCTTCATACACAAATCCACTGAATTTATTTCGAACGTGCATCACTAGAGGAATGTTTTTTAACTGAGCGGCCTTATGAGAGTTATTCATCAGGTTACAAAGAATGGTTTGCAAGTCCATCTGATCAATGAAGAAATCTTCACTTCCGACAAAAGTCACATCCCCGCTGATATTAAATTTTTCTTTTGTACGCATCACGACATCAGAAAACAAAATAGCATCTTCGTCATTGAACGAATTGAAGTTCTGAATTGTTTTAACAATTTTTTTAAAGTCTTCTTGGTGAGGATAAAGCGATATAAGTGGCTGCAGGTTGTTTTTAAGGTCATGTAAAAAGAGATCGGTCTTAATCCCTTTATAACGAAGCTTTCGGTCTAATATACCCTGTTTATGCTTTACACGATTCACATATCTCTCAAGGGCCACCGAAGCTACCCAGCTGAATATAAGCGCATTATAAACATCTTTATGAAAGAACTGATAGGCCGGATAAATGGAATGCGAAAATGGCAGCGAGTTATACTCAAAGATATAAAGCACCATTAAAAAAGTCGACATCACCGGGAAGCCTTCAAAAATAATGGCCGTAATAAACATGAACTGAATAACAGCGTAGTGATAACCAGGATTAAAGTACTGGCCGACTAGAGTGTAGACAAAAAAGCCTGCATGAAAAAAGATATTCCAATAGCGGGCCAGTCTCTTTGTATGCATGCACCCTATGAAAAAAACATAAAAAGCAAAAATCAGACTTTTGCAAACTATATACTGTTTGATCTGCTTGTCATCAAGAGCGTGAATCTCATTAAAGGGAAGGATGAAAAATTGGAGCAATATCCCGTAGGCAATAATTAAAAATGCCTTTCTATACTTGAAATTGGTATCCATTACTTAAGCTTGAATCCAACTCTAGGAATAGTCTGTAGGTGTTCTTTGATAAACTGAACTTTATTTTTTAAGTTCGTTAAATGAGTATCAAGTTTATTGCGAGAAGATTTTGAATTCCCCCACAGATAAAGAATCAGCTCTTGGCGATCAATAACTTGATTTTCTCTCTCAAGGCAGTATCTTAAAATTTTAAACTCGGTTTCAGTTAACTCGATTAAATCGTCATCAACTTTCACACTCCACTCATCTTGAAATAAAATGAACTTGTGCCCACTCAATTCAAAGTCTGGGTTGAAGGTATAAAAAGTTTCGATTTTGCGTTTTAACTTTTGAACGTCGATAGGTTTTTGAATGAAAGCATAAATCTTTTCTTCAAGAGCTTCTGATAGCATCTCAACCGATGGTCTTCCCGATACTAAAATAAGAGGCACTGGGCCTAAATGATAGCGGTATTCCGACAGGAACTGAAAACAGTTCTTATCTCTTAGATAATAGTCTGCAATGATAAGATCGTACTTACGCTTTAAAATTTCACTGTCGACTTCTTCAAGTGAGCTGATAGTTGAAACATTTCCATAGCAAGAAACGCTGTCGCGAAGAAAGCTTCGTGCATTTTCTTCATCTTCGATAATGAGTATGTGACCCAAGAAAAACCCCAATAACAATAAACCAATTCAATATACGCAAATATTAACTTATTCATCTGAGAATACAAAATTAATATTATATTAAGCTCTCTTGAAGTATCTTAAGGTTCAGATTGAGAACACATTTGAGCAGTTCTTGAATAAGAAATTTCTCATTTTCATTGGGAGAATTAACACTAAATTTGTAAGTGTTGCAGAAATATTATTTGATTCGCAAAAGTTTATAATCACAACTAAATACTTCGTATTTACATTGATGTGAAAAGCTTAATGCTAGAAAGATCATTGGTGCCAAGAAGGATTTTCATTGGCACCGAAGTTAGAAAATTATTTTACGCAGTAATAAAGAACGCCATCTTCCAAATTCATTTCAGTCTGCATTCTGACTGGGGAAGGATTTCTCATATAAGGAACATAAACGTAACCGTTACTCATGGCCCATACTTTGTCATTCAAACTAACTCCACCTGACCAATCACCGTATCCGTTAAGAATCTCAAGTTCACTTTGAGTTGGAAGTCTTGCATCCAAAGTTGCACAACTATCTTCTGCAATTTGGCTTGTTGGGGCCTGATCAACAGAACTATTGAATCCACCTACAAGAGTTAACATTTTTGTTCCTACTCTTACTGTCGAAGGAAATTGTGTACGTTGAAAACGAGTGAAGATTTCAGAAGCAATCTGGCTCATAACAATGTTAACTTTTCCAGTGCCAACAAATGATTCTGTCTGACCATCTTTACCAACAAGTGTAAGTGTCACTTGCACATCCCCTTGGCAGTTTGGTGCTAAAGCGTATGTACCGTAAGCAATGTAGTCAATACGATCTAGTGTCGCTTGATCAAGTTGTGGGATTTGTCCCGCTTGAGCATTGCGGATAACAGATAAAATATCGCTTGTTTCTGTAAAACTAAGTTTTTTAATTTTTGGTTTAAGATTTCTGAAGTAGCTATCTGTATATGCTTTCAGAGTAGACTCTAAAGTCACTTCAAAAGCATTGTACTGAGAAGCTAGTACCAGGTTTTTTTCATAAAGCTCATTGAAAGCAATTAGAGCTCCAGCACCTGCAGAATTCCAGCCAGACGCAAGCTTCATCATTTGATTCATGTACTGCATACGAGTTTGCCCGTAAGCATCGCTATAACGGCAAAGGTCTGCACCTCTCGTAAAAGGAATTGTTGGCCAAATATCTACTCTTCCATCACTTGGAGTAATAGTTGCGTGTGATGTGCTCACAGCAAAAACAGCAGCAAGAATGCTTAAACATTTAATGATCATAAAGACTCCCATCGTCCTGTTGTGTAACAGGGGTCAAACTATAATTTTTTGCAAGCTAAGGCAAAAAAAAAGGCCCTCTTTCGAGGACCTTAATTTTATCTAGATTTTGTGTAACAAATTTTGAGACTTTAGCTGGTAAGAAATACCAGCGAAGTAGAAATTAGTAGCTCAGCAACTTGGCCAGAACCTCTTCCACATGACTCACCTGAGGTAAAATCAGGTCTTCTAGGGCCGGGTTATATGCACAGTGAACGTCAAGCGCTCCTACTCTTAAAATCGGAGCATCAAGAAGCTCAAAACACTCTTCGTTAACTCTTGCCGTGATCTCTCCACCAAACCCTGAAGTTTTGTGTTCTTCGTGAGCAATCATCAGACGAGATGTCTTTGTGATTGATTTTTTAATCGCTTCAAAATCGTATGGAGCAAGAGTTCTTAGGTCGATAACTTCAACAGACTTTCCAGTTTGAGCTTCTAATTTCTTAGCAGCTTCAATTGATTTCTGAACAAGAGCTCCCCAAGCAACAATCGTTGCATCTTTACCTTCGCGAACGACGCGAGCTTTACCAAAAGGAATCATGTATTCATCCCCTGGATCAGCAGCACGATTATAACCTTGGTAGTATAAATGTTTATGTTCTAGGAACATAACCGGGTCATCACCTTTGATTGCTGTTCTTAGTAATCCAGCTGCATCAGCAGAGTTCGATGGGAACGCTACACGAATACCTGGAACGTGAGTAAATAGTGATTCACCTGATTGAGAGTGATAGATCGATCCACCTTTTAGGTAACCACCGATTGGAACACGAACAACCATCGGACACTTGAAGTCTCCACCTGATCTATAACGAAGTGTCGCCATTTCGTTCTTTAATTGCATGTAAGCTGTCCAGATGTAATCGAAGAACTGGATTTCAACAACTGGCTTAATTCCACGAATGGCCATACCGATAGCGCGACCAATGATGTTGGCTTCAGCTAATGGTGAGTTGAATACTTGTCCGTCTTTTGATTCACGTTGAACGTTTGCAGTAAGTTTGAAAACTCCACCCTTACCTTTAAGTTCAGGATTATCTAGTCTTTCTTTTTCGAAGAAGTCAGCAACGTCCTCTCCCCACATTCTTAACATTGGGTTTTTAGCAAACTCAGTACGAAGAACTTTGTTGATTGAAGCGGCCATTGGAACGTCATCTTTTCCAGTGAAGTTTGCTGCATGTTCAAATTGAGAACCAGTGATATCTACTTCTTCTGAATATAGGTGATCCATAACTGTATCAAGCTTAGGCCATTCAGTAGTGATCGCTTTATCCATAGCTTCTTTTAAATTCGCAGACACTTTCTTTAGTACATCAGCTCTCTCAGCTTCAGTGATGATTCCTGATTCAACTAAGAATTTTGGGAATGCATTGAAAACATCTCTTAATCCTTCTTCAGCAAGTTCAGCTTTCGTTCTGTACATACCATGATCGTCAGACAGAGAGTGAGAGTATGGTCTTGTTACAGTTGCGTGAACAAGAGCAGGCTTTCTCGTTTTACGAATGTATTTAGCTGCTTCAGTCATCGTTGCATACGAATCAATCGGGCAACATCCATCGCAGTTAAAGATTTTTAAACCAGGAAAGTTAGCAAGAGTTTTTGAAATTGATCCTTCAGGGTATTGAACATAAGTCGGAGTTGAAATCGCAAATCCGTTGTCTTCAACCATGAATAGAACTGGAAGATTATTTACAGAAGCCGTTGTTAATCCTTCCCAGAATTCACCCTGAGCAATTGTTCCGTCTCCAGTTGAAACGTAAATAATTTCGTCGTCATGGTAATCTAATCCAGAAACATCAACCTTGTGTTCTTCTTTTAATTTTTTATACCAGATACCTGCTTCAGCAAGACCACATGCTTGAAGAAACTGAGTTCCCGTACAAGATGATTTGTTCACGATGTTTAGCGGTTTATTACCCCAGTGAGCTGGCATCATACGTCCGTATGAAGCTGTATCTCCCATGTTTCCATTGGCCTGGCATAACATTTCGTATGGAGTAACTCCCAGACCTAAGCATAGTGCGCGGTCACGGTAGTAAGGTAAGAACCAGTCGTACTTTGGTTTTAATACCATCGCTGCTGCTGTTAAAATCCCTTCGTGACCAGCACCAGAGATTTGAAAGAATGCTTTCGATTGCTTCTTCATTGAGATTTCAGCATCGTCAGTTTTTCTTGATGTATAAATGTTCGAGAGCATCTCGAGCATTTCTTTTTTACCTAAGTTGTATTTTTTTGCGAGCTCCAGTTTTTTTGCGTGAGGATTTACAGATCCTTTTGCATTAGTCGCCGCTTTTGATTTAGATGTTTTTCCCAACATTAAGTCCTTCCTAAATAGTTTAAAAATAAGTCCCCTGACTGTACCTAAAACTGCTCTGAATGTCTAAATTTGGGAGTGTTTTTATGCGCAGAGCGCATGGCTAAGTTGTCAAAAACTGGATTAGAAACCGCTTGAAAGGCCGAGTACAAAGCGACGATCCTCAGAACCTCTGATTTTGTCAGTAGTTGTATCAACTGCGTAGGTCGTAAGATCGAATTCTAGTTTTTTTGTTTTCACACCTAAACCGAACGATCCAAATGCATCCCCATAGCCAGCGCGGATAAAAAAGATACGTGCTAAATCGATTTCAGCACCTATTAGAATTTTTCTTTTTGAAGAAACATTTTCAAATTCTTTTGATAAATCTTTATAGTTAACTTCAAAATGGATACGACTTGAATTCCCCATTTGTGGAGTGACTGAAAAACCTACGTCGACACTTTGTTTGATTTTATCTGGAGCACCTGCTCCTCTTCCACTACCAAATTCCTGGTCGAAAGCATTATGCATAGTCACTGAAAATGTTGGAAGAAAAACGATCGGTAAAGTAATTTTTCCTCCGGCCGTTGAAATAAAAGCACTACCTTTTTTGTACGAACCATCACTTACAGTCAAAGTTGCGGCCGGATCAGATGACCCGATCAGTTCTTTTCTATTTAAGAAAACTGTTGAGACACCTGCTTTAAAGACTCCACCAAAAAGTGAGATATTCAAAGCAGCGTATGGGCCGTGATCGAATCTATCAGCATACTCAAAACCTGTCGTTGTATCATCTTCCACTACGGCGCGAGTTCGTTTTGCGACTAAGTAACCTGCACTGAAATATCTTGTCGTAAAATTTGGCAGCATTTGAAAACGAGAGTGAGCAATCGTTCCGACATTTTTATTTAAAACTTCTCTAGTCCCATCAAGAGAAAACATCTTAGTGATATTTCCGAAAGCATCAGTGATTTTTCCTCCACCACCAGATGATAGAATTCCTTTATTCATTTCTATTTGAAAATTTGAAATGTGAAAGTGAGTGTTTCTTACAGTTCCCAATCCTGCTGGATTGTAAAACGCAGCTGACGAATCATCGACTTTAGATATGAAAGCATTCCCCATTGCAAGTGCTCTTGCGCTTGTTGCGAGTTCAGGAAATACAGCATCTTCAAAATCAATGGCAAATGAGCTTTGAGAGAAAATGAAAAATGTCAGTGTAAGTAGGATCTTTTTCATAGGACAATTTTATCTTAAGATGGAATTGTTTCCTATCCGGTAAGGATAACCGCTGGACAAATGTTTTGGTCAAGTACTACGGTGGAGATGTTAAGTATGGATGCCCTGGCGGTAAGTTAGCACTCACTCCCCATTTGTGAGCTGAGTATCCTTCAAGTTTCTGTCTTACTGATGGCACGACAGTTCCCTTAATAATGATGAACTCTCCAATTGATCCAGCAAACCATCCAGATTCAGTCGTTCTTACCAACTTCGCACCAATTCGGTAAGTATCGATTGTCGAAGCAGCCCTAGTATATGAAGAACCGGCCGGTGTTGAAGAAACACCGTTACTGAATGTCGTAAATAAATTTCCAGCATCTATAGACATCGCCATTCTAACCGTTCCATCAAAAAACGGATCATTTAAAGCAGGAAAATTAAGCTGAGGAGTTCCACCTGCATTGCCTAAAGTTGCACCTGAAATTTTACTCGTTGTTGTTGTGGCTAGCGGAGCATAATAAGTTGTATTCGTTGCCGCTCCGGCCTCTGAATAAACAAATCTATTAGTTGCAACAGAGTTGGCCTTTATCACTGTAAAGAATGTCGCTGATCCAAAACTATACGCCGAAGGAACCACCGCTGCTGGCCTTAAAGAAGAACTGGTCCCGTTAAATTTAATCCCAGGGTTATTTCCAATCTCTGCCGCCCCATAAGTTGGCTGCTTCGTACCGGTCTGACTAACGTTCCTATTATTTCCTGATTTATCTGCCCAAGCAGTGACAGATGTTCCAGAAGAAATAGTAATAGTGCTTCCTTCACTTGCATCTAACCACTGAGTTAAAACTCCTGATCCTAAACATGTTGGTTCCCAGAAACTCCACGCCGGAGTACTAACAACATTAGACAATCTACTCGAAGCATTTGTCGCTCTCACTGAGTAATAATAATTCGTCGTTGATGAACATGAAGCACTTAAAGTAAAAGACTGGGCCCCATTTTGTCCGCTCACCAACTGATAACTTCCACCAAGTGCGACCGAAGGAGCTGTGCCAGTTGTTGTATACCCAGTTGCTTCCACCCATGAAGCGACATCACATGATCCTGCGGCAGTTCCAAGACACAATTCAAAAGATGTTAATGACTCATCAGCAGTCAAGCCTGTGAACTTCATCCTTCGGCCTCTTATATTACCGTTAAAAGTTGATGCTACTCCCGAAAGGTTCGCAGCTAAACTAAGCGTTCCTGTTAGATCAGGTACAGGTGTTATTGTCATCATAAAACTAGTCGTCGCTGTCAGCGCCGGCATAGGTGTACCATTATCAGTTAATGTTAAAGTGATTGTTGCTGAACCACTCTGATTATCAGCTGAAGTAATAATAGCATTACAGTTAGGTGCCGTTCCCGTAATAGTAATATTGGCATCTGGAATGACTGTTGTATTTGACGAAGTCGCTGTCACACTACTACTGCATATTAACGATGAATCGACATCACTGATTGTAAACGCAATCGCATTACTTGCGACATCTTCATCTGTTGATTTATTTGTGATCGCAGAAATTGCAGGCGGATCGTTAACTGCATTGATCGTTAAATTAAATACTGAAGCTCCGGTTTGTGCCGGAAGTGGAGTCCCGTTATCAGTGATGGTTAGCGTGATGACCACTGTCCCATAAGCATTCGCTGTCGGTGTAACTTTAACAGTACAATTTGGCGCCGTTCCCGTAATTACAATATTTGCATTTGGAACCAGAGTTGTATTACTCGATGTTCCCGCAACGTTGCTACAAAAAACAGTAGAGTCAGAATCAGCAATTGTGAATGGGATTAATCCTGTCGCGACATCCTCATCGGTAGACTGAGCAGTGATAGCAGAAATGGTCGGTGCATGATTAACCTGAGTCACTGTCATCGTAAATGCAGAACTGGCCGTTAAAGCTGGCAATGGTGTTCCATTATCAGTAACTGTAAACGTAAGTGTTGCTGTTCCATAACCTGTCGCTGCCGGAGTTACCGTTGCTGTACAATTAGGAGCAGTTCCTGCAAAAGTAATATTCGCATTTGGAATCAATGTTGTATTTGATGAAATAGCAGTCACACCACTCGTACATGATAGAGTTGAATCACTATCGTTAATAGTAAAGGCGATGGCCGAACTCGCGGTCCCCTCTGCTGTCGTTTTACTTGTGATAGTTGAAATAGTTGGCACATCGTTAACCGCATTGACCGTCAAATTAAATACGGAAGTCGCCGTCATTGCCGGCATCGGTGTTCCGTTGTCATTTAATGTTAAAGTAATTGTCGCTGATCCATACCCATTAGCAACTGGAGTGATAACGGCCGTACAGTTTGGTGTTGTTCCTGAAATAACAATATTTCCATTGGGAACAAGGGCCGTATTACTTGAAGTCGGTGTAACATTGCTACAATAAATAGTTGAATCACTGTCTGATATTGTGAAGGCAATCGCGCTACTTGCAGTGTCTTCATTAGTAGATTTATTTGTGATCGTTGAGATTGATGGCGCATGATTTACTTGTGCCACCATAAAATTAAATGATGTATTGGCACTCTGAATGGGCATTGGAAATCCATTATCAGAAACTGTTACAGTTAAGTTAGTAACTCCAGACTGAGCGTTGGCCGGAGTGATTGAAGCGACACAATTTGGAGCAATACCTGAAATAGAAATATTTGTATTAGGAACCAATGTTGTATTGGAAGATGTAATAACAACGCTGCTATTGCAAGTCAGATTTGAATCGACGTCAGTGATGGTGAAGTTAACATTTTTAGCGACGTTTTCTGTCGTGTTTTGAGTTGCGATAGCTGCAATAACTGGTGGGTCATTGACAGCTATAACTGACAGAACAAATGTTGTTGTCGCAGTTTTGACAGGTGTTGGTGAACCATTATCAGTTACAGTTAAAGTAATGGTAGATGTTCCTGATTGATTTAAATTTGGGGCCAGAGACATCGTACAACTTTGACCAGCTCCGCTGATAATAATATTGCTGTTTGAAACTAGATTTGTATTTGATGAGACTGCTTTAACATTAGAACAAGTAACAGTTGAATCGATATCAGCAATCGTAAATGCAACTCCCGAGCGAATCACATCTTCCGGTGTGGATTGGGCAGCTACAGTACTAATCGTAGGTGGATTGTTCACAGGTGTAACATTCAAAGTAAAATTAGATATTGCAGTTTGCGCAGGAAGAGGAGTCCCGGTATCTGTTAGCGTAAGAGTGATATTACTTGAACCAACAACATTGGCAACTGGTGTAATACTTAAGCTGCAATTCTGACCTGATCCCGTTTTAACAATATTTGCCAACGGAATAACTGAAGTATCTGAAGAAGCAATCGTTACATTTGCACAAGTAACTGTAGAATCTGTATCGGCGACTGAAAATGCAATACCTGAAATCGTCGTACTTTCTTCAGTGTTTTTTACTGTGATTGTGGAAATTGTCGGTGGGATATTACTTCCAGCAGGAGGGGCCGTAATATTAAAAATAGACTTACCTGTCGTCGATGTTTTACCACCGGCCACAAGATTAAAAGAAAAACTTCCAGGGCCTGAATAAGCACCAACACTTGTCACACCAACATTACACACACCCACTCCATCACACATACATGCTTGTGTGATCGTGACATTGTTTAAATTTGATAACGTACAGCTTGTCGCAAGCTGATTATCGAGACTGGTATAATCTAAAGTCATGATTGATTGAGTACGAGATTGAAAATCAGGTGGAGTAATATTGTTCGCAATTAATCTGTTAACAATTTCTGGAGAACCCGTTACCGAGTCTTTTTCAGTTTTCCCTACACATCCTACTATCAGTAGAAGTGTAATAAATAAGAATGAATTAATAAGCGACTTAATCGGGATCATTTGACCTCAATTATCATTATAGGGGGAATTTTAGGGAATTCTCAAAGGCTAGACAGAAGAGGAAAAAATGGACACCAAACCGATATAGTTTGGTGTCCATATGATTGGAAAATTAGTTAGATTTACGTCCTGGGAATCTATGAGCAAGATTTCCAAGGTACTTACCTCTGATGTTCTTGATCGATTGGATTCTTTGCTCTGCCATTAAATCAGTAGCTTTATATACTGGAATGTTTTGGTCTTCTGATAATTTGAAGATTTTCAGAGTTGTATCGTAAATCTTGTCTACCATCTTCGTTGCTTTTTCTGCGTTCCAACCTTCGAATTCGATTGATACGTTCATTACTCCACCAGCGTTGATTAGGTAGTCTGGAGCGTAAAGGATGTTCTTTTCTTTTAACATATCCCCGTGACGGTTTTCTGCAAGTTGGTTGTTAGCAGCACCACAAACGATCTTAACTTTTAGTCTGTCGATTGTTGAGTCGTTAACAGTTGCACCAAGAGCACATGGAGCATAGATATCAGCTTTAACGTCATAGATGTCGTTAAGAGCTACGAATTCAGCGTTTGGTACTGCTTCTTTGAAACGAGCGATGTTTGCTTCGTTCATATCAGTGAAAAGAACTTTCGCTCCTGATTCGTAAAGGTGTCTTCCTAAGTGAGTTCCAACTGATCCAGCACCTTGAAGAGCAACAACTTTTCCTTTAAGAGATCTGTCACCGAAAACTTTTAAACAGCTTGCTTCCATTCCACGGAATACACCACGTGCAGTCCAAGGAGATGGGTTTCCTGATCCACCGTTAATTTCGGCAACACCAGTTACGTTGTTTGTTTCAGAGAAGATATATTCCATATCATCTACAGTTGTGTTCACGTCTTCAGCTGTAATGTAACGGCCGTTAAGTGATTCAACGAATCTTCCGTATGATCTGAAAAGCGCTTCAGATTTATCCTTTGCAGGATCTCCCATGATAACCGCTTTACCACCACCAAGGTGAAGACCAGAGATAGCGTTTTTATAAGTCATTCCACGTGATAAACGTAGAGCATCTTCAATAGCTTCATCAATAGTTGCGTAGTTCCACATTCTCGTTCCACCTAGAGCTGGACCAAGAGTTGTGTTGTGAATAGCGATAATTGCTTTTAGGTTACAAGAAGGGTCTGAGAAAAAGACAACTTGCTCGTGGCCCATTGAGTATAATTTTTCGAAGGTAAACATTTCAGTCCTCACTTTAAAGTTGGATAATTTTGCATCGTGTTTTACAATTGAGGAGATATTATTCGCTGAAGGATAAAAAAAATATGCCCACCGTGTTAGTACACTTAGATCCTGCCAATGAAAAAGGTGCCTCTGCACCTCGCGAATACAAAGTTAATTTAAGTCAGATACTTTACGACGAGCTAGACCGCCAAGGTTTACAGCTCCCACACGGCTGCCTTGCCGGCTCATGCGGCTCTTGCCGTATCCATGTTATCAAAGGAATCGAAAACTTATCTCCAATGGGAGTCGTTGAAACCGACACTGTCCAGCACATCCAAGGTGAATACCCCGGAAAAACAGTACGACTTTCATGTCGTGCGAAAGTTTTAGGTGACGTTGAAATTACGCCTTTAAAGTAAACAATTATCAGCTATAAGCGGAGTTGAAGAGAAAATCACTCGCCCAATGGTCTCGTCTTCGACTACGACTCTATTAATGTCGCCATCAAGCTTAATAATGAAGTTTACTTTGTTGTTATTAATCGTGGCCGACACAACACCCAGATCTTCTAAAATTAATTCATCATTGCTCGTGCTTGAAGTGGCCTTCACAACTTCAAAACTGCCCGTCAACGCTATTTCAAAAACAGATTGATCAATGTTGCCTTGAGATGGGTATTCACGATAGCGAGCTTTATAAGTTTTGCTGGCTTCATCCAGAAGGATATCCAATGTGCCAATAAAATAATCATCTCCATTGGGAGAGAGTAAAACTGGAGCGAACGTCAACATCCTGTGAGTTATCGGCAACGCCGCACATGATCCCATTTGCTTATGAAATGTTAATGAGAAGACATCAATAGTTAATTTCTCCTGCTGCTTGCCAGGAATTTTATCTAAAAGATTAGAATTAATTGTACCGCCACAGCCAGCGAGTAACATCATCATCGAAATGAAACAGAATGTTTTCATCTTGGGGCCCTAAGGTAGAATTTATTTATAAAGTATTTCGAGGCGAAGGGATGATGTCAATAAGAATAATTTGAGATAAAAAAAGGGCCCCGTTTGGGGCCCTCGTTATTTATGGCATTGAGACTTTAATTCTTTTTAAGCCAACATGTTTATGAATATGGCCCGTACGTTTTTTTGCAACCTGCGCTTTGATCGCTCTGATTGCTTTTGAAAAACTCTTATACAAAAACATATCCTCTTTTTTTGCAAAGTAAGTTTTAGTTTTTGTGATGAGTTTAATGTGCGTACTAAAATGACCAGCGGGATCTTCTACTACGTCGATGTCGACAGTTGAGTTTTTTGGAGCGATTCTTTGGATTTCCGATGCCGCTTCTTGAACCATGTCTTCAGTATTGAAAGGCTTCATGTTGTCATCCTCCGTGGCTGACTTGGGATTTTTACATCCCTGGTTATACTAATGTGAGAGAAAAATTTATGAGTTATTCTCTCTACATCTATAACAATACACCCTTTATGCGATAACCTTCACCACTATAATAATGTTGTATCAGTTCGCTTTTTTCGACGAATCAAAAGATTGATTTCATCTGCGGAATCCACGGCCATATCCCATGCTGTATATATTTGTTTTTTCATGTTAGCACGCAGGTCACCGGCCACATACAAACCTTCTACAGATGATTTACCTTTATTGTCAGTTGTAACAAAACCTCTTTGATCAAGATTAGCATTAACCATTTTTGCCAATTCGTTATAAACAATCATCCCCAATGAAATGAATGCAAAATCTGCTTCAACTTTTTTATCACCGCAAATAAATGCGTTTAATATTTTATTTTTTGGCTCACCTACAATTTCAGTTATTGGTTCGGTTACCACTGCAAAATTATATCTTTTCATTAGTGCAGTTACTTCTTCATCAAACACCGGCGTTTCACCATTTGTTAAAATCGTGACCGGGCTGTTGTAACGTTCGTGCAAAATAATTCCCACCCAAACAGCAGCTGAATTGTGACCAAAGATCGCTACTTTTTTATCGAGCACATGATGCCCATCACAGCGCATACAGTAGTCTGCTAATTGAATATTGGCATAAGGATAAATGGTTTCAATTGTCCCGTTAATGATCGGCTGAACATCCATAACACCAGTACAAAGGATGATGTATTTTGCGAGATAAGTTTCGTTTTTGTTATCGACAAGAGTGAAAGTTCCATCTTCATTTTTTGCGATACTGATAACACCAGTATTCTTTTTCCAAATGAACTTTTCTTTAAACGGGCCGGTTGTTAACCAATCAAGATTTTCTTTATTAGGTTCTTCAATCCCTTTTTTATACTGAAGATGCCCAGGCATATTTTCAACTTTGGTTACCCAAAATGCGCGCGAGCGTTTTTTATCTTTAGGTGATCCGGGGAAAAAAAGACATTCGTCGTTGTTTAAAACAACACGAAGGGCGGCCATGGCACCAGCGGAACCACCACCTATAACTGCTACGTCATGAATTTTCATTGATTACCTTTTGAGATCGAACTCTTAAAAAATATAATTAATCTCTTACAACATTCAAACGAAGTAAAAATGCCCACTGGAGCATTTTTTCGATCTCTACTCTTTTTCGTGAAGGTGCAGTGAAGCTTCGATATCATTTTTTTCAACAAGTTCAGCGTGTTCTTTTTTAGAGAAAATATGCTTTTCTCCTCCAACATCTTTTACGCGAACCTGCTTGATCACACTGTCTTCTACGATTTCTAAATTAAATGATAAACCTTCCCAAACAATAATCTGATCTTGCTCTGGAAAAGTATTTCCTAACATATCTAATAAGAAACCAGCTAACGTTGAGTAGTTATCATTAAGTGGAATCTTAATGTCGTAATCATTGTAAAGCTCTCTCAATGAAATATCGCCCTCTACAACGATTCCATCAGTAAGATTGGCTTCTTCCAGCCCTTTTTCAATTTCTTCAACGTCATCATGCTCATCGTGAATTTCACCGAAGATCTCTTCGATAATATCTTCCAATGTAACAATTCCGACTACTGTTCCGTTTTCATCTTTAACAAGTGCCAGGTGGACTTTCTTTCTATTCATGTGATCGAAAACCGACTGGATTTTCATGTGCTCATAAACGAAGAAAGGTGGCTTTAAAAGTTTCTCTAATTTAAAGTTTTTCTTCTCTTCATCTGTTACGAACGCCAGGTCTTTCACGTGAAGGAAACCAACGATATTTTCCAGCTCTCCATCGACAACCGGGTATCTCGAGTTTTCAGTTTCACGAGCGTATTTCATCATTTCATTAAAAGACCAATGAACCTGTCCGTAGTTAACACGAACTCTGGAAATCATAATGTCTTTAACTTTAATCATTGGGAATTCTAGAATCGACGAAAGAAGATCGATCTGTTTTGAGTCCATCGTTCTTTCTTTCTCAGCTTTACTGATCATGAATTCAATATCATTTTTCGTTACCATTCTTCCTGTAACTTCCGCGTTGTCTCCAAGGATTGTTCCAATGAACCACACAATAGATTTAATAACCGGATATAGAATGTAGAAAATAACTTGTAGTGAACGAATAACAATAACTGAGAATTTTTCAGCGTGAGTTCTACCGATCGTTTTTGGGATAATTTCCCCGAAGATAATAATGATAACAGTCGTCGCCCCTAGAGCGATTGCCACGACATTACTTCCCGTATAGGCGGCAGTGATCGATGTTGTAATCGCACCGGCCAGAATGTTTGCGATATTGTTACCAACCAGGATAGTTGCTAAAAGCTCCGATGGTCTAAGGATCATGAAGGCCATGGCCTTTCCTTTTGATCCTCCCTCTTCGATCAACTGGCGTGCTCGATCGACCCCAATAGATAATAGTGCTGCTTCAGCTGCAGAAAAAAATGCGGCCGCAAGAAAACAAATAATAAGTGCTAATATTTCGGACGAAGAGACAAAGGGTTCAAGCGGGGGATTTATGGAGAAGTCCTGGTTAAGTTAGTATGAGATTAAACAAAATCTAATTTATCTATTATACAGGAATGTTGCGATCAAGTCTAACGTCTACCAATTATCAATGATCTAGCGGCTTCCCGTGGAAGTTATGGTCCGAATATACGATGCGATCGTTCATTTCGTGGTTGAAACCCGGGATTTCGTCAATATTGGCCACTTCTTTAAAAATCGTCTGGCATTTGTAGCAGATGGCGATTTGCTTGAGTCTTCTGAATAAAACAAAGTCGAGAGCGTATAAAACGATGAAGCAACTTAGGTACCAAAGCGGGTTGATTCCATAATAAAGCATGACTGTTGAAACCACGGCGGCCAACACGAAAAGCATCACACCTAATTTACGGTTGAAATCTTTTTGAGAATAAAAGTCCTGACGAGAGCATGATGGGCAATCTTTCAGAATGCTTTGTTCATGGTTGTGATCAAATTTTACTTCCTGCTCACACTGACACACATCGCACTGGATTTTATGTGCAGAAGCTTCAGGGTAAACGTGAATAGCTGAACCACAATTTTTACATGTGAAAAGTACTGTCATCATATATAAAGTCCGTAATTAAAATAAATATAAGTTGAAACCATTTCTCCGATGAACACAAAAAATGTCATCGCATATAAAATCCCAGTCGAGCTTTGGATTGATCTTAACTGTAAAAGTTTCCAGTTAAAAAGACTCATTCCTAAAATAACTAGGTAACCAAAAGAAGCTCTCATTGTTAAAAGCATCCAGTTAAATGCATATCCTGCACCTAATTGAGTTTGCTCTTCGAAGAAATCGTAATGGTTGTAAAGCGAGTAACCACTCCATACGATTTTTACGGCCAGGACGATCCACGTGATAATCGCAGCGATTTTTAATGGATGAGCACTTAGTTTTGGAACAACCAGGTACCAGTGTCCAAGTAACATTGCGTACGTGATCACACCTAAAAGTAAACTTGCTGAAATAATAAAAAGCGCAGGGATTAATTGGAAACTTACCAGTCCGCAAATTAAGTATGCAAACAGTACTGATAAGATGGCATACAACACCCACATAAGTGGCGACTTGTCGTCTTCATGTAATGTCGTAATAAGAATGAATCCTAAAAGACCTAAAGACTTTAATCCGAAAGTCAGATTCATCATTCCTTCTGCAGAAATTCCCTGAATAACCATCGAGATAACCAAAGCACCGATTGCAGTGTTTGATAGAAGCTTGATTAATCCGGCACCTGTTAATTTTGAAGAAGCGATTGGTGAAAATAAAACCAGTGACCAGGCCACTGATAAGAGAAAAAAGTCTGCAATGATTTTAATGGAATCTACTGTTGCCATAATAAGTCTGTAAGTCCTGCATCAAATTGATTTTTAATATATACCGCTAATTCGTCGATAATAACATGATTAATCGGCGGAATTTTACCCTGTAAATAATCAGATTTTTTATCGTATGTGATTTCTGACCAGTCCCCTTTTTCAGCGGGAAAGTCAGTGAATTTTGATAGGAAAACGAATAAACAAATATTCTTATTTTCTACCGAGTAATCCTGGTATTTAAACAAAACCAATTTTTCGTCTTCAGGAAGTAAAACCTCGACCTCTTCATGGACTTCACGACGACAGGCCATCTCAGGAGTTTCGCCTACTTCGATCTTTCCACCAGGAAATTCCAGCATTCCATAAAGAGCTCCCTCTTCCAGACGCACCTGAGTCCAGATCTTAAAGCTTGTAGGCCCTATATCTTTTATAAAAATCGCAATAGAAACGATGAGATTTTTTTTCAAGTGACTTTTCCTTTGTAAGAGATCCTGATACTAACATGCTCAATGAATAATTTCGACGTGTTTCCCAAAAAATCACTGCTGTTTGCCCCAATGGAAGGCATTACTGACGAGCCGTATCGTATCGCTCTGATGAAGACATTCCCTGAATGGGATCAGTTCTTCACGGATTTTTTGCGCGTTCCAACAGTCGGAAAAATCACTGAGAAAATGATCGTTGAGCATTACGGTGAGCGCATATTAAAACGCGAAGACTGGAGAAAAAAGAACTCGTTTCAAATTCTCACAACTGAGCGCGCTCAAACCAGAGATGTCGTAGATATTCTTGAATCATTAAAAATGGATCACCTGGATTTGAATCTTGGATGTCCTTCAAAAAAAGTAAACTCACATCATGGTGGCGCTTACTTATTATCTAACCACACGGCCTTAAAATTTATTCTAAAAACAATTCGTGAAAACTTCACAGGTCACTTCACGGTGAAGATGAGAATTGGTTATCGCGATGATGTTAACTTTAGTGATTCACTAAAATTGATTCAAGACGAAGGTGTTGAGGCCATTACCCTGCATGCTCGTACGCGCGATCAACTTTATAAAGGTGTCGCTGACTGGAGCTATATTAAGAGAGCTGTAGAAGAAGTTAAAATTCCACTTATCGGTAATGGAGATATCTGGATTGCAGAAGATATCGAAAAAATTTTTCAAGAAACCAAATGCCACTCTGTCATGTTTGGCCGAAGTGCAATGAAGACTCCATGGCTTGCTAAAATTTATAAAGAGTATGTAAATGAAGGTGGTCACATTGATGACACATACTTATTATATCAAAGAAAAAATCATCTAGAATTATACTTCGAAGCACTCCTTGCCGAGTACCGTGAAATCGGATGGCAGGACAACTTAATCCTTAAAAGATTTAAATCTTTCTCGCGCAATCTCTACGATGACTATGAGGATTTTGAAACTATTCGTGGGTCTTTTCTACGTTCGGAATCACTGGCGGAGTATCTTGATCGTTTGTATGCATTAAAGGGTTAACTCCAAACGCATTCGTTTTCTTTTTCACCAACACATACACGACTTCAAAACAAAACGATCCTAAAAGTGTGAAGACAATATTTCCTTGTCCACCCAGAATAAAAAGCAGAAAGGTAAATAGCGCTGGCGAAATCGCTCTAATGAAAGATGAAGCGTACGGCAGTCGTTTGATGTTAATAAAAATTTGCAGGTAATGATTAAGCCTTACTACCACTGCTAAAAAAGAAAGTTTATGATGGTTAGTCATTACTTTTTCTCTTAGACCCGGAGTCTGCAATGAAAAGTGCCACACGAAGGCCGTAAGAAAGAAAATCTGATCTACAAAATTACTTCCGCCCAGATAAACAACTCCAAAACATAGTCCTAAATTTACAAAAGAAATAATGTAGTATTTAGAAAGAATTGAAAGTTTATTCCACGCCTTCATTTAACAATTCCCTTTTTGTGTAAAAAAACGATTTCAGGAAACTGAACATGCTTCGGGCTTCTCGTCACCATCTGGAAAACTTCCATGAAGTCTTCTGTGCTCATCATTTGATCACGTGCCAATTCCATATCGCCTTCATCCCAAATAGGTGTGGCGATTGCTCCTGGCATAAGTGTCGAAAAACGAACTCCGAGATGGGCCCATTCTTCTCTTAAAGATTCAATCATTCCATTCAAGGCAAACTTCGAAGCACTAAACGCAGAGATGTTTGCTAAACCTTTTTTAGAAGCGCTTGATGAAATAGAAATGATATGTGTTTCATCTTCTTCTAAGAAATCATTTGAATGTTTTAAAACGTGGAAAGCACCTACAACGTTTGTCATAAGGTGATCTGTAAATTCTTTTGTTGATGTTTCTACTAACGGAGACATTTCAAAAATGCCGGCGTTTAAAACGATCATGTGCAGTTTTTCTGTGTGTTCAGCGATAAGTTCATACATTTCTTCAACTGATGCTTCGTCTTTAATATCGCAAAGAATGTCGATGAATTGAGCGTGATCAAGAGCTGTGCCTCGGCGAGAAACGCCAATAACGGTGTAGCCTTCTTCTAGTAAGAATTGGGCCATTTCATAACC
>JBEIPV010000135.1:0-7417 GCA_040376855.1 Bacteriovorax sp.
AGGGCAAAAATGGAGGGGCATAGGCACAGTTAAGTGCCTTGTTTTGTAGGCTTTTTAGCCAATTGACGTTGCTTAGTTTGATTGATACAAAATTGAGTATGATGACAAAAACACCTGATCCAAAAGACAATCACGAAAATGACTTATCTCACTCAATGGTTCACTACCTTCTGACAATTCACAAATTGAAAGAAAATAGAGGATTCGCCAGAGTGACTGACATTGCAAAAGACTTAGATCTGACAAAAGGATCTGTTTCGACAATGTTAAACAACCTGAAAAAGAAAGGTCTGATTCAAGAAGAAGACGAATGTAAATTTGTTGTTCTAACTGATTTAGGTCACGAAGAAGTGCACCGCATTTTATCTTCTAGAACATTGCTGTTTTACTTCCTTAGAGACTTCGTTGGAGTTGATGAGAAGACGGCTGAGTTTGATTCATGTCAGATGGAGCACTTAATGAGCTCTCAAACGAGTGAAAAGTTTTTCAACTTCATGAAGACGCTTGCTTGTTCATGTGAAGATTTAGCAAAAGCTGGTCAACTTCCAAAGTCATTCCAGTTTAAAACGACATTAGATTTATGTGCGTACTCATCTGCTGACGATTTTATTCACAATCAAAAAGGCGACAGCCATTTACCGACTGATAAGTAGTCTTCTATTTATTGTTCTTAGTCACACGTCTTACGCCTCTGAAGATTTGGTCAGTTATTGTTTTGAACATACGACTAATCTGAAAGAGGCCGAATCTTCATTGTCATTTTTATTACTACCCAGAGAAAAAGTATTCCCACGCCCTGAGCAAAATTGCTTCGATGTTTTGACATCGACCGATAGAGCAAACTTATTAGAGAAATTTCTTTCAAAAAGGTACACTTTAATTAGCGAGGGAGGCAGGACTGCGACAGAGACGATTCAGGCCCAACAGTGTCAGTTAGAGCTCAAGACAACGAAAACAAAACAGGTGAATACCAGAGATTTTCGATTGGGTAGATCAAATGACGCTAGAGTTGGATCCCGTTCCACGCAGGAAGTGTCAACTTCTCAGCTTTTGTTGGGATCAGGACGTCCTGGCACACTTGAGCTTGAAGGCAGATCGCTTTATATTGAATGTAGAAAAACGCAGTCGGGGATTTATCAGCTGATTTTTTCTTATAGTGAAATCTACCTCGCCAAAGTTAGTAGTGAGATCAATGTAAAACGTGGTGAAGTCGTGCAGATTGCCCAAATCACCAATGATCTAGATACAAAAAGTAAAACTCTTGGGCTCCCTCAATCTCTCTATCAGAGCGCTCAGGGGCAAGAAAATATTCGTTACGAGTTAAAAGTTAATTAGGAGAAGATATGAACGTATTACTAAAAAAATTTACGACACCGTTTGAAACAGTTCCCTTTAATGAAATTAAGCCGGAAGACTTTCTTCCAGCAGTCAAAGAAGCGATCACAACGGCAAAAGCTAGAATTGCGGCCATTAAAAATAATACAGCACCAGAAACTTTTGAAAACGTTATGGAAGCACTTGAAGCAGCAAGCCCGGAAGTCGATTTAATCTCAGGGATTTTCTTCAACCTTCACTCTGCTGAAACAAATGATAAACTTCAAGAAATCGCAAAAGAATTTTCTCCATTGTTAACTGATTTCGGAAACGATATCAGCCTAGATGCAGACCTTTTCAAAAAAATCAAAAAAGTTTGGGATCACAAAGACAGCTTCAATCTAACAGCAGAACAAAAAATGCTTTTAGAAAAAAGTTATAAGAGCTTCGTAAGAAACGGTGCTCTTTTAAATGATGCTCAAAAAGAAAAAATGAGAGAAATCTCTTCTAGACTTTCAACTTTAGGTCTTCAGTTCGGTGATCATATTCTAAAAGAAACAAACGAATATGTGATGCTGATTGAAAACATTGAAGATCTAAAAGGTTTACCTGCAGATGTTCAAGAAGCAGCTGCCATGACAGCGAAAGAAAAGGGTCACGAAGGGAAATGGGCGTTCACGCTTCAGTATCCAAGTGTTATTCCTTTTTTAACTCACGCTTCTAACCGCGAGCTTCGTAAGAAGTTATGGCTGGCAAATTCTACAAAAGGATTTAAAGACGGTGAAACTGATAACAAAGAAATCATTAAAGAGATCGCTTCTTTAAGACACCAAAAAGCTAATCTTTTAGGTTACGAGACTCACGCTCACTTCGTTCTTGAAGAAAGAATGGCCTCTAACCCAAAAACAGTTTTTGAATTTATCGAAAACATCGTCAACCACGCTACTCCAGCGGCGATCAAAGAAACTGAAGAACTAAGAGCTTACGCTAAGAAGTTAGACGGAATTGAAGATCTGCAAAAATGGGATACAGCTTACTACGCTGAAAAATTAAAAAATGAAAAGTTCCAGGTTAACGACGAAATGCTTCGTCCATACTTCAAACTTGAAAATGTTATCGATGGAGTTTTCCAGGTAGCAAAGAATCTTTATGGTTTATCTTTCCAGCAACGTTTTGATATTCCCGTGTACCACGAAGATGTTAAAACTTACGACGTTCTTGATGAAAATGGAAAACACGTTTCAGTATTTTATGCTGACTTCCACCCAAGAGCAGGTAAAAGAGGCGGAGCTTGGATGACAAGTTTCAGAGGACAAAAAGTCGATCAAGGTGTTCAGGTTCGTCCACACGTTGCTATCGTTTGTAACTTCACAAAACCAACTGCGACTAAGCCGTCTCTTTTAGGTTTCGATGAAGTGACAACTCTGTTTCACGAATTCGGTCACGCTCTTCACGGGATGCTGGCAGATACAAAATACGAAAGCCTTTCAGGAACAAACGTATTCTGGGATTTTGTTGAACTTCCATCACAAATTCTAGAAAACTGGGCATACGAAAAAGAGTGTCTTGACCTTTTTGCTGAGCACTTTGAAACAAAAGAAAAAATCCCAGCTGAACTTATCAAAAAAATTAAAGACTCTTCTAGCTTCTTAGAAGGTAGAGCGACTTTAAGACAATTAAGTTTTGCAACTGTGGATATGGCGTGGCACTCAGCTAACCCTGCTTCAATCACTGATATCGAATCTTTCGAATCAAATAGCATGGGAAAAATGGACTTCCTTCCACCGGTTAAAGGGACAAGTATTTCAACAGCGTTCTCACACATTTTTGCTGGTGGGTACTCTGCAGGTTACTATTCTTATAAATGGGCAGAAGTTTTAGATGCTGACGCTTTTGAATTCTTTAAAGAAAAAGGGATTTTCAATCGCGAAGTTGCTAAGAAATTCAGAGACAACGTTTTATCAAAAGGTGGAAGCCAACACCCGATGGATCTTTACGTTGCTTTCAGAGGGCAGAAGCCGAATCCGGATGCTTTATTAAGAAGAGCTGGGTTACTTCATAAATAGATCTACCCTAAAAAATAAACACCAAATTAAAAGGCCCCATCCGTAAAAAGATGGGGCCTTTCTTTTAATCCCTTTCATTTTCTGATACCCCATCGTCATTTTTTTCCATCTTAATAAAATTCAAAACTGGGATTTCATAAACTTATTTATCATTGGTTATCTGCCTTAATTGCACATTAATGGTCAGGAGCCACTAATGAAGAAATTAAGAAAGAATGCCCAGTTAAGTTTATTAAACCCTAAGCGAGCAGGAAGGCCTGCCATTCACGATCCAGGAATCCGTCACACTAGAAGATTCAGATTGAAAAAACCAAGCTCGCTTCATCTCACCATTAAGGTCAGAGAGAATAAGGCAGATATCCAAAATAAAAGAATTCTGAAGGCCCTTCATTATGCGATTAGGAGGGCAAGGCTGAAGGGACTGAGAATCGTTCATTATACGCTGGAGTATAATCATGTGCATTTGTTAGTAGAGAGTGTGGATAATAAGATCCTGCATAAAGGGATGCAGGCGTTTGGGATTACGATTGCGAAGGCCATTAATAAAATTAAAAGAACGAAAGGTGCAGTTTATAAAAATCGTTATCACTTGAGAGTGATTGATTCATCAAGGCAGTTAAAGAATGTTCTTCATTATATTTTTAGTAATGGGGTTAAGCATAAGAGGACTAAATCCCAGATTGATCTCTTTAATTCAATGATTGCTGAAGTAAAATTAAATGTTTTATATCCGAAAGAAGCAAAAAAGATTTGGGCAGATATCCATAAGAGTGAATTTCTAAAGGCCTTTCAAATAGATCTCTTTAGGGTTTTGAATCCGGGGGAGATCTATTTTAAAAGTATAAGTTATCTAACTTGACGCTCTACCAGAGTGTTATAAGCGATTTCGTATTCAGAAATGATTCGTTTTGTGATGGCCTCAACCGATTCAATCGCATGTGAAAACTCAATTGAAGGGCCTGCAACCCACACAGTTTTATAAGTTGCTGCGAATGCCGCTTTTTCTACAGCTTTCATTCCCTTGTAGTAAGTCAGCATCTTGGCGTATTTTTTTATCGATTTATTATGGTTTAAAAAAGATTCAACAAAGTTTTGTTCAGTTCCAATCTTCTTCACATATGGAGTGTTGATAACTGAGCATGGGCTTCCTGAAATTTTACTCGTCATAACAATATCAGCAGCGCCGAAATCAACGACTGCTTGTTTGTATTCTTTTGAAACGCCAGATTCAGTTGTTGCGATATAAGGAGATCCAATGGAAACACCCTCAGCTCCTAAGGCCAAAACGGAAAGAAGTCCTGCTCCGGTTCCTACACCTCCTGCTGAAATAACTGGGAGTTTTGTTGCTTTCATTAGCATCGGAACAAGGATGGATGGAGAGATGTTCCCGGCATGTCCGCCGGCGCCTGAGTTTACAGCAATCAAAGCATCTGCCCCGAGACCTTCAACTTTTTTGGCGTATTCAACTTCGACGACATCACAAAGAATTTTTACACCCAATGGCTTTAGCGCCTTGATAACAATTTCTGGTGAACCCAGAGATGTAATAACGAAGGCCGGTGGGAATTTTTTTAAAACCTCCAAATGCTCATTAAGGTGAACATTTGACTTATTTACTATGAGATTGATCCCGAATTTCCCATCACATTGCTTGTGAAGATCGGCCATGGCCGCTTCAAATTCGGCAGTGGTGCGATAATTTAATGAAGGAATGCATCCAATAAAGCCATTTTTGTAAGCTTCAATCAGCATTTTATTATTCGAAACTAAGAACATCGGCGCGAGAATTATTGGGTACTTAATATCAAAAGTTTTTGTAATCCAAGTTGAAATCATGCGTTCCTCTCGTGAAAGATGTGAAAAATATGGGGGTGTCAAAATAATGATAAGAAGTAAGAGAAGAAAAGGACAGAAAATTAGACAAACCCGATTAAAAGTACCAAACTTTTCCTAATCAAGGATGATTACCGACTAAAGGATTAAGTATGAAAAACATCAAAATGTTATCTTTGGCAGTGGCAATGACTGCTATTCCGACTTTCGCTACAACAGCAATCGCTGCTGATAAACAAGTTTACATTTCTATTGATAGAGACGCCCTTAACTTTTCTGAGAAGACTTTCGGAAACAGAGTAGAAGAAATTTCGTCTGTTGATGGTATTAGTATCGTGAAAATTGATGAAGATGCTATTCCATGGCTATCAATGCTTATGCACAAAAACTTCAACCGTTGTGGTGGATTCATGCAACACGATGATGAAGCCGATGCAATGGAACTTTTAGATTCTCAATCTGGAGCTCAGTTACTTGCTGAGAACCATATCTTTGCTGATTACTCACTAACTCAAGAAAGTATTGTTAAACCTCTAATTAACGAAGTTAAAGCAGATAACATTTTAGCGAACATCACTAAACTGTCTTCGTTTAAAAATCGTTATTACAAAGGTGAGTTCGGTAAACAATCAGCTGAGTGGATTAAAAACACTTGGGCCGATCTGGTAAAAAACAGAACTGACGCTACTGTTGAGTATTTCAATCACTCAGCTTGGGATCAGCCATCAGTTATTTTAACGCTTAAAGGCAAATCTGATGAGACAATTATCATCGGTGGTCACCAGGATTCAATCAATGGATCGTGGGGTGGAGCAACTTCAACAGCACCAGGTGCTGATGATAACGCTTCAGGGATTTCAACTGTAACTGAAGTTATCAGAATTTTGGCCGACAGTTCATACCAACCAGAAAAGACCATTAAGTTTATGGCCTATGCAGCAGAAGAAGTTGGTCTACTTGGATCAAAAGCAATTGCAAAAAGTTTTAAGGCAGCAAACGTAAATGTTATTGGCGTAATGCAACTTGATATGACGAACTTCCAAGGAACAAAAGAGCTGGATATCGTTATGATGAGAGATTATACCAATGAACAACAAAACGCTTTTGTTGGAACAATCATTGATAAGTACGTTCCAGGTGTGAAGTGGGGATATGACAAGTGTGGATACGGATGTTCTGACCACGCTTCTTGGAACGCACAAGGTTATCCAGCTTCTATGCCATTTGAAGCAAGAATGAACGATATGAACAAAAATATTCACACAGCAAGAGACACAGTCAGTGTTTCAGGCGGTACTGCTAGTCATGCTGCAAAGTTTGCTAAAATGGCCGTTGCTTACGTTGTAGAATTAGACCGATAAGAAATTTGTATGATATAATCAGTCGTGAACTACTAAAAAGGAATTTTTATTGAGCACGACTGATTTTCCCGCCCTACCAGATTATCAAGGAATTCGAAACTTACTTGATACCGAACGAAAGACCCTCATTAAAATTCACTCATTCGCTGAAAACGATGACTATCTTCGTACAAATGAAGATGCTGAAATTGTTTTAAACTTTGTTGAAAAAACTCAAACAGCATTATGGAATGTTTTTAAAGCACATCCATCGCTGGTTTCGATCTTTAATACTGAATACGTAAACTTTTACGAATTTATGCAAAGAGAGAACATCATCTCGACGATTTTCGTAGATGACTGTTTAATGCCTGAAAAGGAAATTTTCTTCTTCGGCCAAGATGGGGGATTAGTCCCGGCCGTTTTAGATCTTCATTACGCTGTTTTAAAAAAATGGGTTGATGGTAAAGAATTTAACCACATTGAAACGCAAAAATTAGTTAAGGAAAATTTCAACCTTGAACTAAAGACTTCAAACCTGACTTGCCAGTGTGTGGCCTGTCTTGCTGATTACAGAACGCGCGTTCGTGAAGTGATTTTTGAAGAATGTACTGCAGCTATCACTGAAACTAAAACTAAGATCGAAGAGCAAATTGCTTCACAAAAAGGTGATGCGATTGCTGACGTGACAGTTATCTATCAAAACATGTTGAGAAGCCTTGATAAGAAATTTCAACAGGCACAATTTCGTTTAAAAAAATCTTCTCTGAATCGCCTTGAATCTCAAATCAAGGTTATGACGGAAGAGACTTTTACTTACCCAAGCGGGCTGGCAAAAGATCACGCTAATAACCTGATCCTTTA
>JBEIPV010000039.1:0-24941 GCA_040376855.1 Bacteriovorax sp.
TGGAACTGCAGAAAGCCCGTTTTTTCCTCTTGATAAGGACAACCTGGTTCAACTTAAGTACAAAGAAGCCGCAGCTCCAATTGAGAAGCTGATTGACCTTAAAGATGATAACTATGAAGACGTGTTCAGCTACGACACTCAGCTTCAGTTAAGAGACCAGAATGCCCGTCGTAAAAATGAGTGTAACGCTAAACTTATGGCCGGAACAATCGGGACAAAAGAGAAGGATATGGAAGCTTGTTTGAACGCTGGGAAACGCCAGGGATCAGCAACTGACGGTATCTATAGAAAGTGGATGGGGATCGGATATATCGGTAACCCAGATTTATTTTAAGTAACTTAGAGCATCTGCCTTACATAGAAGACCTTAAAAGGGTGATAGATTTTACACATTTCGGATTAAAGAACCATAATTCGAGTAGTGTTAAGCATATCGCTTTTTTAAGGTCTTTTTTTGTTTGAGGACAGGTTTATGAAAATCTCAATTTTATCATTTTTGGCCCTTTTAACCTTATCGTTTTCTGTCTCAGCTAAAACGATTGTTATCAGCGATATCGACGACACCATTAAAATGACAGGCGTTCTCAATAGCAAAATCTCAGTTGGGTATAATGGAATCTTTAGCAAAAAGGCCTTTGCTGGAATGAGCGAGTTATACAATGAGTACAGTAAAAATGGAGTAGCGCTTTACTACGTAAGTGGATCACCTAAGATGATTGATTCTCGTATCGAGAGTTTTTTAAGTGAAAGAGATTTTCCAAATCCCGAGCAAAGATATTTAAAAGACAAAATCAGCAGCGATACTTATAAGTTTAAAACAGAGTCTATCAGAACGATCCTGGCACAGGATCCGACATCGACAGTTATTTTAATTGGAGATGATACGGAACATGATCCGGATGTTTATCATGATATCTCTCATGAATTCCCGGGAAGAGTAGAGGCGATTTATATTCGTGCTATTCAAAATGCCAAACTTCCAAATAATCCTTTAATGAGAAACTTTTTTTCTTCGGTGGAAATTGCCGCTAATGAAATGCTAAGAGGGCAATTGAGTCTTGCTGAATTCGAAACTGTTGTGAATGGATTTGTTAATCCAGCTGATGATAACGGGATTCAGTTAAAGAATTTTTACTGTCCAAAAGAAGGAAGACAGTCAATCGCTGACTTAATTTCAAAACATCAAACAACGGGGAGTTACCCCATTGTTGATCTTTTGGTACGCACTCAAAATAAAATTATGAAAGAATGTAAATGTAGATAATTATTTTGTAAGGTGATCTGGTGTAAACGAAAGTGGCATCAGATCGCTGAACTTCATTGTCGTTTCTTTTCCTGCCACGTCTCCGATGATGACTTCCATACCAGGACCAGCAAATTCACTCATGACCTGACGGCACATTCCACATGGCGGCCATCCTTCTTTCGTGTAAACGTAGACTTTAGAAATCTGCATTTTCTTTTCGAAGACAGCTTTTAAAATCGCCACTCGTTCAGCACAGATTGTTCCACCGTAGCTGGCGTTTTCAATATTGGCACCTGTATAGATACTTCCATCAGACATTTCAATCGCACTTCCTACTTTCGCATGAGAGTAAGGAGAGTACGCGCATTCCGAGGCTTCCTGAGCTTTTTGACGAAGAACTTTTTTGATATCCATAATACTACCTACTTAAATTTAGCGATGGCATTGTTTAGAAGGCTTGTGAAGTTATCCATAACTTTTAGAGCTTCGTCTTTAATGTCTTCGTGTTTTAGTTTTTGATCAATGATTCCAGCGCCCATGTTTGTTACACATGAGATCCCGCAAACTTTAAGGCCGATGTGGTTAGCGATGATCACTTCGTGAACAGTACTCATACCAACAACATCACCACCTAAAACTCTGAACATTCTGATTTCTGCCGGAGTTTCATATGTCGGGCCTAGAACACCAACATAAACACCTTGCTGAGTTTTGATTTTTAAATCAGCACTTACTTGAGCAAGTGTATTGATATGGTCTTGGTGGAAAGCGTGCCCCATGTCCGGGAAACGAGGTCCCATTGATTCATCGTTTGGCCCGATAAGTGGATTTCTTCCTGTCATATTTAATTGATCAGTCAGGATCACCAGATCACCTGGTTGATAACTAAGATTCACTCCACCAGCTGCGTTTGTTAAAACGACTGTCTCAATTCCAAGTCTATGAAGAACGCGGATTGGGTAAACGACGTCGGCCATATCGTGGCCTTCGTATAAGTGGAAGCGTCCTTGAAGAGCTGCAACTTCTACACCGTTTACGGTTCCTAAAATAAGTTTTCCATCATGGCCTTGAACCGTTACTTTTTTGAAGTGGGGGATATCATTGTATGGAATAATCGTTTTGTTTTCCATCTTTTCAACGAAGTCTCCAAGTCCTGAACCTAAAACGACTCCCACTTTTGGAGAGCATTTTTTGATAGAGTGAATGTGAGCGACTGTTTGATCTAATTTTTCTTTAAGAGCTTGCATAAATTATTTCTTCTTTTTTGTTTTAGCGGGTGCTTTTTTGGCTGATACTTTTTTTACCGGTGCAAACTTAGTCTGCACTTCAATAATGAGTTTTTTCTTTGCGCGAGGCTTAGTTGCACCAATAGTAATATCTCTCGAGTTTACTAGTAGGGCGATTTCCTCAGCGATCTTCATTTGATTGTCGTGACAGTGGATAGTCATCAGGCTTTCACCTTTGGCCACTTTATCACCAATCTTTTTGTTCATGACGAAACCAACGGCGAAGTCGATTGCGTCTCCGGTTTTTTGTCTACCACCACCTAAACGTACGCAGTGTTTTCCAAGTTCCGAACATTCCATCTTTGTAACATACCCAGCTTTTTTGGCCTTCACTTCAAAAGTGGCTTCTGTTTGTGGAAGAAGATCATAGTTATCGATAACGTTAGCGTCTCCGCCCTGGTTAACCAATAACTCACGGAATTTCTCCAGAGCACTTCCATCATCAATAGAGGCCTGTGCTTTTTTAATTCCTTCTTTTAAGTTTTTTGAGAGCCCGGCAAGATAAATCATTCCACCGGCAAGAGCAACAGAAAGTTCCGTCAAATCTTTTGGACCACGACCTTTTAATGTTTCGATACTCTCAATAATTTCCAGTGAATTTCCAACAGCTAAACCTAATGGCTCTGACATATCAGTGATCATGGTCATCATGTTTTTATCAAAACGCAGACCTGTTTTTCTGATACTGTCTGCTAACTTTTTTGCGTCGCTTAGTTTAGACATGAAAGCACCGTTACCAGTCTTAATGTCCATCACGATTCCTTTAGCACCTTCAGCAAGTTTTTTACTCATGATTGAAGCAGTGATAAGAGGGATCGATTCAACAGTTGCAGTTACATCTCGTAGAGCATAGATTTTTTTATCAGCAGGAGCGATGTCTTTTGTTTGTCCGATAAGAACCAGGCCTCTTTCTTTTAAAAGGCGCTCGAATTCTTCAAGAGGTAAATCAGTTTTGAAACCCTTGATAGATTCAATCTTATCGATGGTTCCACCAGTGTGTCCAAGACCACGGCCAGCGATCATCGGTACTTTTACACCACAAGCTGCTGCGATTGGCGCCAGGATGAAAGAGGCCTTATCACCAACTCCACCAGTCGAGTGTTTGTCGATATAGTGCTGCTCTGGAAAGTTGAGAACTTTACCCGAGTATAACATCGCATCTGTCAGGTATGATGTTTCTTCAATGTCCATTCCGCATATGAAAATGGCCATGAGAAGTGCACTCATCTGATAGTCGGCAATGTACCCTTCAGCAAGTCCCTTGATGAACCAGTTGATTTCTTCTTTAGTAAGTCTTCCTTTATCTCTTTTCTTTTGTATAATGGAATAAGCTGAGAATTGTTGAGTCATAGATATGGATCCCTTATTTGTTTTTTGGTTTTATCGCTAAAAAATTGAGTAAGAGATAGATAATAATAAATTGACTCACGAAAATCAAAAATAATGCGTGGCAAAGGTTTAAGGAAAAAAAATCAAATGAAATCTCTTTTAACTCTAATTATAACTACAGTGATTCTTATTAACCCGATTCAGCAAGCTAGTGCGCAGGATAATATGTCTCAGTCTGGAGTTCTTGATGAGTCGCTTGCCGATCTAACACTAGTGTTAGGAGCAGGGGCAGCGGGGGCAGTTTTAGGATTATCAACACTTTCATTCGTAGATAAACCAAAAGATCATTTTAAAAATATTGCTATCGGTGGTGCTATTGGTATTGTGCTGGGAGTAGGGATTGCTGTTTTTGGGCAAGCTACAAAGTCTCAGACAGTTGTAGTAGACGCAAAAATTCCTCTGGATTCAAATTCTGTAGAAAGTTTTGCCCGTGCTGATTTTTCCAAACAAAGAATCGCCGAAAATTACTTAACTCAACCTACTGTTGGTTATAATTTTAGCTTCTAGTTCTCCAAGGTCATAGGCAAGCGCGACATTTTTCCTCCTTTGTATCTTCGCGATTCATAAGGTATCCTGAACAAGATTTGTAAGATTTAAAGGATATTTCATGGCCAAACAATTAATTATTAACCAGACACTCAATGAGTGTCGGGCTGCTCTTATTGAGAATGGTGAAATTCTCGATTTTTTAATGGAGCGATCTTTTCACCATAACCCAGAAAATAATCACGTCGATTTTCCATTTGTAGGTGATATCTACAAAGGAAAAGTTGTACGCGTTCTTCCCGGAATGCAGTCAGCTTTCGTCGATATTGGTTATGAGAAAGCCGCTTTTTTATACGTAGACGACGCTTACATCCCCACGATCGAAGAACAAAGAGAGATGGCGGAAAAAAGTAAGAAGTCGATGGAAGGAAAAGACCGTCTAGGGGAGATCATCCCGGATGAGCTTTCAACTTTATCTGAAGCCGTTAATATGCGCTTTCGTCCTGATGTGAGTATTGAATCTTTCATCAAGGAAGGAGATGAGATTTTAGTTCAGGTGGCAAAAGAGCCCATTTCAACTAAAGGCCCGCGTGTTACCAGACATATCACTTTCGCCGGCAGACATATTGTGTTCATGCCATTCATTGAGCACACTGGTGTTTCAAGAAGAATTGAAAGTGAAAAAGAGCGCGAGCGTCTTAAAGAAATTTTAGAAACAGTAAGGCCTGAAGGGACTGGAGTTATCGCTCGTACAGTTGCAGAAGGACAAAGTTATAAGACATTAAAGTTCGACTTCAATATGCTGGTGAAGATCTGGAAAGATGTTTCGAAAAAAGCAGAAAAAGTCAGAGCTCCTACTGTTGTTCATCAGGATTTAAGTTTCATCCAAAGAGTCTTCAGAGATATTACGGATGAGGATGTTGATGAAATCATCCTGGACTCGAAAGAGAACCTAAAAGAAGCTGAAAAATTTGTGCAAAAATACCTTCCTACTATGAAAGGTAAATTCAAGCATTACTCTGATGAGTCGATTCCTATTTTTGAAAAATTCGGCATTGATTTGGAAGTAGAGCGTGCCATTGATAACAAAGTCTTTTTGAAATCTGGTGGATCACTTAACATCGATCAAACGGAAGCTCTGGTTTCTGTCGACGTTAACACTGGTAAATACATCGGAAGAAAAACGTTTGAAGAAACGATTTTAAAAACGAACCTGGAAGCGGTTAAAGAAATTGCTTACCAATTACGTTTAAGAAATTGCGGTGGGATCATCATCATTGACTTCATCGATATGGAAAAAGAAGAAAATAGGATCACTGTTTACAATGCGCTTTTAGAAGCATTGAAAAAAGACAGAGCAAAAACCAATGTTCTTCCTATTTCTGGTCTCGGCCTGGTTGAGATGACAAGAAAGAGAACCCGCGACACTTTATCGCGCATTATGTGTGAACCATGTCCTTACTGTGAAGGGACGGGAAGAGTGAAGTCGACGTTGTCTGTTTGTTATGAACTGATCCGCGAACTCAATAAAGTCCTGGCAAAAACAAAAGGCTCAAAAGTTTCTATCTACGCTCACCCGGAGGTGACGGCGACATTAACCGGCGAAGATTTTGACCTGATTGATACTCTGGAAGAAGCTCATGGAAAGTCGATTCAGATTCGTTCTGAAAATAACTACCACATCGAGCAGTACGAAATCTTTCCACAAGAGTATTAACGATCATGAGAGTCGAGAGTTTTTATCAACAAGATATTCTCCCTCTCATTCCAAAATTAGCAGAACTAAGAATTAAAGTATTTCACGACTTCCCTTATCTTTATGAGGGAAGTCTGGATTATGAAAAAAACTACCTTAACATTTACACTCAAAGCTCAAGAAGCGTCGTGGTTGCGGCCTTTGACGGCGACATGCTTGTTGGTGCGGCCACGGCCATTCCTTTGAGTGATGAAGCTGATTATGTGCAGAAGCCTTTTTTGAGAGCAGGGATTGCGACAAATGAGATTTATTACTTCGGTGAAAGTGTTTTGCTAAAAGAGTACCGCGGAAGAGGACTGGGGCATTTATTTTTTGATGGCAGAGAAGCTGCCGCTAAAAAATATGGATTTAAGGCCACAAGTTTTTGTGCGGTAGAAAGAAGTGCAGATCATCCGATGAGGCCAGTGGATTACAGTCCATTGGATGAATTCTGGAAGAAGCGCGGGTATGAAAAAAGAAGTGATTTAAAAAGTGAATTTTCGTGGACTGATATTGGCGATAGTAAAGAATCGATCAAGCCAATGACCTACTGGATGAAAACATGTTAAAAATAGCAGCGGCCCAATACTCTTTTAATGCTCACCAAACCATCGATGATTTTAAGGTCAATGCTGAGAAATGGGTGCAAGAAGCAAGTCATAACGGTGCCAGGCTTTTAGTGTTCCCCGAGTATGGATCAATAGAGCTCGTTTCTCTTTTGCCAGTAGAAGTTCAAAAAGATTTAAAGCTGCAGTTACACGAAATTCAAAATTTTAGAGACGACTTTATTCAGTGTTATGTCGAGCTCGCTAAAAAATATGATGTCTATATTGTTGCTCCAAGTTTTCCATGGCTGGAGTCTCCAGGGCATTTTATCAATCGTGCTTTTATGATTAATCCCAGTGGCCTTTATAGTTATCAAGACAAACAAATGATGACTCGTTTTGAGGATGAGCATTGGAAAGTTGAATCTCCCAAAGAAAAGGTTTTGAACACTTTTGATGTCGACGGAGTGTTGGTGGGGATTTCGATTTGCTTTGATGTGGAGTTCCCGGATTTTGCCAGAGAGCTTGCAATGGAAGGGGTGAGCGTTTTGGTGGCCCCATCGTGCACCGAAGGTTACGCCGGAATGAACCGCATTCATGTGGGTGCCAGAGCTCGTGCACTTGAAAATCAATTCTATGTAGTGGTTTCACAAACAGTGGGCAATGTTCATTATTCAGAGGCCATTGATTACAATACGGGGATGGCCGCCGTTTATTCAACTTGTGACTTAGGTTTTCCAGATGACGGAATCATCGTTCAAGGAAAAGTAAATGTCCCGCAATGGGTCTATGGAGAAATTAACCTAAAATTAATTGAAAACGTGCGCAATAATGGGCATGTTTTTAATTTCCAGCGCATAAAAAACCTACGTTAGCTCATTCATCGTTTTCATTGAGAAAACCTTATCTTCGACACGGGTTGGACGACGAATGTCTACGCCTTGTCTTAACATGCATAAGTTCAAATAATGCTATAAATTACCAAGAATTAGCTTAGTTGTTACTTATTAGGAAACTTCATGAAAATCGCAGTTATTGGATCTGGTATATCAGGGCTCTCAAGTGCGTGGTTGTTAAACCGCACGAAAGGAGTTGACGTGACTCTGTTTGAGTCCATGGACTATCTTGGAGGCCATTCAAACACTGTAGACGTCACTCTTGAAGGATTCACTCATCCGGTTGATACAGGGTTTTTAGTTCATAACCCCAACACATACCCCAATCTGATTGCATTACTAAAACTGTTAAACGTTGAGGTCATAGAAACTGATATGACTTTCAGTGTGAAGTTAGGAGAGAGAAAGATTGAGTGGGCCGGAACAAATCTTATGACGGTTTTTTCTCAAAAGAAAAACTTATTCAACCTAAAGTTCTGGAGAATGATCTTAGATATTCTGCACTTTAATAAAAACGTTCATACCTATCTTGAGTACTCTCGCTCTAAAAAATTGAGTCTGGGAGAACTTCTGGAAGAAAAGAAATACTCACATGAATTTTGTGAATGGTATTTCATCCCGATGGGAGCTGCTATCTGGTCGACTTCCACAGAGGACATGAAAAAATTCCCGGCAGAAAACTTCATTCAATTCGGGATCAATCACTCTTTGTTTCAAGTTGAAGGTAGACCTGTCTGGAGAACCATCAAGAATGGTTCCCGTGAATATGTAAAACAAATGGCAAAGACACTCCCACGTGTTCATTTGAATGAACCGGTGATCAGTGTGACTCGAGGAGAGCGTGTTGAAATCACAACGACTAAAAGAGTTGAGACATTTGATAAAGTGATCTTTGCGACTCATACTGATATCACAATGAAAATTCTTCAGGACGCCACGACTGCAGAAAAAGAAATTATCGGAAGTGTAGAGTATTCGGAAAATACCGCTTATCTTCACTATGATGAATCTCACCTCCCAGAGTCTAAGAACGTCTGGTCAGCATGGAACTATTTCAGTGAAACAGACGTAAACAGCAAACAAGCTGTGGCCGTGAGTTATTTAATTTCTAAATTGCAGCCTCTTCCTTTTAAGGCACCCATTATTGTAACTCTTAACCCTGTGAGAAGCCCTGATCCTGATAAGATTCTTAAGAAGATTATTTACCACCATCCGTTGTTTGATCAAAAAGCTATCAACGCACAAAAGCGACTTCCTGAAATTCAAGGACAGAATCATACGTATTTTGCAGGGGCCTGGTGTGGTTATGGGTTCCATGAAGACGGATTAAATTCCGGCATAGAAGTTGCTAAAATGTTGGGAGCGAGAATTCCATGGTAAATGATTACATCATTGAAGGAAAAATTTATCATGAAAGGTTAAAACCATTTAATCATAAGTTTTTCTACCATGTTTTCCAGTTAAAGTTTCCATTGGATAAACTTGAAGAACTAAGAAGTCCTTTATTTTCTCTTAATCGATTTAATCTTTTTTCTTTTCACTTCAAGGACTACCTTGATGGAAGTGATCGTCCCTTGAAAGAGAAGATTAGTGAGGTTTTAAGCGCAGAAGGCATTAATACTGATGGACGAATTGTGCTGCAAACGATACCTCGAATTTTAGGTTATGGTTTTAATCCAGTAAGTTTTTGGTACATCTATGACCAGGATGAAAAACTCTCAGCTATTTTATCAGAGGTGAACAACACTTTTGGGGATCGACATTATTATCTGCTTCAAGGTTTTTCAGAGTACAAAAGAATCACCACGAAAAAGGTTTTTCACGTGTCTCCATTTTTTGATATCGAAGGAGAGTACCAGTTCTCTTTTCATCCTAAAAGTGTAGTGATTAATTATTTTGATCCCAATAAGGACGATTACTTTTTCAAGAGTTCATTGAGCGTGATCGGCTCAAGAGAGTTTACGACTCTCAATCTTTTAAAAATGTTTTTTAAGTATCCCATGATGACTTTTGTCGTGATGTGGAGAATCCACTGGCAAGCTATAAAGTTATTTTTTAAAAAGGCCCAATTTTTTACCCGCCCCAACCCACCGGAAAAGATTTTATCCAAGGAAGTTCAGTCATGATGAAAAAAAACTCATTCAAAACTAAGTTGTTTTTTAAAATTATGGATCGAATCCAAGTCGGGCATTTTGTCTTGCATCTTCCAGATGGAGAAGTGCGCGATTACAAGGGAAAAACTCCTGGGAGAAAAGGGGAGCTGATCATTAAAGACTATGCTTCGATTTCAAAAATCCTGGCCAGCGGTGACATCGGTCTGGCGGAAGCTTACCGCGATGACATGATTGATTCTCCGGATATGACGGAGCTCTTGCTTTTATGTATTGAAAATCAAAATGCCCTGGAAGCCGTATTTAGAGGAAATTTTTTCGGAATGATCTACTACCGCTTACGTCACTTATTTAGAGGCAACTCGCGTAAAGGCAGCAAGAAGAATATTGAGGCCCATTATGATCTGGGTAACAATTTTTATAAATTGTGGTTGGACCCGACGATGACCTATTCATCGGCCATTTTTAAAAATAAGGATGAATCATTAGAAGATGCCCAAAAGAATAAGTATCAAAGAATCATCGATACCATAAAACCGAAGAGCTCTGATCATATTCTTGAAGTCGGCTGTGGGTGGGGAGGATTTGCGACAATGGCCGCACTTCAGACCGGATGTAAGGTGACTTGCCTCACACTATCACAAGAGCAGTACCAATATGCCACAGACCTAGTACGTAAAATGGGGCTAGATGATCAGGTAAAGATAAAAATCTGCGATTACCGTGATGAGACAGGTACCTATGATCACATTGTCTCGATCGAAATGATTGAAGCTGTTGGAGAAGAATATTGGGAGCAATACTTCAATATGATCGAATCAAAGCTGCGTCCAGGCGGTAAGGCCATGCTGCAATCTATTTATATTGTTGATGAGCTTTTTGATGGTTACCGCAAGTCAACTGACTTCATTCAGCAGTACATTTTCCCTGGGGGAATGGTCTTAGCGCCGCAAGTATTTGAAAAATATTCAGTGAAAAACAATCTAGAGATAAAAGACTTTTATAAGTTCGGATTAGATTACGCACAAACGCTCAATTTATGGCGAAAGGAGTTCAAAGAAAAATACGCAGAAGTTAAAAAAATTGGATTCGATGACGCGTTTTTAAAAATCTGGGACTTCTATTACATCTACTGTGAAGCGGGATTTTTGTCCCGTAGAATTGATGTGGCACAGATTGTGCTTCAGAAGCGTTAAGAAACCTCTAGGAGGTTACTGAGGTTAACTTAACGAGGAAGGTGAATCATGTTTCCAATTAACGTCGTAGAAAAAGAAACTAACATAAGTAAATATTTGCTTAGGATGTGGGAGCGTCGTTATTCATTTCCTAGACCTGAGCGTGATCAAAAAGGTGAGCGCGTTTATACTAGTGATGACATTGAAAAATTAAAGCTGGTTAAAAAATTGATGGAAGAGGGCTACAGGCCTTCAAAAATCATCGATCAGGGGCTTCCCGAGCTGCGTGAGCTGTCTAAATCTTTTAGTGATGGAAGGGCCGCAGTAGATGATTCTGAGTGCGATATCGTCGTTCTAGTGACCGGGACAGGCCTGGAAGATGATGTTATGAAAGCTTTGGAAAATCATCATGTTAGGAAGGTTTTAGTGGTCAATTCTCATGACGATCTTCAAAAGTTAAATTTACATTAAGGACTCATTACCCTTTGACTGAAATTAGTGGACTTGGTACTTTGTCTGCTAATTCGGGGGGTATTATGAAAACTTTAATTGCAGCTGCATTGATGATGGTTTCTGTTTCTACTTTTGCTAACGAGAGAAGCTCAGTTGATTCTTTTTTATCGGTTCTTCCTGTAGGCCAATACCAAGGTAAAGATGATCAAGGTGTTGAGTGCTCAGTTGCTGTTAACGAAGTTAACTTTCCAGCGAAAGCGATTTTAGTTACTGGTGAAAATGCTAAAAATAAAGTGACGAAAGTTGTAAAAGAAGGATCTGAATTTTTCTTTAGAGCTTATAAAAAAGAGTTTATCCAAACTGATCGTTATTATGTTGATGCTTCAAGAAACGCTTACTTTGAAAAAATCGTAAGAACAGTAAATGCTGGTGAAAATCTTTTATATGTTGTGACTGCGATTGAAACGAATATCAACGGGAACCGTTCTACTGAGAAAGTTGAATGTGTTGTTAGTTTAAAATAATTTTTTTAATAGATTTTAAATAAAAAAAAGGGAGCTTATGAGCTCCCTTTTTTTTGTCTTTTTTAAGCTTTTGTTACAACAAAACTTCCAACAATTTCATCGTCGATATTAACTTCAACTGATAAACCATTAAGAGTTCCTGCCGCTTTAATTTCCTGAGCAAGAGTCTGATCCTGAATATACTTCGAGTGAACAGCGCTGCTTAGTAGGGCCGTGAATTTATCGTTTCCGTTGAAAGCGATGTTGATTCTATCATCAACTTTTAGATTGATCGTCTTTCTTTGCTTTTGGATCGCACTTGAGATTTCACGAGCGAACCCTTCATCAATTAGACCTTGATCAAGTTTTGTGTCGATATCAACTGAGATGAAGCGGTTACTCATTGCTTCTGTCCCTTCTTTTGCTTCTCTGAAAATTAAGACTTCTTCCGGGAAGAATTTTACATCTTCGATCATCAGAGATCCTTCTTCTTCCAGTTCAACTAGTGCTTTTCCATCTAGCTTTTCAATTAGGGCCTTGTATTTCCCCATCTCTTTTCCAAGCTTCTTTCCTAATAGAGGAAGATTTGCTTTAGCGTAAAGCTTGATGAACTTTGATTCATCAGTTGAAAGCTCAATATGTTTAACGTTTAGTTCTGTCTGGATGTACTCAGAAAGTTTATCAATTTCAGCAAGAAGTTTTGCATCTTTGTGAATGATCGTTAAGCGCTTAAGTGGCGTCTTAACTTTGATCTGAACTTGATTTCTCTTTTGTCTTCCAAGCAGGATGATCTGTTGCATTCTTCCAACTGCAACTTCCAGGTCGCTGTTGATCAGCTTTTCGTCAGCTACCGGGTAAGAGCAAAGGTGAACCGATAGAGGTTCAGCTTTATTCATCTTACGAAGCTCCTGGAACACGTGTTCAGAGAAGAATGGAGTGAATGGTGCCATTGAGATTGTAAGCTCTCTTAGAGCAGTATACAGAGTCGAGTAGGCAGCACACTTATCATCGTTAAGACCGTCTCCCCAGAAGCGGGCACGGTTAAGTCTAATGTACCAGTTTGTTAAGTCTTCAATGAAAGTGAAAAGTGCCGGTACAACGTTGTACAGGTGGTACTCTTCCATTTCTTTTGTAATGTTTTTCTTCATTGTTTGAAGGTTAGATAATAACCATCTATCAACGATGTTGTCTGACGTTTTGAAGTTTTCAACTGGAGACCATCCATCAACTTCCGCATACGTCTGGAAGAATTTAAATGAGTTTTGCCATGGAAGAAGAGCTTTTCTTACCATGTCTTTTACACCAGAGTCCACGAAGCGTTGCTCTTCACCTTTTACTAATCCTGAGTTGATTAGATAAAGTCTTAAAGCATCAGCACCGAAAGATTCCATTAGATTTTCTGGTGGTGTGTAGTTGTTTAAACTCTTAGACATTTTTTTACCGTCTTCGGCCATAACTAGGCCGTTAACGATAACGTTTTTGAAAGCTGGCTTGTCATATAAAGCTGTCGATAAAACTGTTAGAGTGTAAAACCATCCGCGAGTTTGATCTAAACCTTCAGCAATGAACTCAGCTGGGAATCCTTGCTCGAACATTTCTTTGTTTTCGAAAGGGTAGTGAAGTTGAGCGTATGGCATTGAACCAGACTCAAACCAGCAGTCTAGGACTTCTGGAATTCTTCTATAAACACCTTCTTCACCTTCGTGAGTGAACGTTAAGTCATCAACACTTTCTTTGTGAAGATCCGTCACTTTTGTTCCTGTGCGGTTATAAAGATCTTCGATCGAGCTTACACAAATGCGGTTGTTTGTTTTATCGTTGATCCAGATAGGAATCGGAGTTCCCCAAATTCTGTTTCTTGAAATTGACCAGTCACGAGAACCTTCAAGCCATTTACCGAAACGGCCATCTTTAATGTGAGAAGGAGTCCAGTTGATTTGAGCGTTCGCAGCTAACAAGCGGTCTTTGATTTTTTCTACGGCCACATACCAAGATGGGATTGCTTTGTAGATTAGTGGAGTGTCTGAACGTGGACAGAATGGGTAACTGTGAACAAGAACACCTTGATCGTAAAGCTTTCCTTCATCTTTTAATTTTTTGATAATGTCTTTATCAGCAGTCTTAACGTGAACACCAACGAAGTCTGTCACTTCTGCTGTGAACTTTCCAGCATCGTCTACCGGACATTCAAGAGCAGAAATTCCTGCTTCTTTCATGATACGATTATCGTCTTCCCCGAATGCAGGAGCGATGTGAACGATACCTGTACCGTCAGTTGTTGTTACGTATGCATCGTTAAGAACAACGAAAGCTCCAACATCTGCATTTTTTTTGAAGTATGGAAATAATGGCTCGTAACGAAGACCTTTTAACTCAGCACCTGTGTGAGTTGATAAAACTTCATAGTTTCTTTTTTTAGAGTAAGCTTCAACACGCTCTTTAGCGATGATGAACTTAATGTCTTTATCCTTATCGTGAATTTTTACGTATTCAATTTCCGGACCCATACATAGAGCAAGGTTCGATGGAAGTGTCCAAGGAGTTGTTGTCCATGCAGCGATATGGAAGTCTTGATCTTTTACTTTGAAGAGTACAGTTACCGCTGGGTCTTGAACGTCCTGGTAGTTTGAACTTGCTTCGAAGTTAGAAAGAACTGTTCCTAATGCTGTTGAGAAAGGAACAACTTTTGTTCCTTGATAGATTAAATCTTTATCCCAAAGTTGACCGATAACCCACCAAACAGATTCCATGAATTCTGGATCCATTGTTTTGTAATCGTTTTCAAAATCAACCCAACGGCCGATTCTTGTGATTGTGCGCTCCCACTCACTCGTGAAACGTTGAACGATTGAGCGGCACTCATCGTTGTAGCCTTTTACACCAAGTTGTTTTACGGCATCTTGAGCAGACATACCTAATTTTTTATCGATCTGGTGTTCGATTGGAAGACCGTGACAGTCCCAACCAAAACGTCTTTCAACATAACGACCTTTCATCGTG
Source organism: Bacteriovorax sp. (assembly GCA_040376855.1). Lineage (GTDB taxonomy): Bacteria > Bdellovibrionota > Bacteriovoracia > Bacteriovoracales > Bacteriovoracaceae > Bacteriovorax. Next base: position 14,826 of record JBEIPV010000039.1, read on the forward strand.
AAGTATCTTGGAATGATATCTTTTAATGTTGAAGCCAAAAGGTGACCGTGGTGAGGAAGACCTGTTGCAAATGGAGGCCCATCATAGAAAATATAAGGTTTACCTTTTCTTGTTTGATCTAGAGATTTCTTGAAAATTTCATTTTCTTTCCAAAAATCCAAAATCTTGTGTTCGCTCTTAACGAAAGAAAAAGAGGTATTCTCCGATTCATTTACTTCGGTATTGACATCATTTGACACGTGCAAGGCTCCTTACTGTTGATTCACGGTGCAAATTTTATCATTAAGAGGGGGAATTTGGAAGGAAGAACCTACACTTCTCGAGGGAGAATGCCGAAAAAACCTATATGAAAATGAACCTTCTCACTGCATTGATTGTCTTAACGACTAGCTTCTTTTTTGAAGTTCGGGCCGATGGGCCTAAAGTGGAATTCAAAGACCAAAAGCAAAGTGTCACAGATTGGGGCAATTTGAAGATCAATTCTTTCCTGTCATTCAAGGAATGGAAGGTAGAAAGTGATGTGAGGGACCAGGTTCCCGAGTGGGAAAAAATCATCCGCGAAAGAAATCACCGCGAGTTAGTAGGTCGAATTTATCAATGCGTAGGATCGTGTCGCGTTGATCGTGGCGATAGTTTTTTTAATGGTTCATACCGCACAGGTCTATATGAAGGCGATGAAATTCAGACGGTGGGAGACAGTTACGCCTGGATCTTTTTGTTTGATGGAACGATGGTCAGGCTGTCTCCCAGATCCTCAATAACTTTTAATGAAATTAATATTGGGGTGAAGGAAAATTTTTTTAATGCCAGATTGAATGCTGGAAATATTTTGTGGCTGTCTCGTTCTGAGCATCCTTTTTTAGAAAGCAATGTCAGAGAGACAGACGTGATGTTTTTCCCTTACGTTGAATATGAATCGCTTCCGGTTGCTGAGAAAAAACCTTATCTGGAAGATGATCTGCTTGAATTGATTTCTGAAAGTCAATCACAGCTCAACCATTACAAAGCGTTGAATGAAGCTGTTCTTGCCAATAATAAAATCACGCGTGCTAAACCCACTTATGTATTTTTAGTCACACCAAATGCCACTATCATGGGAGTTTCTCCAAGTGTAGAAGTGGTCACATTGATTGGTGGAAAAACTTTCTTTAAAAAGCGCTCATCAGCGACTTTAGAATTGGATGTGAAAGAGGAAATCCCCAATGATCTTTTTTTACAATTGAGAGGATTTGATAATAAAAATCTTATGACCATTCAGGAAGATTTATGGATTACTGTCGATGAGAGAGGACGCAATTACGCTCAAAGCGAAGATGTAAACTGGCTTAATATGGGAGAGTTCATCACGAAAAGAATACCAAGTATTATGCTTGGGCGTGAGATCTTTTTAAAAAGGTACTCGGAGTTTGCTTTCAGAGAGAAATACGACCCCATCGCTCTGGCCAAAAATGATGGTTACAGAATGTGGGGGAAGATGGGAGCAGCGGAAGGCGAACCAAAAGAAGACCTGGAGCTGCGCTTAGAATTTTTAAAAGAGTATTTCAGAAGAGTTGAAACTTCTAACTTGTTATCGAGCTCAAAATTCAGGGAGCGTTTTGAAAAACGCGGCGAAAAAAATGTGACGATGGAGTATGGAAGATACTTTTTTATCACGGCACTTAACAAATATTATAGATTTGGTGAGAGTCAAAAGAAAAATTCTAATGACAAAGAAACCGGAGAAGTTTTAAACTCAACCACAAAACTTCTTTGGAAAAAAATGCATGGAATCAGGTAAATTTAGTCTTGTCTTGGGGTCTCAAAGTCCAAGAAGAAAAGAGCTGCTGTCGTGGCTTAATATCCCTTTTACAATCATTACTGCTGATCTCGCTGAAGAGTCGCAGGAAGTAGATTCAGAGCAGATTGCGATGGATATTGCTTCTCAAAAAGCACATGCGGTACTCGCTCAGGCAAGTGGTGTAGTGAATCCATTTATCATTTCATCAGACACGATCGTTGTGCTGAATAATAAGCTTTATGGAAAACCAAAAGACAAAGATGATGCCCGTGCAATTTTGAATGAGCTCTCAGATAAAACTCATCAGGTGATGACGGGAGTGAGTTTTTTATTCAAAGACCTTAATACCAATAAAATGCGTGAGCATCTTTTTTACGATCTGACTGAAGTGACATTTAATGAGATTACGAAAGAGTTAATGGATCATTACATTGCGACTGGGGATTCATTGGATAAAGCAGGAGCGTACGGCATTCAAGGGCCAGGATTAACCTTTATCTCAAAGGTCAACGGCAGTTACTCTAACGTCGTAGGCTTCCCACTTGATAAAGTTGTAAGCGAGCTAGGAATCATCTTAGGTGATGATTGGCGCAAAAACTTCTAGTCTCAAAAAGGCAGCTATCTCAACTTTTTTGTAGGCTTGAAACTATTGTTCTTCTTAAAAGACTTCGTAGGTCTTAAGCTCAATGTTTTCATAACAGCAGTTGATTTATCCACAGCTTTAGAAGTTACGTTTCTTCCAATCGTCGTGGCCTTTGAGTAAGTTGTTTCTTCAATTGAATTCGTTGTTTGGTTGTCAGTAGTCATTGCATCCTCTTTTGTTAAATCAGTTAATGTTGAAAAACGGTTTTTTCATGTAACCATTTCAACCAATAACAAATTCCCTAGAGGAGTGTTGTAGCAGGTTCGATTAGGTTACTTAGAAGGTAAAGTCGCCAATAGGTTTCTCCTTTTAATAAGAGCAAAACCGACTAAAGTACTCCCTTATCGGTTTTGATTACTAAGTTCTTAAGTGAATTATACTCCTCCTCGCGCTTTTTTCCTACCCCCCCTGTAAAGGGCAAACTTTCCCATTGTGCCCGTGTTGTAAATCATTGAAATGTAGGGCATCCTTAAAGGCAAAATGGATTTATATTGCCAATAAAACAAGGAAATCTTGTATGAACAAGCTTCGTTTAATCGTTGCAACCATCACTTTCGGGACTCTTTTATCGTCATGCTCGACATTCAATAAAGCAGCAGTGGGGACTTCCAGCGACCTTATCTACAATGCAGGAAACAATGTTTTAGGCGAGTCTAACTTCGACGTTTTTAAAAATGGCGTGGCCGGAAATCTCGTTTTAATGGAAGGGCTACTTGCTCAGTCTCCAAAAAATCAAAATCTATTAGCGACTCTTAACAAGGGATACGCGGGTTACGCTTTTGCGGTCAACGAAACTCTGATGAATGAAGAAGAGTGGAGTGAAGCAAAAACAGAAGACGGAAAAAAGCAGGCGCTACTTAATTACACGCGCTCACTGAATTTCGGTATCAGGTATTTAAAAGAAGAAGGAATTGAATTCAGAGATATCATTGCGCGCATGAATGAGCCTCAGGGAATTCACCAGATCTTAGATAAAAAATTGAGCAGTGATAAACGCGATCTGGAAGTTGTTTTGTTTACAGCTCAATCGTTTGCGGCCTTGATTAATTTGCAAAAAGACAACATGGGATTTGTGTCTCAGTTAACTGCGGCCAAAGGAATGTTTGATTGGGTTTGCCAAAAAGGGCCATCAATCAATTATGGAACATGCGATATTTTTTATGGGGCCTATGAAGCGGGTAGACCGCAGATGCTTGGTGGAAATCCACAAAAAGGAAAAGAAATTTTTCTTAAGGCCATCAATAAACATCCACACAACTGGTTGATTAGAACAAGCTATATGCAGTTTTATTTAATTCCACAAAATGATGAAGATGGATTTAAAGAACAGATGCTGGCACTAAAAGTGTTCAATGAAGAGTTCAATAAGTATTACATTTATGATAATGAAACCAGAGTAGAAGGTCCGTGGACCAGAGAAGAAGGTTTGAGATTCTATCAAACTCTCGCACTTAAAAGATATGAATTAATGACACGCTTTCAAAAGCATTTTTTTTAATAGGCATAAAAAAAGGTATTACACATGAAAACAATTTTACTTTCGCTCTCGTTACTAGCGGCCATGAATCTTCATGCAGCACCAATTAAAGTTGGAGTACTAGCACCTGAAGGAACTGGTTGGGCAAAAAACATTAAGAAAATGACCTCAGAGATTAAAGAGGCCACAAAAGGTAATGTTGAATTAAAAGTTTATTACGGAGGCTCACAAGGTGATGAGCAAGACGTTTTAAGAAAAATCAGAATTGGTCAGCTTCAAGGTGGGATCTTTACAGGAAAAACTCTGGGAGAAATCAACGGTGACGTAAGAGTTTTAGAACTGCCATTTACTTTCAATCACAATGAAGGCAAAGCACTTAAAACGATGCAGGCCATGGCCCCATATTTAAATGCTAAGTATGAGCAGAATAAATTTAAGAACCTTGCAACATTTGGAATTGGTCAGGTTTATTTCGTCACTCAGAAAAAAGTACAGGATTTAAATTCTATTAAATCGCTAAAAATCTGGTCATGGGATGGAGATCCGATTGTATCGACACTTTTTGAATCAATGAAGTTGATTGGTGTTCCTTTGGCATTGCCGGATGTTCTTTCATCTCTTTCAACGGGAGTAGTGGAAGCTGCTTATGCTCCACCAATTGGTATCATCGCACTTCAATGGAATACGAAAGTAAAGTACATGGTAGATTTTCCCATTTCTTACTCGATAGGCGCATTTGTTATTACTTCTGCAGCATGGTCTAAAATTTCACCTGCTGATCAAAAAATTGTTCAGGATATTTCTAAGAAGTATGAAGGCGAGATTAATACAGGAAATGCAAAAGACAACGCCGATGCTTTAGCTGCTATGAAAGCTCAAAAAATTGAATTCGTAAAATTTAGTGATGCTGAAATTAAAATCGCCCAAGGTTACCGTCAGGATATGATTAAGCGCTTAAAGGGAAAATTATTTTCAGATGAAGCTTTTAAGAAAATGGAAGCAGAGATCTCAAAAAAATAAAAAGGATTTTTATGATCGCAGCTGTTAAGAAAATGGATTTTTTGCTGGAGAAGCTGACAACATATCTTCTTGTTGTAAGTATTCTGGCGATGCTGTCGCTGAGTTCTTTGAGCATCGTTGTCAGATGGTTTCAGCACAATATTACTTGGATTGATCCTTTTGTAAGACATCTTGTTTTTTTTAGTGCTTTTTTAGGTGGCGTTATTGCTACTGGAAGAGGAACGCACATTGGAATTGATATCATCGGTAAATTTGTTGAAAGCAAAGGATGGCATCATTTAAGAAATATAATCAGCAAAATAATAGCGATCGCATCCATTGCTGTTTTAGGTTGGATGATAAAGGCCGGGATTGAATTTACTCGCGTAGAAATGGAATTTAGTAAAATTGAATTTTGGGGAATTTCAAGCGGGTATTTGGTGATGATGGTTCCAGTCGGACTTTCCCTTGTTGCTTTACGTTTTATTTTTGTCTTCATTTTAAGTTTTGAAGAAAAAGCAGAGGTGGCCTAATGAGTGGAGCGATTGCAGGATTTGGAATTGTTTTTCTAGCGATTTTAGGAACACCACTTTTTATTGTTATGTCACTGGCCGCTTTAGTGGCCTTTACGTTTTCAGGAGTTGAAGTTTCAGCTGTTGCCCAGGAATTCTATAGAATTTCTTCTGCGCCGACATTAATGACTATTCCTCTTTTTACTTTTGCCGGTTATTTGATGGCCGAGAGTAAATCGCCGCAAAGACTTTTGAAACTGGCAGAAACTGGTTTAGGCTGGCTTCCTGGTGGTGTTTCAATTGTGGCCTTAGTGGTATGTGCTTTTTTTACGGCCTTCACTGGAGCTTCAGGTGTTACGATTATTGCATTAGGTGGTTTAATTTATCCAATCCTAATAAAAGATGGGTACTCAGAAAAATACACGTTAGGAATGGTCACGGCCTCTGGATCTCTGGGATTATTATTTCCTCCTTCACTTCCGATTATTTTATACGGCCTTGTTGCTAAAGTAGATATTGATAAACTTTTTAAGGCAGGATTACTTCCAGGTCTCATTATTATGATCGTGTTATCGGGATGGGCCATTTACAACAGTCCTAAGGCCATCGCAGGAGCACCAAAAAAAGTTTTTATCTTAAAAGATTTTTTACAAGCATTAAGGGAAGCGTGGCTTGAAGCCTTATTACCAGTAGCTGTTCTGGTTGGTATCTATGGTGGATTTGTAACGGTGACTGAAGCTGCGGCATTCACAGCTTTATATGTTTTTATTATTGAAGTCTTTATTTATAAAGATCTTAGTTTTTCTAAAGATGTTCCCAACGTCATTATTGAATCGATGAGTTTAGTAGGGGGGATTCTTTTAATCCTTTGTTGTGCATTAGGATTTACAAACTTTTTAGTTGATGAAGAAATACCTCTGAAAATTTTTGCACTGATGAAGGAATTCCTTCACGATAAATATTCATTCCTTTTATTCTTAAATATCTTTCTTTTAATTGTGGGATGTTTAATGGATATTTTTAGTGCGATCGTTGTTGTCGTGCCATTGATTATTCCAATTGCAAATGATTTTGGTGTTGATCCTATTCACTTAGCAATGATCTTTTTAGCAAACTTGGAGATTGGTTACTTAACTCCACCTGTTGGAATCAATCTTTTCATTGCAAGTTTTAGGTTTAAAAGGCCTATCACTGAATTGTATAAATCAGCGGTGCCATTTTTAATTTTACTCATAATTGCTTTGGCGATTATTACTTATGTTCCTGATCTAAGTCTTTTCTGGTTTAAATAATGATTGATATCAAAGTGATGAAAAAAATAATTCTATCGTCTGTGCTGGCCTCATCAGTGATGATGGGGCATGCATCTGACAATAACTTAGATGAGTATTATCACGGTGTATTCATGGGAGAAAAGAAAACTCCCAATTACTCAGGGCCACTAGATCCACGATCTGAAATTAGATCGAGCGGAGTGATACTGCTTGATGATATTTTTAGAGATCAGTATTTAAATAGTCAGATTCAAAGCGATCCCTTTTCACTTCATAACTATTGGTTCAATGAAGTGGTAGAAAAATCAGCTTGCCCTGATACAACTCTCAATGAAAATATGGAGTATATTCGTTACCTATATCGCCTGGTGACGTTGAGTTATGTTTTTGAAGGCATGAAATTAAACAATAAACTTGCCAGTCAAATCGGGGGCAAGAACGTTTGTCCGATTACCTTTAAAGATGTATTCCAGAGTTGTAGGCCTGAAACAGCTGATATGAAAAAGTTTTATGAAAGAGTGTACGGTAAATTTGTTAACGAAATTGATAAAACTTACACCGCTCCTTTTTCTAAAAAACAAACAGCAGATTGGCTGAATGAATTTGAGGCCTCAACATCACTCACAACAAACCCAACGTTTGCCAGACTTCATGACTGGTGTATCGCTAATAAGAAAAATTGCAGAACATTAAAAATTGAAGAAATTAAAGAAGCATTAGGTGGCTTTTGTAATGAAGATAGAAGCATGATGAAGATGCTTTGTTCTGAAAAAGATACTTTTTATGGACTCTCAAGCATTAGCACGCCAACGGATTTAATTAAGAGTTCAAATGCTTTTAATCTGATCAATCAGAGTGGGATGGGGGAAGAGTGTTTGCGCCGTTATGGAAAACTTTTTCAACCAAAAGAGTCTTCTTATTCGTCGCTTGTTAAGCAGTACCCGCTTTTATATTCTTACCTGCTAAAAAATAAAACATCTTATGTGCAAGGGGAGTTGTTCCTTCCAGGTGCTTTAAAAGAATTTGATATGAAAGGTCTCAGTGACTTTTTATCTGCGCTAAAACCGCCGAAAGTAGAGCCTGTTGTGGTGATTAAACCAAAACCGAAGCCTAGGCCTAAACCAGTTGTGGTTGTAGCGCCAAAGGTTGAGGAGAAGGCCCCAGTGGTAGTTCCAGTGGTTGTGGTCGAGCCGGAAAAGCCGCATGTTTCAGAGTTTGAGCATGCCGTAGCTGAGATGAAAGAGAAGAATTTATCGTCTTATACGCTGGATATGGATACGTTTAGAGATGACTTTGAATTCACGTCAGCGATGATTGCTGAACTTTCTGGCCCAATTAAAAAGTTCCAGACTAGATCGGCCCTGAACGATATGAAGTCTTATGACTTATTAGGAAAGGAAGAGGCACCGGTTGGATTAATCTTCTTAAAGTTTTTAATCGATACAGAAAATCATCAAGGTCTTTATAATATCGTGACGGTATTGGGTGATAAATTTTATGTCTCAAATGATATTGAGAAAAAAACCACTCCTCATTATGTCGAACTGAAAAACGATGCTTCTACCAATAACCGTTGGACTATTATCATGCTTAAAAAATAAAAAACCCGGAAGAACTCCGGGTTTTTTTATACTAAGAATGTGTTCGGGAAAGAACTATTTGTATTTTTTAGCTACAGATTTCAACTGAGATTGTGTGCTTGCATTCATATCCAACATTAATAGAATCCCAGAGTTTTCACCATTCGCATCTTCTCCAACAAGTGAGATATTTCCGATGCGGTTAGAACCTGTATAGTATCTAGCAGTAATGATCGATGAACCAATTCCTAAACTTTTAACTGGAATGAACACTCCAAAAACTTTTGGGCCTAAGTAGAAACCCATGTTTTTAAACTTTTCGATTGAAAATGCTACCGCAGGTAACTTTCCACCGGCAACTCCTGGAAGAGAGCGCCCACCAGGCAGAGTTGCCGGGTTGAGTTGTTGAAGACTAGTGTCAAATACGTCTTTTAATGAAACGCTGATTGCCATTAATGTACCATTCGACAGTAGGTCTGGAGAGATTTCAAGGTACGAGTTAGGATACTTCGGGATGTTGTAACGAAGTCCACCATCAAGTTGTAGTCCTTCGAAAACCATCGAGATAATAACATTGTCTTGAACTAGAGTCACAGACATGTTGTTTACTCCAGGAACCTGGATGTTTGAAGCACTAGTACCATCACCACATGAAGTAGACAGGATACCAGCTGTAAGTGCAACTGAAAGAACAAGGGCCTTTGTGTGTGAAAAAATCTTAATCATAGTTATCCAATAGAGAGCTTGCTGTGATTTTTCTTAACAACTAATTCAACATGAGCGGACGTACCGTAGAAAACTCACAAACGTATTCAAATTTTTGTATTGCAAGATTACAAGCGAACAGTGAAAGTTTCAACGAATGCAAGCAAGCTCACATTTTTCAATACTTAGAAAAAAAGCCATTCTGAAAATGTGCCTACTTTTTGTGGAAAGGGGGTTTATGTAATGAAGTTTATTGAGTGAACTACTTCAACAAGAAGTCGACCAACTCCACATATTCACCTTCAATTGTTTGAGATGAATTGGTGTGAGCAAAGGCCATCACTCTGACAACAGCTGCTTGTGAAGCATAAGCAGATTTGATCCCAGTAGGAGAGTCTTCAAAGATAATCGTACTGTGATGAGTAGTGCCTAATCTCTTCATCGCTTCCAGGTAAGGATCAGGATGAGGTTTGGTCAGTGTCGTTTGATTCCTTCCCATTTGCAGTTCAACAAATTTATCGATTCCAAAACACTTTAATGTTTCAAGCACGATGATGTCTTCGCTGGCACTAACGACAGCGCATCTTTTGTTTTCATCTTTTAAGTGTTGAAGGAAAGGAAAGAGACCCGGAGTTACGTAATTCTCTTTTTCATGATCTGGAAGACTTTGAAAAAGTTTAATTAGCTCAAAGTTTTTTTGTTCGATACATTTATCAATTTCTACATCTGTAAAATGGGGGCATACCGATTTTAAAACCACGTGATCTGTCATTCCATAAAACTGATCAATAGTGGCCATCAGGTCAACTTTGACACCCATATCATTTAAAACGATCACTGCGGCCTTGGCATGAAGGGGTTCGGTGTTGACCAAAGTTCCATCCATATCAAAGAGAATCACGTCCTTATGTTTTACCAGAGTTTTTAAGTCAGTCATCTTTTGCCCGCTAATTGTTTTGTAGGAAATAAGCTATCATTGTACATAGAGCGAACCGGGATTACACTATGAAAATCTTTCAAAAAGACTCGTCAGTAAATTCAAAACCAATAGAAAGAGCAAATCGCTCTGAAGACGGTAAACCAATCAATAAAAAAAAGGTTGCTGCTCCGATAAAAAAAGAAATGAGTGCCAGTGCTATTAAAGAAAAA
>JBEIPV010000013.1:0-44840 GCA_040376855.1 Bacteriovorax sp.
ATCATAACCTCATCACCAACTTTCACCTGATTGTGCAGATACTGAGTGACAGGATGAGTAGCAGATTCTCTGACTGCCAGGTCAATAAATCCTTTGTCGTGAATGGAAGAGGTGATGGTGTAGCCGCCAATTTCTTTTTCTTTTTGGCCATAGAGATCAATCCATTGGCCAGGTTTAAAAGTAAAAGAGTGAGCACCATAATTAAGTCTAAAGGTTTTTATTCTCTTAGTTGCTTGAGAGATCGCTGTCACTTTGGCCGGGAAAATTTCTTGGTTGGTCATTTTTAACTCTTGGCAGAAAGCATGTTATTGTCCATCAGTTTCCACCATAACCCGAAAATCTTTGAAAAGAAATTAGCTTAAGATTTTATCTCTAATGTCTTTATGATTAAACTTCCAGATTACGCTATCTATAAAAAAATGGTGGATGTTAATAAAAACGGCAAAGCTGATCATGAAAAACCAGGTATTAAAATGACCCAAGGAATCTACTTTGACATCAAGAAAATGAGGAATGGTTTCAAATGCAAGAATTCCTGCGGCAATCAGCATAATCATTTTAAAGGAGATCAAAAAGTTTTCTTTGTTGCTTTTTTCTTCTCGAGTGACTTCAAGTCTGTACGCAAATGGCAGGTATTGAAGTGAATGAAAAAAAGGAATGGTTAAGAAATAAAATTCACTTTGCCTGACGGGGGGAAACCACCATATATGGAAAGCAACATAACCCACGAGTACATTGAGTGGAGGAAGCTTTTTTGTCTTTTGATAATTTTTATAAAATACAAAATAGAGAACGAGAAGAGAAGTTGTTAAAACAATGTACTTAAAAAGAACAATAAAAAGAGTTGAAAATCCATAAGCATTTAAAGGAATGTTGAAGAAGTAAGTTGTGGTCGTAGGCACATCAGAGGCCGGGATACTCAAAACAAAAAAATTGAAAAAGGCGATACTGAATAAGCTGATTTTGATGAGTTTTCTTTGTATGGCCGTAAACTGATAAGAAGAATAGTGGCCATAAACCATCATGCAGCCAAAAATCTGTTTGGCGTAATGCCAGCCAACAGTGATGTACATAATACGTACTGAAAAAGCGAGAACCTCAGTTCCGAAATTGGCCTGTTCTCCAATTTGTAGAGATAGACCACTTTTTATCAGAAGAGAATTTAAGAATAAAACAATAGGATTATCTGTAATCGTTGTATCAAAATAAAAAAAGCTGACAAGATATAAAAAAATTAAAAAAGAGGGAACAGCGATGAGTGGTGCCCAGTTTTGAAGAATGAACTTTGTTCCACGGGTATAAGCAAAACGATAAGAGATAAGGAAGTGAGGATAGTTGCAGATAAAAGACAGCCAGGAAAATAAAGTACTCACTTGTAAAAAACGAGTTGTAATGAGTTCTGAATTGGCCTTCATGGGGTCAAAAATAATAAATAACACCCAAGTCAAAATACTAAGGCCTCCTAAAAACCAAAAGTCTTTAACTTGGTTGGAGGTAAGGGACTGAGGTTTGTTGGGTGAAGCTATTTCCATGTGCAATCATTTCATGCAATTGTGTATAAATGATGGAAAAACTATTTTTATTACCCTATTAAAAGACTTTATACATGATTGTGCCTATAAATCTGATTTCCTTTTGTCTGGTGACAGTAGGAGATGAATAAACTTCCTTACCATAAACCTTTACACCGGCACTAATGGCAAAAGTCCAACGTTCTACAAAGTGATTGATCTCTAACATTCCACCATAGTTGAAAGTCGAATGTCCTTGATAAAATTTAAAAACTGAACTTGCCTCTTCAGGTTTAACGCCAAAATAGTATTCTACGTAAGATCTGTTCCAGTATTGAAGAAAAAGCTGGGGAATCAGTTTCCAGGATAAACGATAGATAAATTCAGGGGCAAGATTGAGCTTGAGGTTATAACCTTTATTTTTTAAAAAATCGTTATAGTAAGTCAGTTCAACAAAATTATATTTGATAATAGATCCTAAGAAGACTCCCTCTTCTCTGGCATAAAGTCCTAAAGTTCGATAGGGCTCTCCTTCTATTAATCCCATCCCCAGAACACTAAAGTCTCCACTGTTATATAAAAGAGAGCCCAATCCATTTTTATTAATAAAAAATGGGCCATATCTAAAAAAGAAGGCAGGAATAGGTTCAACAACAGGATTGTTTTTTTCGTACTTATCTAGGTTATTCAATCTTATATTAGTATGAATATTAATGGCCGGGCCAACGTTGAGTTCATAGGCTGACATCTGTCCTCTTAACTGCCATGGATACAGATAAAGGTCTTGATCTTTTGCTCGTCCATTTTTAATTGTCACTTTCTCTAATACTGGAGATTTTAAGATCGTAGTGTAGTCGACAATAATATGTTCGAGATTATAAGACTTGTCATTGAAATGCAGAACTTTGATCAGTTTGCATCCAGTAGCAGGCTCAGGTTCTAATTTGTAAAAAAATTCGTAATAAATATTTCTTGCACCTTTTAAAGAAAAGGTAATGCGATCTTTGCTCATTTCTTTTTTATCAATTTCAAGATTCAGTTTTTTTTGGAAGAAATTCAATTTATCCAAAATGAAGTTTCTTTTTTTAGCTTGCTCAAAACTGGGGTAGGTAATGTCAGTGACACCTTCAAATGAACATTCATTTTTAGCATCAATTTTGTAATCAAAAGTAGTTCCATCACCTAAGGGAATGGAAAGGAGAGTTACATCTTTTGCGTAAGCAGGCATTGAAGAAAAAATGAATAAAGTAAAGAGTATGACCTTTAGCATTGGAATGTACATATGCAATTCAAAGACCGAAAGAATTTTTAATGATGATGTCCGAAAATGGCCATCAATGGGAGAGAGAAAGGGTTATACTAACAAAATGAAAAAAGACGATATTTATTATAAGGCCATGCTCGCAAGGGATCATCGTTTTGATGGCAAGTTTTTTGTTGGAGTGAAAACCACCGGGATATATTGCCGCCCAATTTGCCCGGCCCGCCCAAAAAGGGAGAATGTTGAATTTTTTCACAATCGTCTTGAGGCCGAAAAAGCAGGGTATCGTCCATGTCTACGATGCCATCCTGAAAGTGCACCGATGTCACCGACATGGATTGGAACCTCGGCGATTGTGAATCGTGCTATAAAAATACTGCACAATCAATCAACTCTCAACTTTGATGAAGATAAATTTGCGGCCATTTTCGGAGTGTCGGCCAGACACTTGAGAAGGCTTTTTGTTGAAGAAATTGGAAAGACACCGAAACAAATTTCCTCTGAAAGCCGCTTGAATCTCTCGCGAAAACTTATTGTTGAAACAGCACTGCCTATGACAGAGATTGCTTTTGCTTCAGGGTTTAGTTCAATCAGAAGATTTAATGATGCCTTCAAGGAAAGATTTAAAAAGAATCCAACTGAAATTAGAAGAAACAAAATTCTGGATGAAGATGGATTAACGATTACTCTGGCCTATAGACCGCCATTCAACTTTGAGGCCTTACTTTATTCTTATAACGTTCACAGGATTGGGCGCCTAGAGTGGTTTGAAGACAATAAAATGCATAGGATTGTTGAGTTTGCTGGAAAGACAGGACAAATCACTATCAGTAATGATTCTAAAAAAAACCAACTTTTACTTAAAATTAATTTTCCTGATACTTCAATGATTCATTTGATTGTTGCAAGAGTCAGAGCACTTTTTGATCTGGATTCTGATCCTGTTATCATTGCTAATAGTTTGGAGCTTGATTCTAAAACTAAAAAAATTCTTAAAAAGCATCCTGGGATTCGTATCCCTTCAGGATGGGACCCTTTTGAGATAGGCATCTCTACTATTCTTGGACAATTGGTAAGTCTTGAACGTGGACGAGCGCTTGTAAGTGATTTAATCGAACTTGTTGGAAAAGATTCTGATATTGTCATTGATGGTGTGCCTGTCAAATTGTTTCCAACGCCCGAAGCAATCGTGAATGGAGATTTATCTGGCCTAAAAACAACAACGATCAGAAGAAACACTTTAATTGAATTTTCTCGCGCAGTGATGGATGGGCGAGTGTCGCTTGAGCCTACACAAGATGTCGATGAATTTATCAAAAACATTATGGGCATTAAAGGAATTGGAAAATGGACGGCCGATTATATGGCACTAAAAGTTCTTCGCAGCACAGATACTTTTCCTGGTACTGATTTAATTCTTGGAAGAGTTCTCGAGATTCACTCCGAAGAGGTGATATCTCAGATGAGTCCATGGCGCGGTTATGCAGCAGCTCTTTTTTGGCGTGAGTATTCAGGTCCGCTTAAAAAGACCAATAAAAGGAAAACAACATGAAACAACTACAATGGAAAATGGATTCATTAATTGGGCCATTATATTTAGTCGCCAATGATCATGCCCTTGAGTGTGTGCTATGGAAGAAGTTGTCAATCCCTATGGCAAAATCTTTAGAAGACAGTAACATTCTAAAACTTGCAGTCAGTGAAATAGAAGCTTATTTAAAAGGAGAGTTAAAAAAGTTCACAGTGCCACTAGATCCAAAAGGGACAGAGTTTCAAAAAAAGGTATGGAAACAGTTGAGTTTAATTCCCTATGGGAAAACTTGCTCATATAAAGATATTGCGATCAAACTTAAAGATAAGAATGCTTCAAGGGCCGTAGGAACAGCTAATGGAAAAAATCCATTAAGTCTTATCGTTCCATGCCATCGAGTCATTGCTTCAGATGGAACACTTGGTGGTTATGCTGGAGGACTCGATATAAAAAGCAGATTACTTAATTTAGAAAAAGAGATTATGACTTAATCAGTTTTGCCAAAGTAATTTCAGAAGTGACTCCAAAACGATTGGCCGGTCCCCAGTAGCCTGTTCCAGGATTAACATACAACCACATTTTTCCAATACGATTGAGTCCACGATAATATTTGTGTGCAAGAGGGATTAATAAACTAAAAGGAAAAAATTGTCCGGCGTGGGTGTGGCCTGAAAACTGCAAATGGAATCCTTGCTCTTCTGCAAGTAGATAAGGATCTGGTCTGTGAGTTAATAAAATATTAAAGTCAGTTTTTGCTGGCGTTAGCCTGGCCTTTTTCACATCAGGTTTATGATGTTTGCCAAGTTGAATGGCCATGGGATCAGGAATTCCGGCAATCATGAGTTGGGATCCATTGATGTCGATCACTCGATTGTTATTTTCTAAAATAATCAGACCAACCTTTTCTAATTCACCTAAGAGTGACTGAATTCCCCAATAATATTCGTGATTGCCAGTCACATAATAAACACCATAGCGCGATTTTAAATCGGCCAGTGGTTGCAGGTGCATTTTTATGGACTCAGTGTGAGCATCAACTAAGTCGCCAGTGATGACAATAATGTCAGCATCAAGAGCGTTTGTTTGAGCAACAACTCTTCTCACATAACGTCCTTGAATGGTCGGGCCAATATGCAGATCACTTATTTGAGCAATTTTTAAATCTCTTAATCCATCTGGTAAATCAGGATTTGGAATATCCACTTTAAGAACTTTAGGTCCACGCACTACCGACAACAATCCTAAACTTGTCATGGCGATAGAAAGTAAGAAGATTCCCCAATGAGCATTGGGAGTTAAGAAACTCACTCCGTGATTAAAAAATGAATAAATGATGGCCACAATATCAATCGGGATTGCGATGAGAATGTAAGTTCCCCAGAATCCCATAAAAGTTGAACCAACCCATGTCAGGACAATAAACCATGGAGTTTCAAAAACACCAGGTTTAGATCGACTGATAAACATTGATCCAATCATAGAAGAGAAAAAAATAAAGGAGATCAAAATCATCGTGTATTGATGAAGTGGATTAAGTTGAATCGCCTTAAAACATGTGTAAGCAAAAAAGAGGGCCAATATAAGTATAAATCTAATCATCTTGATATTGATCATACGATTATGCGCAATAGTTGCAAACTTAAAAAACTCTATGCTGATAAACCTATAATGCCCCTTAGTTTTCGGAGAAATTCCATAACACACGTACGCATTGAGCGAAAAACGTCGGATTCCTTTGATTATTTTTGGCATGTATTCTGCTTCAAACATGTGTTCCAACTTTTTTAAGAATAAGAACAAGCTTTCTACAAAACGTAGAATTTAAAACATGGAGGCATTTATGAATCGTAAACACCAAGGACAACCTGGAAGACAAAACGTGCAATCTCAACCAAGAAACGCACGTTCAAGTCAATTTAATCCAAACTCTCAATACAGGCAGAACTATGGCCTGAACAATCTGGATGCAGATCAAGATTATGAAGGGCCACATTCTAGAAATTTTTCTGGTAACTCATCATGGGCAGCTGAAGATTCAGCACTAGACAATACAAGCGGCCCGTATCAATCATATCGTGATACTGATTACGATTTAGATGGTTCAACTTATGGGCGCTCACCAAGATCTATGGAGAGAAATTTTGGCAATAGAATGTCAGGGACAGAGTATGGATCGACATTCAGCGATTATGAAGGAAATAGATCGCCATTAAGATACGACAGAGATGAAGACATATACTCTGCAAGGTTTTCTCCAGACAGACAAGCGTCTTCATCTGAAAGATTTGGCTATCCTTCAAACATGAATGCATGGTCAGGAGCTGATCCTTCTAAAACACATCCATATAAAGCAGTAGGATCATCGCATCAGGATTGGGGAGGCCAATCTTCTCAAAGAGGATTCCTTGGAAAAGGGCCAAAAGGATACAAACGCTCTGATGATCGTATCAAAGAAGATGTTTGTGAAACTCTTTCAAGAGATCACAGAATTGATGCAAGTGATATTGAAGTTAACGTTGAAAACGCAATGGTCACTTTGTCTGGAACTGTTGATAACAGAGAAGCAAAGCGTACCGCTGAGATGATCATTGAAAACCTTTCAGGTGTTGATGACGTTAAAAACGAAATCAAAGTAAAAAAAGCTTTTGATTTGGGGAGTGATTCATTCCACACTTCAGGAGTAAACAGATCTCCAACGTCAAGTACACCATCGAAATCAACAACGACTAAAGGCTCAGGCCACATTTAAACATAGTTGTTTATGGCCCTCTGAGAAATCAGGGGGCCTTTTGTTATTATCAGGATTTTATCAAGGAAGAGTTGACCGAATCTTAACGGGCCAACTTGCAATTTATCTCGCACTCTCTACTTAATGATTTTAACAGATCTTCATATTCACTCAACATACAGTGATGGGCATTTAACCATTCCTGAGATCGTTGACTTCTATGGCCAAAAGAATTTTAAAATCATTGCTATAACAGACCATCTTTGTGAAGAGCAAACATTTTTAGGAAAGGCATCAAACTTCCTGGAAAAAACTCTTACCAAAGAGACTTTTCCATTTTACTTAAAACTGATCGAGAGAGAAGCGGAAAGGGCCATGGGAGAATATGG
Source organism: Bacteriovorax sp. (assembly GCA_040376855.1). Taxonomy (GTDB): domain Bacteria; phylum Bdellovibrionota; class Bacteriovoracia; order Bacteriovoracales; family Bacteriovoracaceae; genus Bacteriovorax. The sequence goes on from JBEIPV010000013.1 coordinate 7,421, forward strand.
GATGCTGGTTATCCCGGGAGTTGAGTTTACTAAAAACTCATTATACTTCAAAAGATCAGCGCATATATTAGCTTTAGGAATTAAAGAGTATGTGTCGGCCGATAAAAATATTCATGAGCTTTTAGAAGAAATAAAAAAGCAGGGGGCTCTTTCAATTGCTGCCCATCCAGTGTCTACCAGAATGGTGGAGCATCAAACTTATCATTTGTGGGATAACCGCGAACAATTGAGAGATAAGTTTGATGCGTGGGAAGTGGCGAGCGGCCCGCATTTTTTTGAAGAGGTGTTTGAAAGTGGTTTGAGGATAATCGCCAATTCTGACTTTCATCACCCAAAACAAATCAATTCATGGAAGACAAAGATTGATTGTGAATTAAGTTTTTCATCAATGTGTACAGCAATCAGAGAGCAGCGAATTGAGTTTATACAATACTCCGAATTCAATTCAAAATCCGTCAGGCTTCAGCAATTAGCAGATACCGTCCAGTGCTAATTGCTGAAGTTTTTTACCTTAAACAGATTTTACAAATTGAACATCAATCGAGATGGTAACATCATCACCGACTAATAGACCTCCTGCCTCAAGTGCCGCGTTCCATGTCAGTCCAAAATCTTTGCGACTAATTTTTGTTGTTGCAGAAGCTCCGATTTTAGCATTTCCCCATGGGTCTTTTAGTTCCTCACTAGGACCTTCAACATCTAAAGTCACAGGTCTTGTCACACCATGAATAGTCAGGTCACCAAGAATTTTTAAATCGCCGCCATTTTTATCAATGCGAGTTGATTTGAAAGTAATGCTTGGGTATTTTTCTACATCAAAGAAATCGGCACTTCTTAAGTGAGTGTCTCTTTGAGGTTCGCGAGTGTTGATGCTGGCCACGTCGATTGTGACATTGACACTTGAGCTGCCAAGGTTTGATGGATCATAGGTAAATGTTCCACTCATTTTTTCAAAGCCGCCATGCACTTTAGCTATCATCATGTGTTTAATAGAAAAGTTGGCCGAAGAGTGAGAAGGGTCGATTTGGTAAGTGTTGCTCATATAATTTCTCCTGATGGTTTTATTTCAAGTAAGTCTTGATCCTTGTCCTTACTCTACGGCCATTTTTAATATTTTATTAGACAGTAAAAACTAGAAATATAATTCAGCCTAATGTATAATTACTTTCATGGATTTCAATGAAGTAGCTATATTTATCAAAGTGGTTCAAGTGGGAAGTTTCTCTCGTGCTGCCAAAGAATTGGGAATGCCCAACTCTACAGTCAGTGCAAAGATCTCCTCTTTAGAGAGAAGATTGGGTGTAACTCTTATTCAAAGAACAACCAGAAAGCTAAATATCACTCCTGCGGGAAATGCTTATTTCAAAAGATGCATGCTGGGGATGGAAGAAATTAAGGCCGCCGAAGCAGAGATTGCCAATATCCAAGGTGAGCCTCAAGGCCTGCTTCGTATTACGGCCCCTACTGAATTTGGAAGCACCATCTTGCCAGGTCTTATTTCAGAGTACATAAAAAAATTTCCAAAAGTTCGCATTGAAGTTTTGCTCACAGATCGAAGAATAGATTTATTGAGTGAAAATGTGGATCTTGCTATCCGCGCTGGTGAGATGAAAGACTCAACATTGATTGCTAAAAGAATTGGATCTATTTATTTTGCTCCTTTTGCTTCGCCAAAATATCTAAAGGCCAAAGGCACTCCAATGCATCCGAGAGAGTTAAAACAACACAGCTGTTTGCAGTTTACTCCACTTGGAGTTGATGAGTGGAAAATGACAAGCTCTAAAGGTTCTCTCAATGTTCCTTTGTCTGGTCGCGTATTAATGAATGATATGACTGCATTAAAGAAAATGGCCGTGATGGGTGATGGTATTGTTTTTCTTCCTACATATTATTGTTATACAGAAGTAAGTAATAAACAGCTTATACGCATTCTTCCCGAATGGAGATCGAATCTTGCACCTATTCATTTTGTGTATCCAGCACAAAGATTCGTTACACCAAAATTAAGTGCGTTCATTGCACTAGCAAGTGACACTATTAAAAAAAGCTTCGAAGATTTTGAAATCTAAAAAATGCTATTCAAACAATCGTTGATAGATTTAGACTAATTAGGAAGTTCCTAAAAATTTAGCACTATAAAATATTTCACAACTAGGAGTACCACATGAAGCGCAATGTTATATTGATAAGCTTATTATGTCTTGCAATGTTCGGATGTAATAAAAAATCAGACGAAATTAAAATCGGAGTTTACGGACCATTCTCTGGTGGATCAGCGCCCATGGGTGTTTCAATGAGAAACGGAGCTAAACTTGCTGTGGCTGAAATCAATGCAGCTGGTGGGGTTCTTGGTGGAAAAAAATTAGCTCTAATCGATCGTGACGATGAAGCTAAAAATGAGCGTGGTGGACAAATCATGCAAGAGCTTCTTGAAAAAGAAAATGTCATTGCAGTTTTAGGCCCTGCTAACACAGGTGTTGCAAACGCATCTACACAATACACGAATCAAAAGAAAATTCCTCAAATCATCAACATTGCAGCTGGTGCAAAAGTTAATGAGTTCTTCGCTGAAGGAGTTGATAACTATATTTTTAGAATCGCTGCAAGCGATGACATCCAATCAAAAGTTATCGTAGGTCAGGCACTTAAGAGAGGAGCTAAAAAACCAGCTCTGCTTTGCGATGACACGAACTATGGACAAAATGGTCGCGAGAAAATGGAAAAGGTTTTAGCTGCTGCTGGAGTTAAACCTGTTTACATTGGTAAATTCAAAATTAAAGACACAGATATGACAGCTCAACTTCAAGAAGCAAAAGCTGCTGGAGCTGACGTTATTTTAGCTTATGGAATCGGGCCAGAGCTTGCTGCAGTTTCAAATTCAATGGATCGTATTTCTTGGAAAGTTCCAATGATTGGTTCATGGACTCTTTCTATGTCAAACTACACAACTAACGCTGGAAAAAATGGTAACGGAACAATGATGCCACAAACTTTCATTGAATCAGTTGCAACATCTCCAAAACAACAAGCTTTCTTAAAAGCTTACCTTGATCAATACAAAGAATCTCCAATCTCTTCAGCTGTATCAGCTGCTCAAGGTTACGATTCAGTTTACCTTCTTAAACTTGCTATCGAGCAAGCTCAATCAACAGAAGGTCCAAAACTTAAAGCTGCTCTGGAGGATTTATCAACACCATACGAAGGTCTGACTGGTACATATACAAAACCATTCTCATCTACAGATCACGAAGCGATCAAAGAAGAAAATGTATTGCTTGGTATGGTTCAAGACGGAAAAATTATTTCATCGGATAAATAAACAATGACTGAAGTTCTACAACTTATTATTTCAGGTGCAATTCAGGGCATGATCTATGCCCTGATCGCATTTGGTTACAACCTAACTTTTTCAACTTCAAAAACCATCAACTTTTCTCTCGGGCAAATTGTTATGCTCGGGGGAGTGACTGGTTATATTCTGTACATTGATATGCAGAGCGGACAATTATCAGGTTTACCTTTTATTGTTCCGTTAATTGGAGTTTTAATCATCGGAGCTCTTGCTGGTGCTGTTGTCCACAAGACAGCGGTTGAACCTTCTTTGAAGTTCAAGTCTGAATATACATGGATTCTTGCCACGCTTGCAGTAGGGATCATTATTAAAAACGGTGTCGAACAACTTTGGTCAACCGGAGATTTTAGAATGCTTTCACCTTTAGGTGACAACGTTTTAAGATTCGGTGGTGTTGGTGTTTATGCACAGGAAATTCTGATTGTGATCGTCTCTCTCGCTATTGTTTGCGGTGTAGAGATGTTTAAAAGAAGAACAATTTACGGAAAGGCCATTCAGGCGGTGAGTGAAGATAAAGCGACGGCAAGTTTAATGGGGATTCCCGAAAAATTTGTTATCACTATTTCTTTCATGATGAGTGCGAGTATTGCTGCCATTGCCGGATTGTTGGTTGCACCTCTTACTTTCGTTTCTGCTTCAATGGGAACAGTTTTAGGGATTAAGGCCTACTCAGTTTCTATCATTGGAGGTCTGGAGTCAGGTTTTGGCCCATTAGTGGGCGGGCTTATTCTGGGAATTTCTGAAACACTGACAGCTAGATATATTTCAACCGGGTATAAAGAGATGCCGGGATTTATTTTCCTCATCATCGTTATTCTTTTTAAGCCAAACGGATTGTTTGGGAAAAAGATCATTAAAAAGGTATAGGGACAGCATTGAAAACAGCACAACTTACAGGAACGCAAAGAACGATAAAAATTCTTCAGCTCCTTCTTATTCTTCTCCCATTTACTTTGCCGTTATGGGTTGAAAGCCAATATTATGTTCAAAGTATTTTAGGTCGCATTTTTATCTACACAATCCTGGTTGTTTCTTTGGACTTAGTTGTTGGATACATCGGTGACATTTCTATTGGTCACGCGGGATTGTTCGCCGTTGGTGCTTACACCATGGGAATTTTAAATTCCACTGCAGCTGCAAATGCTGGATCGACCATGACTATGTTTTTAGAATGGCCATTTTTGCCATCACTTATTGTCGCCGTCATTGTGACAGGATTTTTTGGTTTCTTACTAGGGTTTCCGTCACTCAGAACAAGTGGACCTTATCTTGCTGTTACGACGATTGCTTACGGGTTAATCATTTACACTTTCATTAATGAGCAGGAAGGTTTAACAAATGGTACAAAAGGGATCACTATGGCCCCTCTCAATGCCTTTGGTTATAACTTTAATGACAACAAGTTTATCTGGATTGTTTATCCATTTTTACTTTTAGTGATGTATTTCAAAAGTAATCTTTCAAAAAGTTTTTGGGGACGTGCTTTTGAAGCGATTAAGTTTTCTAATATCGCAGCGGAGAGTTCTGGGATTTCAAAAGTACGTTATAAGTTAACGGCCTTTGTTATGTCAGCTTGTATCGCTGGTCTTGCCGGTGCTTTGTTCACTCACTTAGACAGATATATCGCACCTAACACTTTCAGCATGGATTTTTCAATTCTAGCTTTAATGGCGCTTATTTTCGGTGGAGTCAGATCAACATTCGGTAACATTATCGGTATGGCCTTAGTTGTAATCCTGCCGGATTTATTCACATGGTTTAAAGATTATCGTCTAATGGTTTTTGGTCTTCTTCTTTTGTTAACTCTCTTTTTCCTTCCAAACGGATTAGCTGGATTAATGAGAAAGCATTTTCCAAAATTGTTTGAAAAACCTAAACCAATTTTTACACCAAGTGATCGCTCTCAAATCGAATTTAAGATGGAAGAGTGTAAAGATGGCCATACTCCTTTAGTTCTTGATGATGTTGAAATGCGCTTTGGTGGACTGGTTGCTGTGAATAAGCTGAACCTAAAAGTTCACCCGGGAACAATTCACGGATTAATGGGGCCAAACGGTTCCGGTAAATCGACAACTGTAAACGTTATCACTGGCCTTTACAATCAGACAACCGGGCAAGTGAATGCTTTTGGAAAATCAATTGGTAAAATGAAGCCTCATGAAAGAGCACAAATGGGGATTGCCAGAACGTTCCAGAATCTTCAGCTTTTTGGCGACCTGACTGTTTTAGAAAACGTTCAAGTTGGTCTGCATAAACATTACAAATCATCATTCTTCTCTGTGCTGATGGGACTTCCATCTGTGGCAAAAGAAGAAAAAGAAAAACAAATTGAAGCTTATCGTTTATTAGAATTTGTTGGTCTTGAGTCGCTTGCAAATGAGCAGGCAAAAAACCTGGCCTATGGACAATCAAGAAGATTAGAGATTGCTCGTGCCATGGCCTTAAAACCAAAACTTATTTTATTAGATGAACCAGCTGCAGGTCTGACCACTCTTGAGATCAATGAGTTCAACCAGATCATTTTAAAAATTAAATCTGCCGGCATCGCTGTTTTATTAATCGAGCATCACATGGACATGATGATGAAGATCTCTGATGAAATTACAGTTTTAGATTTCGGGAAAAAGATTGCAGAAGGAAGACCAAGCGATGTTCAGGCAAACCCTGAAGTTGTAAAGGCCTACCTTGGAGCAGAAGGGGCCATCAATGCTTAAAGTAAATGATGTAGGTGTAAGTTACGGTGGGATCAGAGCAGTTAGAGGGATTACAATAGAGCTTAAACCTGGAGAATTAGTTTCTCTCATTGGGTCTAACGGTGCCGGCAAAACATCTCTTTTAAAAGCGATTTCTGGCCAAGTCGAACTTGATCAGGGAAGTATTTTTATTGATGGTAAAGATATGAAAGGAGTCAGTGCTCACAATAGAGTTAAGCTTGGTCTTGCTCATTGTCCTGAGGCCCGTAAGATTTTTGGACAGCAAAGTGTTATGGATAACCTTTTGCTCGGGGCCTTTTTGCGTTTTAAAAATGAAAAGAGAGCAGCGATCAATGAAACCATTGAGGAAGTTTTTAATATTTTTCCAAAATTAAGAGATCGTCAAAATCAACTTGCGGGAACAATGTCAGGTGGTGAGCAGCAGATGCTGGCAATCGGACGCGCCTTGATGCTGAAACCAAAGATTTTAATTCTGGATGAACCTTCAATGGGTCTTGCACCGGTTATTATTGACGAAGTTTTTAATGTTGTTAAAAAGATCAGAGACACGAGAACGTGCTCGATTCTTTTAGTTGAACAGCTTGCCTACAGAGCGCTTCAGCTTGCTGACAGAGCTTATGTACTTGAGCAGGGTGTGGTTCGTATTGAAGGGACTGGAAAGGAGCTGCAAAACAGTCCTGAAGTCCGCAGTGCTTATTTAGGTGGACACTAGTCCTGAATTTTTTTATCTAATATCTGCTCAATAAAAACGTTAATGAGATTTTTTTCCTTTTCGTTTTTATTGAGATCAGATTTCAAAAGTAGCTCTTTTGCTTTTTTAGCTTCTTCTTCATTTAATTCAAAATAATCTCGATCTTTTGTCCAGCCATACCCCCACGCATATGAAGCATTGCCTGGCTTTCCTCCCATGCGAACTCCAATATACATAAGAAATCCATTGAGGGAATCACTGGCCTGTCTTACGCATCTTTTAAGTTCTTTATCAGCAGTCACACGGTCATCTTTTGTTCCGCCAATCCAGTAACTGATATCGTGAGTGAAGCAGCACTCCGCCCATTGTTTTGGATCGGTAAGTTTTCCATCAGGCCACTCAGAGCAATAGTCAGTCGTAAACGGTTTTAAAATGAGTCCTTCGGAAGCAAATTTCTCTTTGCGATTTGGATTTGGGTGGAAGAGAGCACAAGAAGAAAGAGTCATCATGACTATTACAAAAATTATTTTTTTCATGTCTTTGTTAAATATCTACTGCGTTTATGATTTTTATTTTGGGGGCCGGATTTTGTCCTTCTTTAAGCATTCTTGCTGCCAGAGTTTCAATCTTTGTGGCCATCCTTTTTTCAATTTTAGCTGGAAGAACGGTTTCGAGTACATTCATTATTTTTATGGCAAATTCTTCACCTGTTCTTTTTTCCTGGCGCTCTCCGATCAGGAGTCCTGGTCTTAAGATAATAAGTCGATTGAGATTCATCTCCATTAAGGCCTGCTCAGTTTCTCCTTTAACTCGATTGTAGAAGATTGACGAGTGAGCATCGGCCATATTAGCAGAAATCACCGTAAGTGATTTTGCTTGATTAAATTCTGCGATTTTTCCAAAATTTACAACAGCATCGTAATCAACTTTTTTGAAATTCTCTTTGCTTTTGGCCACTTTAATTGTGGTGCCTAAAGCGCAGAAGTAAATGTCACCTTTAAGTTCTTCTTTGTGATCGAGTAAGGTAGAAAAATCGGGGATGATAACTTCTTTGAGTTTGGGATTATTAAGACCGAGAGATTTTCTGGTGACAGAAATCACCTGGGTTATGGCGTTGTCTGTTAGTAACTTTGAAAGCAACAGGGATCCTACGAGCCCTGTTGAACCTGTTATAACGGCGATCAAAATTAAAATACTTCAGCGCTAGCTGTTCCGTAGAAAGTCACAACAACTGTACAGAACTTTCCATTAGGTCCTGCCATTGTATTATAAGTTGCTGGGCGCTTGCTTCTTTCATCTACAGTGATTTGAACAAGAGTTGCAGGACCTTCTGAATCAGTTACGACTCCGCAAAGTTCAGCGACTCTTCTTTCTTGGTTAACATAATTAAAGGATGTGATTTTTACATTTGCGGCCATTGCCGTTCCACTTAAAAGAGTAAGTGCTAGTACCATCATTAGTTTGCGCATAAAAAACCTCCAGGATTATTTTTTATTCGTTGAGTCTCAATAAGAATAGTCCCAATCCATGGGACTTGAAATAGCTAAATCTCTTTCATTAAATATCAGGAGAAAAACCGTCTGGTTTTATTTCCATGTTGAAGGGTATTTGTAACCCTTAAATTTATTTTTAGCATAAGTCTGAAACTCTTTAGAGTTTAGAGCTGCAATGACATCCTTAGCAAATGCACTTTGAGCATCTTTTGATCTTACGACGGCCCAGTTGATATAAGCGTTACTTTTTTCAGGAGCAAGTTTACTAGTAAGTGACATTCCTGAGCTTACAACATAGTTACCATTGATGATAGCGTAGTCTACATCTTGGAGTGAGCGCGGGATTTGAGCAGCTTCAAGCTGAACAAGTTTTAACTTTTTTGGATTTTTTACGATATCAAGTGGTGAAACTTTAAACGGGTCAATTTTTTGAGGAAGAGTGATCCAGTTTAAGTCAGCAAGTAGAAGTAGGGCGCGCGCCAGGTTCGTTGGATCGTTAGGCATAGCAACCGTGCTTCCTTCTTTAACTGCAGCAAGTGTTTTAATTTTTCCAGCATAGATTCCAAGTGGAGCTGTCGGAACTTCAGCAATTGGTCTTAGGTCCAGACCTTTTTCTCTGGCGAATTGCTCAAGGTATGGCCTGTGTTGAAAAATATTTAAATCAAGTGAGCCTTCAGCAAGGGCAATGTTCGGCTGAACGTAGTCAGTGAATTCCACCACGCGGATTTTGTATCCTTTCTTTTCCAGTAAAGGTTTCAAGCTTTCGCGCGATAGATCGGCGAAATCGCCAACTGTAGCCCCGATCACTTTTTCAGCAGTCGCTGACAGTGCAGGTGTAATTGAAAGTAAACTCATTAGCGATAAAACTAAAAACTTTTTCATAATTCTCCTAACGTTTATCTAAACGACGTGAAACATAGTTTCCTAACATTTGTATAATTTGAACAAAAACCACCAGACCTACAACCGTGACGATCATGATGTCACTTTGAAAGCGGTAGTAACCGTAACGAATCGCCAGGTCTCCAACACCACCACCGCCAATTATACCGGCAGCTGCAGAATAAGAAAGGTAGCTGATACTAAGAGTGGTGAAACCTAAAATAAGCCCTGATCTTGCTTCTCTTAAAAGCACGCTGAAAACAATCTTAGGAAGAGTGGCACCCATTGATTGAGCAGCTTCAATTGTCCCGCGAGGAACATCGAGTAATGCCAGTTCAACCAAGCGTGCAAAGTAAGCAGTTCCGGCAATAGAAAGAGGAACTGTGGCCGCAATCGGGCCAATAGTCGTTCCAACCACAACTCTGGCCAGAGGACCTGCTGCAATCATTAAAATAACAAATGGGAATGAACGAACAATATTAACCAGCCCACCTACAATAAAATGTAGAGTTGCACTTTTTAATAAACGCTCTTGGCCCCATAGGTAAAGATAGATTCCAATCATCCCACCAATAATTGTTGAAGTGGTAAGCCCCAAAGCAAGCATGGTTAATGTTTCTAAAATCGCCTTTTGAAGATCAGGTAAAAGATAAGCAAGGTTTGTCATTTAAAACTCCCTCACTAAAGCTTTTCCATAATCAGTCGCAGGATTGATCTCGTGTTGATTCACTTCGAGAGTTTCCTGAATAGATCCATCTTTAAAAATAGAAACGCGATTACACATTTTTCTTACGACCTTCATTTCATGAGTTGCAATGATGATGGTTAAGTTAAGTTTTTTATTTAAATCTAAAAGGCAGTCGATGACTTCATTTTTTGTCAAAGGGTCAAGAGCACTTGTCGGCTCATCTGCTAAAAGGAGCTTCGGGTGATTGGCAATACTTCTGGCAATTGCCACTCGTTGTTTTTGTCCACCTGAAAGATTGGCCGGATAAGCGCGGGCCTTATTGGAAAGTCCTACCAGGTCCAGGCATTCAATCACTCTTTTTTCAATATCAGCTTTATTCCAGCCGGCAATTTCCAAAGGAAGGGCGACGTTGTCGGCAACGGTTTTATTGGCCAGTAAGTTGAAGTGCTGAAAGATCATTCCCATTTTCTGGCGCACTAATCTCATTTCACTTTTAGATTTTTTAACCAGATCATCGCCTTGAAAATAAATATGGCCACTATCCGGGACTTCTAAAAAGTTAATGGTTCTAAGCGCTGTTGATTTTCCCGCACCCGAGAGTCCGATTAAACCATATACTTCGCCTTCTTCGACTTTAAAGCTCACATTCTGCAAAGCTTTAGTCTGCGCATTTTTGGTGAGATAAGTTTTTGAGATGGATTCAACTACAATCATTTTTTATTCTTTTAAAAGATTTTTAGCAAGGCCCTTAACAATTAACTGAGCAGACGAAAGATTCGTCGCCAGCGGAACATCGTGCACATCACAGATACGAAGAAGTGAGTAGATGTCCGGTTCATGGGGGTGCATGCCTAATGGGTCACGCATAAAAATGACGGCGTGGCATTTTTCTGTCGCAACTAAGGCCGTAATTTGAGCGTCACCACCTACTGGCCCTGATAAAAAGCGCTTCACTTTTAAACCTGTCTGAGCAACGAGTTTACCAGTAGTAGAAGTGGCTACCAGGTCGAATTTTTTGAAAAATTCGATGTTATCTTTTACGAAGCTGATCATTTCAGCTTTTTTTCCATCGTGAGCAATAAGGGCGATTGTTTTTTTCTTAGGAAGTGCCATTGTGATTGTTCCTGCTATGAAAGAGTGGCGTTGTCAGCATTATAACTGGCCCTTTTCGTCATGACAATCATTGGTATGATAAACAAGCGGCGGTTTGAGACTAAATTGTCACAAAACAAGGCGTTTTAACGTATACTTATGATTATCTATTTATAACAAGGAGTTTAGAGAATGAAGTTTTTAGTATTATTATTTGCTCTTGTTTCAACTACGGTCTTTGCTAAAGATGCGGCCAATGAATATAAAATGCTTGTGACTGAAAAAGGCTTTGAGCCAAGCACTCTGAAAGTAAAAGCAGGCACTCCGATTACACTAAAGATCACTCGCAAAACTAATGCAACTTGTGCACGTGAGATTACCATTCCTTCACAGAAGATGAGAGTTGATTTACCACTTGATAAAGAAGTCACAGTAAAAGTTGCTTCATTACAAAAAGGCGAAGTGAAATTTGGCTGTGCTATGGACCTAATGATTGGTGGAGTTATGTTCGCTGAATAGTTTTTTTAAATTCGAGTAACGAATGAATTTTTTCTTAGTTACTCGCTTTTTTTAGATGAAAGTATCCTCTTTAGGTAAAATTGTGTTTCGACAATTTTTCACATTTAGTTTTATAACCTTTTATTGAAACTAAGTTTCTTCCTACAATTTAAATAGTTTACGTAGAAAATTTTAAAAATATTTCAAATAACCAAGTGAAATGCGCGGGTAAGGTGGTGCATTTCTTAAGTTTAAAACCAATTAAGTATTCCAAGAGAATTTTCGATAAATTTTGTAATAAAACTTGCAAACTCTTGTTTAGGAGCTCTGAATATGGAAGCGTTAAAAAAAGTATCTAGTTATAATGATCACCAGGATTTACTCGAAAAATTCCAAGCTCTCGATAAGGTCCAGGCCATTATTGAGTTTAATCTTGATGGGACAATTATTAATGCTAATGATAATTTTTTGGCAGCTCTAGGGTATTCATTATCTGATATCCAGGGAAAACATCATCGAATGTTTTGTGATGCTGAGTACACTGCAACTCTAGCTTACCGCCAGTTTTGGGAAAAGCTAGCAAGAGGGGAGTTTGATTCTGGTGAGTATAAGCGCCTGACAAAAGATGGAAAAGAAATCTGGATTAATGCTTCTTATAACCCGGTTTTCGATGAGAATGGAAAATGCATTAAGGTTATTAAATTTGCAACAGACGTGACTGCTAACAAAATGAAGACTGCTGAGTATGAAGGAAAGATTAATGCCATAAATAGAGCTCAAGCAGTGATCGAATTTACGCTGGATGGAACTATCACTATGGCCAATGAAAACTTCTTAAAGACTCTTGGCTATTCAATGGAAGAAATTAAGGGCAAGCATCACAGAATCTTCTGTGAAGAGGCATATACGAGTACAAATCAGTACCGTGCATTCTGGGAAAAACTGGCACGTGGAGAAGTTGACTGTGGACGATACAAAAGATTGTCTCGTACAGGTAAGAGCATTTGGATTTTAGCCACTTATAACCCGATCTTTGATGCAGAAGGACGCCCTTATAAAGTTGTAAAATTTGCGACAGATATCACTGAGCAAGTTGAAAAAGAAGAATCAATCCAAAGAATGTCAGTTGATTTTGCAAAGAGTGCAACTGAGCTTAAAGATGTAACAGAAAAGGCCAACAACGTAGCACGTGGAGCTCAGGCCCTTGGTGCAACGACAGAAGAGATGAACGCTTCAATTGAAGAGTTAACAGCTTCTATCAATTCAATTGCTCAAAATACAAAAAGTGCCGATGTGGTTGCAAAGTCAACTCACACCGAAGCTGAGATCGGAGCAAAATCTATTGCTAAGTCAATTGAAGCAATGGAGCTAATCAGTAAATCATCAGAAGATATCAGCGAAATCGTAAAAGTAATTAGCGAGATTGCAGCTCAGACAAACTTATTAGCTTTTAACGCTGCCATTGAAGCAGCGAGGGCCGGTGAACATGGTCTTGGATTCTCGGTTGTTGCTGATGAAGTAAGAAAACTTGCTGAAAGATCATCTCAAGCGACAAAAGAAATTTCAAAACTTATCAATGAATCTTCTAAGAGAGTTTCTCAAGGAAGTGAGATTTCAAAACAAGCAGGAAGTGCTTTTGAAAAGATCGTGGCAGGAGTTATGAAAACAACTCAGTCGATCTCAGAAATCTCAAGTGCAACAGAAGAGCAGTTATTAACAGCAAGAGAAGTCAGTTCAGCTATTCAGCAGGTGTCTGATGAAACTGAGAAGTCGGCCATTGCTTCAGAGTCTATTGCTCAAGCAACAAGAAATTTATCAGTGGGCATCGAGGATCTAAATCAAACGATTGCCAAGTTGACGAATTAATATGTTGCCAGCACAGAACATATCTGAAGAGATGAGCCAGGAAGTCCTTTTAAAAGTGATTGATAAGGTTCATAGCTTGACGGGGATTACAATTTCAGAACAAAAAAAGACGATGCTTCAAAGTCGTTTGAGAAAACGCATGAAGCATCTCTCACTTGCCACTTTTGAAGAGTACATGAGTTGGCTTGATAAAGATAAAAATGAAATTCAGGAATTTATTAATGTTGTAACAACGAATGAAACTTCATTTTTTAGAACTCCAAGGATCTGGGATTATTTCCAAAACGATTTTTTGCTTAAGTGGCATGCCGCTAATCCTGGTCGCCAGTTAAAGTTATGGTCAGCGGCCGCTTCCTCTGGTGAAGAAGCTTTCAGTCTAGCTATTTGCTGTACTGATTTTCAACGCAAAAATCCAAAGTTTGATTTCAAGATTATTGCGACCGATATTTCAACAAGTGTGCTTGATGAGGCCCAGAAGGGAATTTACAACGGTCGTTCGGTGGAATTTTTGAGAAAAAGTAAACCACAGCTTTTTGAACAGTATTTTACGGCCGATGGAGAAGACTCTTTTAAAATCTCTTCAAGTTTAAAGTCGAGAGTAAGTTTTACAACTCATAACCTTTTTACAGTGAAAAAGGACCAGTTTGACATTGTTTTTTTAAGGAACGTTTTGATTTATTTCAACAGCGTTGATCAGGAAAAAGTTTTAAGAAATGTCGGTAAGAGTATTCCTGAAGATGGCATGCTGGTGATTGGAGAGTCTGAATCACTTAATCGACTTGATACGCCTTATGAATTTCATCAGGCATGTATCTATAGCAAAAAGGATAAAGCATAGCATGAACGATATTCATGTGAAAATTGCAGAAGTCAAAGTCGGATCGACAGGAGATTTTTTAAAAACCTGTCTCGGATCTTGCGTAGGGATTGCTTTTGTCTGGAAAGAAAAAAATCTTTACGGACTGGCCCACTGCTTTTTACCTGAAGGTGAAGATGTCGAGCACCAGATAAGTGCCAGGTATGTTAAACAAGGTATCGTTTCGTTGATGACGTTGATGAAAATTAAAAAAGAAGACATTGGTCAGATTGATGTTTATGTCGCTGGTGGCGGTAATATGATGAACCAATTACTAAAAACTAATCGCGCACAGATTGGAAAGCATAATGCTGATGCGACGGCGAAGTGGTTGGCCCACTTTGGATTTAAGATAAAGAAGTCAGATCTCGCTGTCGATGGTGGAGTAAAAATTTACATCAACTGTTCGACGGGAGAGGTTGATATCATTCGTCTTGAAGAAAATCAATTTTCTATATTGAAAGCAGGTTAAAGGATTTTCATGAAAAAAGTAGCAAACAATATTTATACTTCATTCCATATTGATAAAACGGAAATTGCAATTACCGTTAAATCTGTTCAGGAAGTTGTAAATTTTCCCGATCGAATTATTCCGATGCCATTAGCACCTACTTTTTTATTGGGAGTTTTTAATCTTCGTGGGATGATTATTCCTATAATTAATTTGAAAAGCTTGTTGAAATACCCTGATGTTACCGTGAATAATCTTCAGAAAGTGGCGATTGTTGAGATTGAAGGTGCACGTGTTGGATTGGTATTTGATTCAACCAGCGAAATTCTGCGAGTGTCAGAAGATGATATCAGCGAATTCGGGTATGCGGCCGAAAAGTCTCATAGAGTGATATCGGGAGCTATTAAATTAAATAATGGTGACAGAATATTGCAAATTCTTGATACACCGGCATTGATTACAATTGAAAACATTCCGCAAATTATTGATCAACAAAAAATCAGCAGTGTTCAGTCTAAGAATTCGCGCTTAGATCAAAGAAGCAAATGCATCTCTTTTTTTGTAAAAGATATTAAAATGGCCTTTGAAATTTCAACGATTCATGAAATTGTAAAAGTTCCAGAGATCAAAACTTCCAGTATTCAAAATGATATTTTCCTGGGAATCATCAACCTTCGTGGTCGCACTATTCCCGTGGTGAGTTTTGCAAAAGTGCTAAAGATGACAACGTTAGAAGAAAATGAAGTGAAAGAAGAAAGTGATCAGAGGATCATCATTTTAAAAATTGGTAGAGAATTAATTGGACTAATGGTTGATAGCGTAGACTGCATTAACAGTTATTACGAAGACGACAAAATGACAGTGCCATTACTTTCAAAAGACCGAATTTCGATGTTCCAAGGATGTTTGAATTTATCCAACGAAGGAGAGATCTTTTTGTTGGACCACGAGCATGTTTTATCAGGTCCGGAAATCTTGGAAGTCACTGAAGGCCACAGCAAGATTTATCAAAATGCTGAGCTGGAAAATACCTTGAAAAAAATTGACCGCGAGTCTTATATTTCATTTCGCCTTGATCATCTTTTTGGAATTCCTATTAGAGACATCAAAGAAATCATCAACTATTCTGATGACATTTTAAATGCTCCGGGGATGCCGGCCCACGTACTGGGAATGCTTAATTTAAGATCTAATTTGGTGACGGTCATCGATACTAGAAATCTCTATAAAATGGGGATCGCTGGTGAACGAAACAGCGATACAAAAGTTTTAATTTTTGAAAAAGAAGGCGAACGTTTTGGATTGGTGGTCGATGCTCTGGAGAGCATTCTGACAATTGATCAGGATAAAAAATTCAAGGTACCATCTCTGGTGACTCAAAAAATTCAGACTCAGTTTCAAAATGATATTAAAGAAATTGTTTCGGTGGCCATTGGTGAAAAGGAAAGTGCATTGATCATACTGAATATAGATTCAGTTTCAGAAAGAATCAAATCGGCCAAAGCGGCTTAGAGATTTACACTTAACTATTAAATTGGTATGAAGTTTCATGCCTAAAATAAGCACTTCACTGGCGATTGCTTTTGCCGTTCATATTCTTATTATTGTTGTATCAACTTTTTTGATTGATAAAGGGCCTTCACCTTTTTTACTAGATACTAAAAATACTATCAATGTTCAGTTTGGGTCTTCATCGGGTGGCAGTTCTCCGAAAAAATCTGCACCAAGTTCTCAAGCGGTATCCACGGCAGCATCTAAAACAACTTCTACAACAGTATCTACGACTCAGGGAGTAATGACTGTTGCCCAAACTGGCACAACTGAGAATGGAAAGGGAACGGGTGTTGGTAGCGGGAATGGAGCTGGCAGCGGCGATGGGAATGGCACATACGATTTTGGAAACTCTGCAGTAAGTTATAAAGAGCCTACTTATCCAAAGTTGGCCATTAAACGTGAACTTCAAGGAAGTGTTAAGATAAGAGTGAAAGTCTCTCCTGAAGGAAAGCCGACTAACACTGAGATATTAAAAAGTAGCGGTCATGAGCTGTTAGATAAGGCCGCAATTGAGGCCGTGCCTTTCTGGCAATTTCAACCAAAAGCACTTTCATATTTTGTTGAAAAAACAATTGTTTTCCAACTGAAAAATTAATTCAAATTCCCTTTGCGTCGTACAGTGAAATGACTTTTTCTAACAGTCTAATTTTTATTAGACAAAGGGTCTTCTAATAGAGATATTTCCTCAATCAAAAAACCAAAGGAGACATCAATGTTTAAAGCTCTTTTCATTGCAACTTTAATGCTATTAAACGTATCAGCTTATGCTCAAGAAGTAGACGAGTCTCAGGTTATTGCGAGTGTTGAGGTTTCACGCGTAGAAACTGTGCCTCTTATCGAAGTTCCAGCTGTCCCTGGAAATCCAATCGATGAAATCGCAATGTATTTGGATGGATTGATTGCAATCGGAAAAAAGATCTGGCCGATCATTGATGCTGGAAGACCGGTTATCAACACAACTGGAATTATCCCATCACTAAGTGTTATTCCAAAAATAGAGGGAGCTGATCCAAAAGCTGCATTCTACGACATGGCAAACTGGTCAGCTCCAAAAGCTGAAAGCTACCGCGTGTCTTATAAAAATAAATTTGGAAGTGAAGTTATTGGCTTCACGTACACGGTGTATTTCCAATTCAATGGTGATTACAACGGAAAAGGAAAATACATTACGAACTTAAAAGTTCAAGCGAGTGAAGTTTATGCAGCATGGGGATTTAACTTCAGTGCAACTTCTGAGCTGATTGGTATTGCCAATGTTGGATCAAAAGAAGATCCGACAGCATCAGCGATCATCCAAATTTCTTATATTGCTAAAGGCTTAATCAACGAAGTGAGAAACGCTCAAAGTTTCTATGTTGACGGCCAAGGTACTATGAGATTGTTAAAAAATTAATTAATTGAATTGTCTAATCGAAGGCGGGATTATTCCCGCCTTTTTTTATTGTAGGGATCATGAAGAATTTTGCTGGTAAAAAGATACTTATAACTGGAGGAGCTTCGGGAATTGGAAAGTTGATGGCCGAAAAACTCGCAAGTCGAATGGCCACGGTTATTATCGTAGACATCAATCTTGAAGCAGCAACAGCGCTGGCCAATAATATTAAGAGTACAGGTGGTAAGGCCCACGCCGTCTACGCTGACTTAAGTAAGATTGAATCAATCAAAAAATGTCGTCAAGAAGTCATGGATTTAGGAATCAGCATTGATGTCCTGATTAATAATGCAGGAGTGGTGTTTGGCGGTGAGTTTGAAAAACAACCATTAGAAAAACATCTGTTAACTTACAGGATCAACGTCGATGGAATGGTCGCTATGACTCATACATTTTTTAATGACCTGAGATCGAGTAAGGATGCCAACATTGTCAATATCGCCAGTGCTTCAGGTTATCTCGGGCTTCCTTATGGAACAAGTTACGCTTCTTCTAAGTGGGCCGTTATTGGGTTTTCTGAATCATTAAGATTGGAGCTTATCGAAAGAGATATTACCAATATGCATGTAACGACAGTTTGTCCTAGTTACATCAACACTGGAATGTTTTCGGGAGTGAAAGCACCGCTTTTTGTCCCATGGCTTCGTCCTGATGATATCGTAGAGAAAATTATTCAGGGGATTGAAAAAAACTATGCCTTTGTTAGAGAACCATTCATGGTGAAATGGATTGACCTTTTTAAAGGAGTCCTGCCATTAAGAATATTTACAGCTGTTAATAAATTCCTGGGAGTCTCAACAAGTATGACTAACTGGAAAGGGAGAGTATAAATCATGTTACTAAAAGAAATTCTCAACTCACTTTCTGATTTGAAAGTAGAGTATCTTTCTCTTCGTGAAGTAAAAAGCAGATCGCTTTCTATGAACGTGAGAAACGAAGTTTTTGAAGGCTTAAACACTTCAGAAGACCACGGACTTATGATTGAAGTGATGATGAACGGTCAGTTTGCGTATGGTGCGACTAATTCGTTTGAACTAAGCGAGATCAGAAGCTGTGCTGAAAAAGCTAAACTTGCGGCCATCGAAGCAAGCCGCTTCAGCCTGGCAAAGTTCTCTCTTGATGAGCGTCCGGTCGCTGTTGGTGTTTACACCAGCCCGGGAGAAGTCGGGATCGATGGATTTAATCCAAAATCAGCAACAGAACTATTAATGAACTTATCAACAGCAATGAAAGTTCACGATCATATTATCAGTCGAGTGGCACATATGGCCCTGACAGAAATGGATACACATTTTGTCGCCAGCAATGGATCTGATATTAAACAAAGTATTCACCGCTCAGGAATTTCAATCAGTGCTGTTGCTTCAAGTGAACTGGGTAACCAAAGAAGAAGTTACGGTGATGACCAAAGCACACAGTTTGGATTGGAAAAATTCAACACTGAAAAACTTGTAGCTCACGCAACTCGTATCGCGAATGAAGCGATGGAGCTGTTAAATGCAGAAGAGTGTCCAACTGAAACGATGGATCTACTTTTAGCTCCTGATCAGCTTTATCTTCAAATCCATGAAAGTATCGGTCACCCTTTAGAGCTAGATCGTATCTTAGGTGATGAGAGAAACTATGCTGGATGGAGTTTTGTTAAACCACAAGATTTCGGAACACTTAAGTATGGCTCACCTCTAATGAACGTGACTTTTGATCCAACAGTTGTCGGTCAGTTCGCCAGCTACTTTGCTGACGATATCGGTAACGTTGCCACGAGAGAATTCTTAATTAAAGACGGCGTTTTATTAAGAGGACTAGGAAGTCTTGAATCACAAAAAAGATTAAACCTTCCAGGTGTAGCAAGCCAGAGAGCGACATCTTGGAATAGAGCTCCGATTGACCGTATGGCCAACGTAAACTTAGAGCCGGGAACCTCAACTCTTGAAGATATGATCAAATCGGTGAAGCGTGGAATCTTCATGCAAACCAATAGATCATGGTCGATTGATGACTATAGAAATAAGTTTCAATTTGGTTGTGAGTACGGCCGCTTAATCGAAGACGGAAAATTAACTAAGCTGGTAAAAAATCCTAACTATAGAGGGATTACAGCACCATTCTGGAATCAATTGAAAATGGTCGGTGATAAGTCGACATTTGAAGTTGGTGGTCTTGGTAACTGCGGTAAAGGGGAGCCTAACCAGGTTATCTTCGTAGGGCATGCAAGCCCAGTGTGTCTGTTCTCAAACATTGAAGTATTTGGAGGAGGAAAATAATGAAAGCACTACAATCCTCATATCTTGAAATTTTTGCTAAAAAAGTATTTGCTGATCTGGCCTCAGATGAGCAACTTACTTTAAACTTTTCAGCTGAAGAGACTCTTTTTTCAAGACTCTCAAAAGCAAAAGTTCGTCAGGTGACAAATTTACAACAGGCCTTCATTGATTTTAATTTTATCAAAGGTAACAAGGTTTTAAATTTCAATATGCCTTTCATGGCCACTGAAATGGATTACTCGCTTGCGACTAAAAAAATCGCTCAGGCACGTGAGTGGATAGCAGCACTTCCTGAAGATCCTTATTTAGTTCGTCCGAAATATTATGGCGTGACTAAAGAAGAAAACTTAAATGCACTTCCAAAAAATGAAGAGATGATGTCTTTGATTCTGGACATTGCAGGGAACGTTGACCTTGCAGGAGTTTTCTCAAGTGGTGACGTTGTTCGTGCAACGATCAACTCAGAAGGACAATTCCACTGGTTTAAGACAAGAAACTTCTACCTTGATTACTCGTTATATAACGACAAACAAAAAGCAGTAAAATCACTTTACGCTGGTAGTGAGTGGAGTCCTGAAGAATTAAAAAGAAACATCAAAGATGCTGAATACAAGCTTTCTTTAATGAATATCGAATCTAAAAAAGTCCCTCGTGGAGAATACAGAGTCTATCTGGCACCTTCAGCGGTAAGTGAACTTTTAGGAACACTTTCTTGGGGAGGGGTTTCGATGGCCGCTCACAAACAAGGAAATGGTTCACTAAAAGATCTTTGGGAAAAGAAAAAAGTGATGTCTCCAAAGTTCTCGCTTAAAGAAGATTTCTCTTTAGGACTATCACCACGTTTCAACGAAGCAGGTGAAGTAAGCCCGGCGGAATTGGATTTAATTAAAGGCGGAGAGTATGCAAACTTTTTAGTTTCAACCAGAACGGCCAATGAATATAAAGTTGAATCTAACTTTGCGACAGATTGGGAAGCGATGAGATCTCCGGTTATCGCAACCGGAGACCTGACCCGCGAAGATATCTATAAAGCAATCGGAACTGGTCTTTATATCTCTGACCTGCACTACTTAAACTGGTCAGACAGAGAGACGGCTCGTATCACTGGGATGACTAGGTATGCGTGTTTCTGGGTTGAAAACGGAGAGATTGTCGCTCCAATTGAAGACTTACGTTTTGATGAAAGTTACTACTCAATTTTTGGAGATGCCTTAGAGCAGATTACAAATTTCGCGGAAACAAGTCCTTCAACGGGATCATATTTCCAAAGAGATGTTGGTGGATCAAAAGCGCCAGGACTTCTGCTTTCTAAGTTTAAGTTTACTCTGTAGTGGTTTTTAAGGGCGCAGTTGAAGAATTATATCTTACATAATTATTTAAGACTCTATCACTATATAGCTGAAAGACGACTTGATAAGAAGGATCTTCCGGAAAGGTATATGCACGCCCATTTGGTGTCTGTGTTATCTACCGGGCTCCTTATGTGGGCCTATGCCATCGTAGCATGGATGACTATGACTTCACCTGTCCCTGGGATTGTGGGAGTGATCGCCAGTACGGCCCATTCACTTTCTCCGCTTTTATACAGAAGAAGTAATAATTATTTTTTATTTTCTAATATCTTTATTGCCAGTGGACTGGCCCATCAGGGAACATTTGCTTTTTACACCGGCGGATTTGATAGCAATATTTTAATCTGGCTGGGGATTTTGCCGATGATTTCCGGGGTTATTGCTGGCAGAAAAGGCGTGCTTCTTTGGGCATCTATTACAGCGACGACAGTACTTTTCTTTTTAATGTTAAAACTCAGTGGATACCACTTTCCTTTTGTGATTTCTCCTCAGGGCCATGTCGTCTCTCAGGGGCTCATTTTATTTGGATGGATTTTTCTTTCAACAGTTATTATCTGGGTGCACGTTTTATTAGTTGAACAAAATTCAAGTAAGCTTGAAGACTCACGTCAGAGAACACAGAACTTGATTAACGTTTTAACTCACGATATTTCAACACCTCTGACAGTTATTGCTGTGAAACTAAACCATCTTATTAAGACAGCTTTGACCGAAGTGCAGCTGAGTTCAGTGGCCAGAGCGTATAAGGCCACTGAACGTGTTATTCAGATCACCGAGAGTATTAAAGAGCTGCGCCTTACTGAATTAAATAAGAAAGAAATCACATTTGGTGAAATTGATTTAAGGGATCTGGTTTTAGAGTTAAAAGAAATCAATGCTGATAGGCTTGATCAGAAAAATATTCGTTTAAACTGGTCAGTTTCAATTGAAATTTATTCTTTTGTCTCGAGCAGAAGCTTAATCTTAAATCAGATCTTAGGTAACCTTCTCTCAAATGCTATAAAGTACTCAAATCCAGGTGGAGAGATCAGGCTGCGCATTTCAAAAGTTGATGGAGGAGTGCAGTTTTTAATCGAAGACAGCGGAGTCGGAATTCCTAAAGATATGCGCGAGAATATTTTCGAGGCCAATCTTTCAAGGTCATGTCCTGGAACAAATGGTGAAATGGGAACTGGGTTTGGTCTGCCTATTGTTAAAGGGTGTGTCGACAGGCTTCATGGAAAAATTTCGTTTGAAACAAAAACTTCACTGGAAGGCCCGCCGGGCACACGCTTTAAATTATTTTTTCCAACTCAGAATTAGAACATCGTATTTTGGTTTGCCATTCCTTTAGTAGGCACTTCTTGAATAACATCCCAGTGCTCAACAATCTTATTGTTTTCAACTCTAAAGATATCAACGATAGCAGAGCCCGGGTCCTGATCGTTTTCTTTCGAATTTAAATGAAGGAATACCAGGTCTCCGTCAGCAGCAGCACGTTTAATAATGGCCTTTGATTTTGGATTCTTTTTAAAATGTCCTTCGAAGTAGGTATAAAACGGCTCGGCCCCATTAGGAACGAATGGGTTATGCTGGATGTATTTATCACCGATATACTTTTTAGCAGCTTCAGTCGGTTTGTGTTTGTTAAAAGCAAGCTCGTAAAAATCAATGACAAGTTTCTTGTTTTTGTCCTGCTGAGTTTCGGCCATAACATTCATAGAGAACGCTAGAACTAGCGCTAGTGATAAAGCTTTCATAATCATTCCTTTTAGTGGTTAAGGGTTATTGCCCAAGAGCACTTGGTGCAGTTGTCTTACCCATAAAGCCTACCAGAATAATCAGCGTCAATACATATGGAAGTGTCGCTAAAAGTTGCGAAGAAACTTGCAAACCTTCAAAGCCACCAATAAAGACTACCAGCGCCTGTGAAAAACCAAAAAAGAGACAAGCAAACAATGTCCCAACCGGATTCCATTTTCCAAAAATCATCGCAGCTAATGCAATGAATCCTTGGCCTGAGATAAGTGTTGGACGAAAGTTAGAAACGATAGCGATTGATAAACTTCCACCGCCAATTCCAGCTAAAAAACCTGATGAAAGAACTCCAGCGTAGCGGTAAAATGCGACGTTGATTCCCGCGGCACCAGAGGCCTTAGGATGTTCTCCGGCACTTATAAGCCTTAGTCCAAATCTCGTTTTATTAAAGGTAAACCAGATTATAAGTGTGACTATAAAAGCAATATACACAGTGGCGTATTGATTGAAGAAGGCCGGGATCTTTTTTTCTAAATCAAGTGGAGGAGTCATACTTGCTCCATCAAAAAAGATTCTGCAAAAGAAAATCGCCAATCCACTTCCTAAGAAGTTAATCGCCATACCTGAGACAACTTGATTGGCCTTAAATTTAATTGAGGCCACAGCATGAAGAAATGCTAATAACACTCCAGCGATTCCGCCGGCAAGAAGACCCAACCATGGATTATTTTGTGTGATGGCCACCCATGAAGCAGCGAACGCTCCAAAAGTCATCATCCCTTCCAGACCAATATTGATCACTCCCGATTTCTCAGACATCACTCCGCCTAGAGCTGTGAAGATGAGTGGAGTTGAGTACATAAGAGTTGTTGAAAATAAAAACATCATTTCATTCATGGGTTTTTTCTCCAAGACTTTGTCACAAAATTAAAGATCGAAGGTATAGCGATAAAGAAAATAATCGCACCAATCATGATCCCGATAACTTCAGAAGGAGCTTCCAGAGTGGACTGAATTTTTTGTCCAGAGTACTTCAATGCTCCCAGGAAAAAGCCTGAGAATAAAACGCCAAATGGATTGTTTGAACCAATTAAGGCCACGGCAATACCATCGAATCCATAACCCTCGTGAGCAGCGAGTACGGCAACGTTGTTGGAAACACCCATCACGTGCGTGGCACCTGCAATACCAGAAAGAGCTCCGGAAATCATCATGGCCTGAGTGACTTTCATTTTCGTGTTGATTCCAGCGTATTCAGAAGCTGCGGGGCTAAAGCCTACTGCTTTTAATTTATAACCAAAGGCCGTTTTGTTTAAAATAATCCAGACGACAATAACCGCAATCAGCGCGATAAAAATCCCTGCATTCACAGGTGGACGCATGAAAGATGACCAGAACTCGTGATTGCTTAACCACTCAAGGCCGGCATCGCTGACTTTCCACTTTGATAGAATCCCAATGGAAGTTGATTCATTGATAAATTCAGTCGTTTCCATGTTGGGACGTCTGAAGCCATCGATGAAAACAGCGTAGTTTGAAAAATAAAGAGCAATCCAGTTAAGCATGATTGTTGAAAGAACTTCGTGTACACCAAAGCGTGCTTTCATGAATCCACTCAGCCCGCCATAAAGAGAGGCCATCATAGTTGCTAGGATCATCACCAGAGGAATTTGAATCCATGGTGAAAAGTTAAAATGAAATCCAAGGTAGCTTGCAGTCAGAGCACCGATAATAAATTGTCCTTCGGCCCCAATGTTAAAAAGCCCGGTTCTAAAAGCAAAAGCGACAGAAAGACCTGTTAGGATAAGGGGAGTTGAGCGGACAATGATATAAGAAATATAATTGGGTTGTGAGAAGGCCCCTTCCCACATAACCTGATAGGCCTCAAGAGGAGAGATACCAGAGAGCTTTAAAACAAGCCCGCCGATTAAAAATCCCATGATGATTGATAGAGCGCTGATGATAAATTTTTTCATGCAGGTTTTCCTCCCGCCATATAAAGACCAATGTCTTCTTTTAATTTTGGATTAGTCATGATGGTATTGTGGTCGATATCGGCCCACAATTCTCCTTTGTGAATAACTCCAATGCGATCACTTAAATTGATAACTTCATCCAGCTCGTAAGAAATAAGTAAAATGGCCTTTCCCTGATCTCTTAGTTTAATAAGTTCGCGGTGAACGTATTCAATCGCTCCAACATCGAGTCCGCGAGTCGGCTGGAAGGCGATAAGAACTTCCGGGTTCTGAGCGATTTCACGTGCCAGAATAATTTTCTGCTGATTCCCACCTGAAAGACTGATGGCCGTAAGCTCAGAGTTTGGCGGTCTGATATCAAATCGAGTTATAAGCTCGTTAGAGAATTTTGTTAATTCGCGGTTGATGATGAACCCATATTTTGAAAATGGTCTTTCATCAATCTTTTGCAGAACAAAGTTTTCTTTAATCTTAAAATCCATAACCAGGCCCACTCTTTGGCGGTCTTCTGGAATGCATCCTAGTTTATTGTTATAAATTTTCTTAGGAGATAAATTGGTGATGTCTTTTTGATTGATGAGAATCTTTCCGCTGTGAACTTTTCTTAAACCAGTTAAGGCCTGAACCAGTTCACTTTGACCATTTCCATCAATCCCGGCCAGTCCTGTGATCTCACCAGCTCTTAAATTGAACGTAAAGTTTTTTATGCACTGGTGCTGTTTTGAATTCACGACATTTAAGTTTTGAATTTCGAAAACAACTTTACCATCGGGAAGAGCAGGAGTTTTTTCTACAACTAGTTCAACATCTCTTCCTACCATTTTACTGGCAAGTTCCGTTTCACTTGTTGTGTTGACATCAACCGTTTCAATGTATTCACCTTTTCTGATGATAGTACAGCGATCGGCGATCTCTTTAATCTCATGAAGCTTGTGGGTGATGATGATAATCGTCTTTCCCTGGGCCTTAAGGTTATTGATGATACAGTAGAAAACTTTAATTTCCTGAGGTGTTAAAACAGCAGTGGGCTCATCTAAAATAATGATCTCTGCGTTTCTATAGAGGGTCTTGATAATTTCAACACGCTGTTGGGTTCCAACACTGACGTTTTCAATTTTTTGATCAAGGTCTAAATCTAAATTATAAGTCTGAATAATTTCTTCAATTCTCTTGCGGGCCTTTTTGTAATCAATTATGCCCAGAAAATTCTTAGGCTCAATTCCTAAGATAATGTTTTGTAAAATAGTGAAGGGGCGCACTAGTCTGAAGTGCTGATGAACCATACCGATTCCCAGGGAGATTGCATGGGCCGGAGTTTGAATGACAGTTTTTGCTCCACGAAGAATAATTTCACCGCCGGCATCGGGAAGATGCTCGCCGTAAATAATTTTCATGAGAGTGGATTTTCCTGCGCCGTTTTCGCCGAGGATAGCATGAACCTCGCCGCTGTTCACAGCGAGGTTAATTTGGTTATTTGCTTTAAAAGTACCAAACGTTTTTGAAATATTTTTAAGTTCTAGTGCCAGCATTTTATTTTAGAGTTTTAGCGTAAATATTGTAAGCTTTTTCAGTTGAAGGAATTTTGATTTTTCCTGCAATGATATCTTTTTTAATTTTTGCAACTTCTTCTAATAAAATAGAAGGGATCATTTTTGTAGTCGTAGGTGCAATATCAACAGCACCGTCTTTTAGACCGTACTCAACAGTTGTTCCACCTTTGAAAATACCTTTGTTTAAATCACTCACAACGTTGAAAACAGCGTTGTCGACTCTCTTCATGCTTGAAGTGATAACATTTTTAGGAGCAAGGTAGTTTTGGTCGCGGTCAACACCAACGGCCATTTTGTTTTTTTCTTTTGCAGCTTCGATAACACCATCACCAACAGCACCTGCGGCGTGGAAGACAACGTCTGCACCTTTACCGATCATTTGATTAGCAATGGCCTTTCCTTTAGCAGCATCAGTGAAAGATTCTGCATGTTGCTCAAGAACATTAATTTTTTTGTTAGCGAATTTTGCTCCGGCCTTAAATCCATACTGGAAGCTGTGGATGATAGGAACACTCATTCCACCGATAAATCCTAGAGTTCCAGTCTTGCTCATTTTGGCTGCAATGTATCCTGCCAGGAAAGCACCTTCTTCAGCTTTGAACATAACACCCACAACGTTCTTTGGAGTTTTATCCCCGTAAGAGTAGTCGATGATTCCGTATTTTTGCTTAGGATTTTGTTTAGCTGCAATTAAAATAGCGTCGGCCATTTTAAATCCAATTCCCCAGATCATATCGTTTTTAGCATCCAGAAGAGTTTCTAGGTTTGCAGGATAGTCCGCGTCTTGTTTTGATTCCTGGTAACTCGTTTTAATTCCCAGTTCTTTTTTTGTTTTTTGAAGTCCTTCCCAAGCAGATTGGTTGAAGGATTGATCATTGACGCCACCCACATCTGTAACCATACCAACTTTGAGCGGTGCGGCTTCAACTGCTGCAGGAGCAATAACCGATACACATAGTAAGACAAGCGAGAAAAGAACATTTTTAATTCTCATGAAACCCTCTTAGAAATTTACCGTATAACTTTTTGTTAGACATGTTTAGCACTTAACTACGAATATTGGTAGAAAGATTTACACTCTGAATGGCCTTTGTTTTAATATAATTTCAAAGGCTTTCATTTACAATCACCGGAAGGATTCATGGGTTCATCAAAACTGTTCATTAGTTGCTTATTTACTGTTCTCTATGCCTCAAATTCATTCGCCGTTACATTGGGAGAGAGCTTCAACAGCGCTGTTTTAAACAATCAGGCCGACAATATTAACGAATCAAGATTGAAACAGAGCATGGAACTTAGAAATAAAGGACAGGGCTCATACTATCCCACGCTTTCGATTCGTGGAACTTACTTGAAACAAGAAAAATTCGAAGATCAAAAAACATTAGGTTTGAATCTGACGACCAGCTTATATAACGGTGGTCGCGACCGTCAGCTCATTAAAAATGCTGATGCGAGCGTGAAGATTGCCCAAAATCAAAGACAGCTTGACCGCGTGACTTTGTATATGGAAGTTGTAGATGCGTATTACACATACTTGCTTAATTTGAACGATACAAAAAATCTTGAATTGCTTAAAAAGCAAAGTCAGGAGCGTGTAGATGAAATTAGAAAGCGCTTGCAGATTGGCCGCTCAAGAAGAGGAGAGCTTCTTCAGGCCGAAGCACAACTATCTTCGGTTGATGCTCAAATGCTGGATGCTCAAGGCCTTTTAAAAGAAAGTGAAGCCCGCTTTTATATCCTGACTGGATTAAATAAAGAGCAGTCAATTGATATTAAGTTTGATCAGACTTCTCCAGTGAAAACTCTGCAAGAGTATATTGACCTGGCCTTAGCACGTGAAGATATTCAGAATAAGCAATTAGAGATTCAACAGTTCGAAGGAGATGTTAAAATTTCTAAAGGTTCATACCTGCCAACTCTTGATTTACTGTCAAATTGGTACGCTATTAAAGATGGTGGATCAACGGCTTCAAGAAATTCTGACTGGGATGTGGGGTTAAATTTAACCATTCCTCTTTACGAGGGAGGGGTTTCTCAGGCGAAAGTGAGAGAGTCGACAGAAAAGAAACAAACAGCGTTGTACCAGCTATCAGATTATGAAAAGAGTATTAAAATTGAAGTGACTTCAAGATACGAATTGTTTCACCGTTACTTTGACCAAATCAAAGCCTTTGATACGGCCTTAGAAAAAGCAAAAAGAAGTTATGATGAAACTATCAGAGATTACCGTCTAGGATTAGTAAGTAACTTAGACGTATTAACTTCTCTCAATCTTTATCTGACTAACAAAAGAAATGCTGAAAAAACAAAAATTCTTGCAGTCTTAAACCATAAGCAGCTTGAAGCGTCGGCCGGGATCATCCAATAATGAGTAATCCTATTGTTACATTACAAGAAAATGCTTCTGGTTTTTTTGAAAAAATCTCTCAGAAGCATAGTGAAAAAATGGAATGCAAAAAAGGCTGTTCAAAATGCTGCCAAACAGACATCAGCGTTTTTGAAATTGAAGCCGACAGAATTGAAGAATGGTTTTATGCTCAGGATGTGCAAGAGCAAACAAGGCTTTTAGAGTTATGGAAAACTCCTCATCAAGAAAGTTATTGTACTTTTTTGTACAACGACCAATGCACTATCTATGAACCGCGCCCGCTTATTTGCCGCACTCAAGGTTTGCCTTTATACATCGCCAGTGAAAACGCACTGGATTACTGCCCTTTGAATTTTAAAGAAGGTGATCCACCAAAAGAAGACTGGCTTAATCTGGAAAGAATGAACACTCTTTTGGCATTTGCTGCGACGACTGCAAAAAAAGATAAAAGAATCAGACTCAAAAAACTTAAGACAAAACTCTTAACTACGCTAAAGTAATCGAGACTTAGATCTCCGGTGTTTGTAAAATGAAAATCTTCATTGCAAATGAGCTTCATTTCTTTAGATAATGAAGACATGCGATTTTTTAAATTATCAGTAATTATTTGTTTAATCATATTTTCAACTTTAGCTTTTGGAAAAGCGCAGCCTATTATTGTTAAGGTCGGCGGTTATGAGTTTTCTCCCTTTGTTGAAAAAGAAGGAAAAGAAGGGGTTGTTAAAGATCTCATCTATAAGCTGAACTCTTCTCAAAAAAAATACCGATTTGAATTTGTTCTCACTAGTGCCAATCGTAGGTACCGTGATTTTAAGACGCAGAAATTTGATCTTATCTTATTCGAAGATGAATCGTGGAGCTGGAAAAAATCAGGTATTCATTATGAGCGAACCCCAGTTTTATGTAATGGTTCAGAGCTGGCCGTTGCTTTACACGAGACAGGTCGTGATCAAAAGTATTTTGATAGCTTGGAAAATAAAAGAGTGGAAGTGGTATTAGGTTATCATTACCAGTTAAACGATATGAATACCGAAGCTGATAACTTAATGGCCAAGGGGATTATTCAGGGTAAATCCAACATCGATAATCTTTCTGATTTATTGGCAAGAAAAGTGGATATTACATTTGTAAATAGTTTGATGCTTAGTCGTTACTTAAATAAGAATAAAGAGTTTAAAGATAAAATTTTGATTGGGCAAAAAAAAGACCATCACTTTTCTCTTCGTGGTCTTATTCATCCCAATTCGCCCATCAAAGTGAGCGAATTGGAAAAATTAGGTTTTAATAAAATTTTAATTTCAGAGGATCTTTAAGGAATAGCTCGTTCAATAAATCTCATAAGAGCAGCTTTGTTTTGCTGATAGTAGTAATCCACTTTTGAGTATTCCGGCCATTTTGTATTTGATAGTTCAATCGTCAGTTGAAGATCATTTCTGTATTTGATACTCCAGTCTTGCATTCCACCGTTTACTTCGTACCAATCATACCCATTAGTAATACCATTCTTAAAGGCCGTTGAAGAGGAAATATAAGGAGCAAGCCCTGAGTACTCCAGGCTTAATTCTTTGACATAATCGAACTGAGGGAATTTATCTCCAATCGTATCCCATGGGTAGTTTACAACTTCAGCACCACCGTGGAAGTTTGCAGAAAGAACAAAGTTTCTTTGTTTCTGCCAGTTCATGACGGCCTGAGTTTCCGGCTGTCTTCCTTCAACTGTGTCTTTGTTGTCTGTCGTTGAGAAGTCAGGGAAGTCGCGGTTTAAGTCAACATACTTGCCGTTTCCACGTGTGCTGTTGGCCGCTCCATCAGGGTTCATTGATGGCATGATATAGATTTGCACTCTATCAAGTAGGTTTGTGACTTGAGGGTCTTTACCGTAGTTTGCTAAAAGATCTTTAATAAACTTCACCATGATTTCACGGCCGACAATTTCATCACCGTGCATGTTAGCGATGTATTTAAATTCCGGACGGTCATCGTCCGTTCCTACATCGCGTGAAAGTTTAATCACCCATAGGTTGCGATTTTTTACCGATTTACCAATAGAGAACATTTTACTGATTTCCGGGTACTGACTCGTCACAGACTTTAGTTCTTTTTCGATTTCTTCAGGCGATGGATAAGCACCACGGGCCTTAAGGCTTCCGATTTTCATCGAGAAGTGAGGGATGTTGTTTCTTACAAGAAAAGCTTTTAAACCACGAGGTCCATAAAGTTCAAAACCATTTTCTTCTACGTGATCAAGTGTGAGTTCCGGCCTTGATTTAAGCAGTTCAAAAACTTTCTGATCTTTGGTTTGAATGTAATAAGATTCTTCAACAATATTGGCGTGTAGAGAAGACAGGCATAGGAATGCCATAAGTGCAGCGATTTTTTTCATGTTCTCGTCCTTGAGAAAAAGTATGACTTGTAATGAGCTTACTCCTATCAATTTCTCTTCCATAGCGATGATATATTTTGTTGGAAAATATATTGATATACTAAAAAGATCAGGCATCTATCCATTGACCAAAAAGTGCCTTCAAGGTAAATTTTTTAAACCTCCTTAATCATTGGGAAAAACAATCATGTTGATACGTCATCTAGTTATTTCATTTTTATTTATTTTCTCTGTCGCAGCTCAAGCGCAAGTACCGACTTCGGTTCTTAAGAAGGCGATGGAATCTAAACCCGCGGCCGAAAAATCAGTTCAGGTTGCTGATCCGACATATATTCGTTACGAAGAATTGGAAAAGTTAAAAAGCCCACGCGAAACAATGCGCACTTTTGTTAACTCAATGGAAGAGGTAAAAAAAGGAACTGGATCATCACGTGCTTATTTCGATCAGGCCGCAAGAACTTTTAATCTTTCACGCATAGATGAAAACATGCGCGAAATGACCGGAAGACAGGCCGCTGAGCGCTTGATTAACACTTTGGATAGAATTACGAGAATTGATTTCAACCATATCCCCAATGAGGTGGATGGGTCTAAATGGTATTTTAGAAAACAGTCTATCGCGACCGACGATGGAGGAACGATTGAAGCGGAAATCGCCATCGAAAAAAATGCTGATGGGGCCTGGAGATTTACTCCTGAAACTGTTAATACAATTGGAAATTTATATGCATCAGTGTCGCATTTAAACGTGGTTGATGGGGTTGTTGAGTATAAAAACTGGAGAACTAAGTTAAAGAGTCATTTGCCTGCATGGACAAGTGAAGAGTTGCTGATGTTCACCAAAGGACAATGGCTGGGCTTTCTTTTCATTTTTTGCGTAGGGATTCTTGCTTTAAGTTTGGTGCGCTACCTGACAACTTTATACATCAGAGCACTAGTCAAAAAAGAGTCGCTGAATTTTAAAGATAAAGACCACTACAAAGCAACATTACCATTTGGTCTTTTGGCCTTTTCAATGGTGTGTATGGGAGGAGTGCGAGTTCTCGACTTGGATTTAGACACATACGCTATCCTCATTCGTGCTTTTTATATTTTGATTGCGCTTACTTCTGTCTGGTCTGCAGTTAAAATTGTTGATCTTATCACGATGCACTTTGTGAAGATCGCTAAAGACACGCAAAACAAGTTTGACGATGTTTTAGTTCCGATGCTTTCTAAGACCTCTAAGGTTTTAGTTATCGCTTTTGGGACCATCCTGGTGGCCCACAGTTTAACCTTCGATATCGGTAGCATCCTTGCCGGTCTGGGAATCGGGGGGGTGGCCGTTGCCCTTGCTGCAAAAGATACGATCTCAAATCTTTTTGGATCAGTGACCGTTATTATGGATCGTCCTTTTTTAATCGGGGACTATGTTATTTTAGATAAAGGCCTAGAAGGAACAGTTGAAGAAGTAGGTTTTAGAAGCACGCGTATCAGAACTCCACACCAATCGCTGGTGAGTCTTCCCAATAACGTTCTGGCCAATATGGCGATTGATAATTACGGGATGAGAGAATCAAGAAGATTTAGAACTTTTTTACAGCTTGATTACAATACGCCGATTGAAAAGATTGAAGAATTCTGTGAACGTTTAAGATACCTATGCAAGATTCACCCGGTTATCAATCCAGATAATGCTCAAGTGTACGTGAATGATATGACGGATAAGTCGATCAATATTCTATTTACGGTCTTTTTTAAAACGACAGATGGAAATGTTGAGTTGGAAGAAAGGCACAAGGTGATTGTTGAAATCTTAAAGCTCGCAGGCGAAGTCGGTGTTCGTTTTGCATTTCCTACAAATACGATGTTACTGGCACCACACGACGAGCTTCAAAATTTTAAAGAGGCAAGAGCGGAGAGTACTTCGCTCTAATATTTTTTTAGTATCTGTTAACTAGAGTCTCTTCTTTATCACCGTAAAGAACGCCGTCCATGATTGTGAAACCATTTGCGTGCGGCCCGTGTGGATCGAAGTGAGTCCAGTGAACCATTCCTTTACCAACTCTTTTGTATTCTCCGCAAACTGAAACAGTTTTTCCAACAACTAGAGGAATGCGGCCGAATGCCAGGTTGCTTACGATTAAAAACGTAATGTCTTTATCAATTTTGATACTGTATTTTTGGTGAGCAAGACCGCTGTGATCTTCTTTACCGATTTCAGTGATTACACCTGTTACGAAAACTTGAGTTCTGTCACCTTTATGGCTGGCCATAACGCTTTTTAGAGCAGGGATGCTTCCATTAACTACGTTTCCTAGAGAGTCTAGGCATGTAACTTTTGTGTCTGCAGAAAATGCAGATAGAGATAGGGAAAGTAGTAAGCCTGTAAAAAGAGCTTTCATCAATAACCTCACTAAATATGTTAGGAGGAAAACTTAAAGAAGAACGAAGGAGGCGTCTACTTTTTAATGAGCTTTCTGGTCCCTGTAAGATTATTTCCGATTCCTTCTAAATAAGCATTGTAGCGAAGTGTGATTTTTTGGTTAGGACCCATTCCACTCTTCGCAATAATCTTCTCATAGGACTCAGCATTAATAGGAAACGCTGTGACAAGAAGTTCCTTGTTTGATGCACGATGAATAGTCGAATAGATCAGCAGGTAATCATTTTCTTCAACCATGATTTTAACTGGAAAACGCACTAATGTTGTCACGAGTGTGTAGTCTTTTAATTCTTCTTCAACTCTATCAACACTCAGTTGTGAGTAGTTGTATGTGAAGACTTCGTTCGAAACATTCTTAAGCAGGCTTAGTTCAGTTTTGTTTTTAAAGGCCAACATTCCAGAGAAGTAAGTGACGTTAGAAAGAAGTCCACCTTCAATCGTCTCGGGTGAAAAACTGTTTCCTTCCATTCCAAAGGCCATGTTTAAAGTTGGAGCAATCCATCTTTTTCTTTTGTATCCATAAGGAGTGTCGATAGTAGAAAACAGGTATCCATAGGTGTGCATGATTCCTGCGTGAACAATTTTGTTATCATTTTTAATGTTAAATAGGGCCTGAAGATCAGCAATGATTTTATCTTCAACGATTTTCTTTTTTGCACCTGAATCAAAGTTCAGACTCTGTCCCCAGAACATAGCAAGGTAGGGGTCTTTGGCGTCTTTTAGGATTTGATTAAAAAGGGCCGGGTTGTTTTCTTCCAGCGTATTTAAAATCGATGTATTTGATTCAATTGATTCTAGGGCCATATCGTTCCAATACTGGTCTTCAAGCGGCGTGTGGGCGCTGATGTTTCTTGCTGCTTTGTTGTGAGCACAAGAAAAAGTGAATAGGATAGTGACCAGGAATAAAAGTATTTTTGTTTTCATACTTAATAATCTCTCACAGGATAGTTGGGATTGTCCTCAGAAAATGGGCACTTCAACTAATAAAAAGTTCGTACTATTTCTCTATAAACTCCCGATTTATGGGCTCCCCAATAGAAAAGTTAGGATTTCTTCAAAATACACCTATACTGACTCCATCGCATCTACTAACCAAACCATCCAGTAGGTCAGCGATAGGAGTTAAGTCTATGCATATGACAAAAAATAACGAGACACCAAATCAGTACTCTTACGGGAGTTTTGCTCTGATGCTGGTAACAGTTTTTGCGATCGCTGATGCAATGACTGGAGGTCTGTTAAGAGAGTCTGTTATAGGGAATGCTAAAGAATATGCTGTAGCGACGGCCCTTGTGATTGCGACTGTTGGAGTTTATGCCTCGGATGGATCACCCGGACTTGTATTCGCTCGCACACGCTCACGTCAGAAATTATGAAGAAGAACAGTTCAACATAGATGTTTAAGAAAGGGCCAATCGTAAAGATCGGCCCTTTCTTATTTTAGGCCTATTTTCTAAGTTTAATATGTCCCATTGAAGCTAAAGACGCAGAAGTCATTTTATAAAGCAGTCTCATTCCAACGTTAGCATCCCACTCATCACCATTTTTAGGACTCGGAGCAACCTCTACAAGGTCAAATCCTACTAGTTGTCTGCCAGAGCGTACAACTTCGTTGATAAGGTAGATAACTTCAGGGTAGTCCAGTCCACCTGGAACCGGAGTTCCTGTGTTCGGGCAAAAACGTGGATCAAGTCCGTCGATATCAAATGAGATATAAACCTGCTTAGGAAGCTTTGAAACGATTTCCTGAGCGATCTTCATGAACGACTCACCGTTAAGCTTTCTTTGAGCTAAAACCTGGTCGAAGTAGATATCAACTTTCTTATTAGCTTTTGTGTATTCGAATTCTTGTTCACAGAAATCGCGGATTCCCACTTGAACCAGCTTTCCAACTTGAGGGATTTTTTCCATCACGTTGTGCATGATTGAAGCGTGAGAATTTTCAAATCCCATGTAAGCGATACGTGTATCAGAGTGAGCATCAAAGTGAAGTACTCCCATTCCCGGGTATTTTTCAGCATAAGCTTTAATCGCTCCGAATGGAGTCGCGTGGTCACCACCAACAACAACTGAGATCTGGCCTTTTTCTAAGTGTGCTTTTGTCTGAGCGTAAACTTCTTCGTTTA
This sequence comes from Bacteriovorax sp., assembly GCA_040376855.1. Taxonomy (GTDB): domain Bacteria; phylum Bdellovibrionota; class Bacteriovoracia; order Bacteriovoracales; family Bacteriovoracaceae; genus Bacteriovorax. The sequence goes on from JBEIPV010000013.1 coordinate 43,174, forward strand.
ATGAATCGCAAAGAGCGTTTACTTTTTTAAGACTTGCCTGAAGCGTTTTACTCTTTGCCATTGTTTCATCATCAGCGTCGATGATTTTTTTAGCAAGAGCACGTCCTTCAGTGTTTAGTTTTTTAATTTTTGCACTTTCTTTTTTCATGAAGAGACCAGCTTGGTAAGCGTCTACATAATCAAGATCGAAAAAGTCGATTTGTTCTGAGGCCTGAAGAATCGCTCCTGGTCCTTTTGACGTTCCTGCTTGGTACGATGTTGTTACATCCCAAGGAATTGGAAGGAATACAACGCGAGCTTCGCTTTCTTTGAAAGGAAGACCGTAGATACCGTCTGCCGACGTCGCTTTTGCGTTCGGATCGATGATTGTTCTTTCAGTTTTAGGTGCAGCATTTTTAACTGCTGGTTTTTTTGCTGGAGTTTTCTTTACTACTTTTTTTGTCATAACATTCTCTTTCTTTTTCTCGTTAATCTCGTCATAATTTTGGAATTAATGGAGATTATCACAGGGAGAGTGTCTATGCGAAAAATTTTTGGTCCAATTTGTCTGATTGTTTTACTTTGCGGATCTGTAAACGCTGCTGACAATGATGTTCGTTTAATTTCTGTGACTGGGGTTGTTGAGAAATCATTTCAACCAGATATCGTTCGTTTAAATATCACTGTTTGGGGAAAAGGCGAGTCAGCTAAAAAAGCACAAGCAAATAACCAGGCGAGCTACGCTGTTTTCAAAAAAAGCATAGAGTCTTTTAAAGTAAAAAAAGAAGATGTTCAGACCAGCAATTACGAATTAAATCCTGAGTACGTTTACGATCAAAAAACGAATAGGAACAATATCTCTGGTTACATTGCTAACCAAGGGATCACGATTACACTTAGAAAAACTGATGATGCCGGGTCTTTTTTAGATTCACTAACGACAACTTCAAAATCAATGACAGGTGGAGTGAATGTTAACTCGCTTGGGTTTGATTTGGATAAGAGGGCCGATGAAGAGCGTGCATTATTAACAGACGCAGTAAAGTCTGCTGAAGCTCAGGCCGAGATCTTAGCTCGTGCGGCGAAAGTAAAATTAAAAGGGATTTATAGACTGACTCCAAGATCTCAAAATTCACCAGTGCCAATGGCCGGGGGAGTGATGATGATGAAGTCTGCTCGTGAAAGCGATGCGACGCAATTGCAGAGTGGCAACGTGTTAGTGAGGAGTGAAGTCGCGGCGGATTATATTGTGGAGTAAGTTTTCTCACTCAATTGTTAGAAAGTTTGACTAGCCAAACTTATCATGGGCCACTAGCATGTCGCCCATGACATTCAATAAGCAAATCATTTTTACGTTGGGCGCAGGCCTTATTAGTAGTTCCGTATTCGCTGATCCAGCTGACGAGTATATCTATCAAAAGCTGAAACTTTTCGGCATCGGTAAATACGAAACACTTCCAGTGAACAATGCTCTTGATCACCGAGCAAAAGTCGAATTGGGCCGCAGACTTTTCATGGACCCGAATCTTTCTGGAAATAGAAATATCAGCTGTATGACTTGTCACCATCCCATGACGGGAACGAGTGATGGACTTGCTCTTTCTCAAACTGAAGATCGTAAGCGCGTTCTAAGAAGAAACGCCAACAGTCTTTATAACGTAGGTGATCCTCAAAACCAATTCATGTTC